>CALGYO010000242.1 GCA_937934715.1 uncultured Desulfovibrionaceae bacterium | reverse complement strand
GACCACCGAGATCTACACTCTTTCCCTACACGACGCTCTTCCGATCTGGAAGGGGGTCCAGGGGGGACCTTCTCCTTAAGACGGTTCCCCCCTGGCCGCCGGAGGCATGTTTCTCCTACGCCATGGCGAGGATTTGTTTGACCAGTTTTTCGATGCCCTTGGCGATGTCGCTGATGCCCGGGCCGAGCATGTAGGCCGGGGTGGTGACGATCTTGTTTTTTTCGTCCACGCAGATTTCGTCCACCGCGCGGGCTTCGTGGACCGCGCCGCAGGCTTCCAGGGCCTTAGCCACGCCCATGTCGTTTCCGATGGTGAGTTTCGGCTTATGCGCGCCGAGGACCAGGGCGGGCAGCACGGGCGCGATGCAGATGGCGCCTTGCGGCTTGCCCGAGGCGTGGATGTCCGTGATGAGCCGGGCCGCGTCCGGGTTGACCGTGGCCTTGGGGCCTTTGGTCGCGAAATCGCACAGGTTGTGCGGCAGGCCGGAGCCGCCCGGGATGATCAGGGCGTCCATGTCGTCCGCCCGGACGGTTTTGATGTCCGTGATGTTTCCCCGGGCGATGCGGGCGGCCTCCAGAAGGACGCTGCGGGTTTCGCCGGTGGGCTTTTTGGTCAGGTAGTTCACCACCTTGAAGGGAACGTCCGGGGCGAAAATGAAAGCGTCCGCCCCGGCCTGGGCCAGGAAGAGAAGCGTCAGCGTGGACTCGTGGATTTCTCCGCCGTCGATATTGCCGCAGCCGGAAAGAAGCACGCCGATTCTAGGCATTTCGTCCTCCGCGCGCCGGATTTCAGGCGCCTTGCCCTTGCGTTCGTTTATCGCCGCGACTCTCGCGGCGTTCTCGGCATCATCCTGGGAGGGAAAAAACGTTCATCATGTTGCGGTTGGAAGGGCTGGGAACGGCCCCGCGCGGCGGGGCCCGCAGCCAATGCCGCCGTAGCGGGTCGCCAAGCCTTGTCCGCTTCCAGCAATACCAGGGGCGGCCGTCTTTATCCAGCGTTGCCGGGCGGTCCATCCCGCCGGATTGTCATGCGAATTCCGCGTCCGCGCGATTGTGGCGCCCGGTATTTTGCGGTAGGACACGGGATCAGAGTCCATCAAGGATGCGGACGCCGCATCGGGGGGAACGCATGGTCCAGCTCACCGCCGCCATGGCCGCATTTCTGGCCCTCGTGCACATCCTGTCCGGCCGGGGAGGACCGGCTCGCACGGCGGGCAGGCCGACATGGCTGTCGCTTGCGGGCGGCGCCTCCGTGGCCTACGTATTCATCTTCATCCTGCCCAACCTGTGCGCCGGGCAAAGCCTCATCCAGAATCTGAACACGCCGCTGGTCGGGCTTTTCGACCGTCATGTCTATCTTCTGGCCCTTCTCGGCATGATCCTGTTTTACGGACTGGACCGGCTGGCCCTCATGGCCCGGCGCTGGAACAAGGGAGGCCCTTTGGGAAGCGATTCCGGGGTGTTCTGGATCCATCTCATGTTTTACGCCCTGTTCAACCTCATGATCGGCTATCTGCTCACCCGGCGCGAGTTTCCGAATCCCTCGGGCCTGTTTTATTATTTCGCGGCCATGGCGCTGTATCTGGCGGTGAACGATTACGGCCTGCGCCGCCATTTCCATGAGGTTCACAAGCGGTTCGGACGCTACCTGCTGGCCGGGGCGGTCATTCTGGGCTGGGCTGCGGGCGTGGTCACGCCGGTGCACGAGGCCTTCGTGACGGCGCTTTTCGCCTTTCTGGCGGGCGGAACCATCATGAACGTGATGAAGGAGGAACTGCCGGACGAGAGCGCCGGGAAATTCGCGGGCTTTCTGATCGGCGCGGCCGCATACGCCGCGTTGCTCCTGCGCGCCTAGTGTGGCGTCCACGAAGAAAGCGGACGCTTGTCTTTCTGCTAACACTCTGAAATAGTTGTCTTTACCCTCGAAGAACTGGAACATGTTTTTCGAGAACGCGACACGAGAAGCGGCCGCAGCGCCCAATCACGCTCTCCAAACCCGGGCGCGTTCATCCACGCACGGTCTTGGATTGGTCGCGCGCCCTGCGCCGAAGCTTGCGAAACAGCTGTTTTTTCAAGGCGTTACCGCCCGCTCGCGGGGACGCCGGAGCGTCCCCGCGCGCTTGAACCTATTTCGGCTCCAGCCGGGCGTAGACCTTGGTCAGGAGCGCCTCGGGCGGCGTGGTTTGCGGGTCGTTCAGGTAGACCTCGATGGAGGGCGCGGCCGCGAACTCCCGGCCGCTTTGCGGGCCCCATTCGCCGAAAAGGGCGGCATAGGTCTTGTGCAGATTCTCGTACGGCCCCTCGTGCACGGCCATGGCGTATTCGCCGCCGCCGATCTCCTGGACCCCCACTTCCCCTTCCGGCTCCACATCCTCGCCAAGGCCCAGGCAGGCGTCGTAGCGGATGCGCTCCGGCGCGGTCACTTCCGGGTCGTCGTGGCACAGGCCTGCCACCAGAGGCGCGCCCCTGAAATAGCCTTTGCGCCCAGCGTAGGCGCAAACCTTTTCCCAGGCCTTCCCGCATTCGGCGTAGGGGCCCACGTGCCGCACGAACAGCGCCTTGGTCTTGGGAAAAAACTCGATCGCCGCTTCCATAAAGATCTCTCCTTTTGTGCGCTCCAGGCGCTCGTTTGGGGTCCGGGTCGGGGCGTAATAGCGTCCCGCGGCAAGCCGTTCCCGCCCCGATTCGCGGTATGCGGAGGGATTTTCCGAGAAATGGGCCTTAAAGGCCCTGGTGAAGGCGGCATGCGCCTCGTAGCCCGCCTCCAGGGCGATGTCCGTGACCGGGCGGCTGCTCAGAACCAGCATGGTCGCCGCCCGCTCCAGCTTCAGCCGCCGTATATGGGCCTTGACCGACTCGCCGACCATTCCCGTGAAAATCCTATGGAAATGATAGGGCGAAAAATGCGCCTCCCGGGCCAGATCCTCCAGGGAGACCGGCTCCCCCAGGCGTTTTTCCAGGTAAACCAGCGCCCGCAGCATCCGTTGCCGGTATCCGTTCTTGTCCTCGCTCATGGTCCCTCCGCTCCCCCTTTTGCCCGCGAACCGCCCGGCCCGCTTGACTTTCCTTGCGCGATTTCGCGCGCCTTTCCTTGGCGGCTCTTCATGATTTATTTTAAAAAATTACTGTTGCACAATAATTAATCATCGCATAAGAACAACTCAGCGCGCCACATCGCCGCGCAGGCCACGCGGCGTATAGGTAAAAAGGTATGGGCGCATTCGCGCCCGAATCATACGGGGCTCTCCGCAATGCGCGGACGGCCCCGCCGCAACGGGAAGGAACGAGGAACGCATGCGCGGCCCATGGCCGCACGGCGGCCATGGAGGCGATATGAACCGTCTGTATCTCCCGCTCATTGTACTGCTCAGCCTGTCGGGATGCGTGAACAGGGAAGCCACGGACATCTCGGTGGGCATGTTTTCCGAACTTGAACGGGGCCTCGGCCCCACAGTGGTTCTTTTCAGACAGGCCCTGCCGCCTGGCCAGCCGCGATTGGCGGAAAAGGAGAGCCGGACCGCCGCCATCGTCCGGGAGGTTGTGGGCGCCGTTCCCGAGACCAGCCTCTTTCCGGAGGAACGTTTCACGCAATGCCTCGGGACGAAGGACTGGCCAGCGTCGGGCGATCTGGATATGGCCCGGGCGGCCAAGGCGTGCGGGGCGCGGACCGTGGCCGTGATTTGTCTTGAACGCTATGACGGCGATCTGACCGTGAGCCTGTTACCGCCCTACTGGGCCGTGCGCGGCGGCTTCAGATACCGGGCTCGCCTTATTGACGCGGACACGGGCGCTCTTTTACTGGAAGCGGACCGGGGCAGGAACGTCTCCGGATATTTCAACGCCCTTGGGGCCTCGGATCTGGATGCGGAGTTCCGGTCCGATCTGGCCGGGCTTTTGCAAGCGCCGCAACCGGTGGATTTGCATTCGTGATCCCCCCTTCTGAACCCGCCTTTGCAAAGAGGATGACGCCTATGGAAAATATCGAAAAAATCCGGAAGGTAAGCCGCAGGTTCAAGATGCTGTGCACGGCGCTGCTCTGGTTCACCCCCATTGCGCTGGCGGTCTTCTGGATAACTTTCAACCACCTTCCCGAGGACATGACGGCGAGGATGTTCCCGGCCTATGTGAGCCGGATCCAGCCCCTGTACGTGCGGGGTCTGGCCTTTCTGGCCGGACTTCTTCCGGCCGGAGCGATCATGTACGCCCTGGCCGCGCTGCGCGGATTGTTTTCCCTGTACATGCGGGGCATGATCTTCACCGGGGAAAACGTGCGCTGTTTCAGGCGCATCGGCTTTGCGCTCATCTGGTGGGCCGGGGCGGGCTTTCTCCACACGCCGCTCTCCAGCCTCATCATGACCCTGATAAACGGCCCCGGCAAGCATATGCTCACCGTTGAGATCAGTTCTGATGAAGCCGTGAACCTGCTGCTTGGCGCCATGGTCCTTTTGATTTCCTGGGTCATGGACGAAGGCCGGAAGCTTGAGGAAGAACAGGCCTTGACCATATGAAGGAACGCGCATGCCCATTGTCGTGAATCTGGACGTGATGCTGGCCCGCCGGAAAAAGGCCTCCAAGGATCTGGCCGAGGCGGTCGGCATCACGCCCCAGAACCTGTCCATCTTGAAGACCGGAAAGGCCAAGGCCATCCGGTTTTCCACCCTGGAAGCCATCTGCCGCTATCTGGATTGCGCGCCGGGGGACATTCTGGAGTATCGCCCGGACGAGGACGGCGGCCGCGAATAGGCCCTCATCCCCGCATTGAGCCTTTCGGCGTTTTGCGCCATAAGGGACGCGCCGCGACGTTTGCGGCGCGTTTTTTTTCATGTCAGGAGGCTATGCATGCGCGTACTCGTCATTCTGGGCCATCCCTCGCCGCAAAGCTTCAATGCGGCCATCGCCCGGACCGTGGTTTCAAGACTTTCGCAAAACGGCCATGAGGCGATCTTTCACGACCTGTACGCTGAAGGGTTCGATCCGGTTCTGCCCGCTTCGGAAATCGCGCGCGACGCGGACCTTCCGCCCGATATCGCCCGGCATTGCCGGGAACTGGCCGAGGCGGACGGCGTCGTGATCGTCCACCCCAACTGGTGGGGCCAGCCGCCGGCCATGCTCAAGGGCTGGATCGACCGGGTGATCCGGCCGGGACTGGCCTATCAGTTCGAGGAAGGCGACCAGGGCGAAGGCGTGCCCGTGGGGCTGCTCAAGGCCCGGGCCGCCGTGGTCTTCAACACGTCGAACACCTCCGAGCCCCGCGAGAACGAGATTTTCGGCGACCCGCTGGAACGGCTGTGGAAGGATTGCATTTTCGATTTCTGCGGCGTGAAGAATTTCTACCGCCGCATGTTTCGCATCGTCTGCGTGAGCACGCCGGAAAAGCGCGCCGACTGGCTCGTCGAGGCGGACGAGATAACGGACCGTTTTTTTCCCGCAGGCGCCTGACGCGCCGCCGCGATCAAGGAGGGACCATGCCATACGTCAATGTGCGCATCACCAAAGGAGCCACCGCCGAACAGAAGGCGCAAGTGGTCAAGGGCGTCACGAATGTCCTGGTGGATGTTCTGGGCAAGAATCCGGCCACCACGTTCGTCATCATCGACGAGGTGGACGAGGACAATTGGGGCATCGGCGGCGAGACCGTGACGGCCCGGCGCGCCCAGGGCAAATAGCCGGACGGGCGGGGACGCGCCCTCCCCCGAGGGCGGCGCGCTTGGCGCATCGCGCGGCCTTCGCCCCCTTTCCCGGAGGCCTTACGCCGCTTCGCCGCACGTTTTCATCCTGAACAGGGCGTACCCGCCTGAACGCGCCGTGACAGCGGATCATTCGCCCCGCGGATCAAGGCGCTCTCAAACGCCCATCGCGATCGGAGGCGCCCGCCATGAACAATTCCTGGTACGAGATTCTCCTCGCCGCGTTGATCGTGGCCGTCCTCATCCTGCGTCTGAAATTTCCCGTGATGCGGCTCAGAAAGCATGACTGGAAATTTTTTTCGAGCGACCGGAACGACAAGAAACCGCCGAAATAAGCGAAATTCGCCCTGGCGTTGCGAAGCGCGGGGCGCCGTTTGAAGGCGCCCCGCGAAAACCTAGGAATCGAGCAGCAGGAGGGTCAAAACGGCGGGGGGTAAAACCCCGGTCACGACCGGGGTGAGTTCGCTGGCGTATTTCGCCAGTTCCTGAGCGTTGGCGCCGGTGATTTCCGTGGAGGGGGACAGCGCGCCCTGGTTGATCGCCCAGAACATGATCCCGCCGTAGCCCTGGGCGGCCACGTAGTCGATGACCTCCTTGTCCACAACCATGCCTTCCCACACGCCCCCGGCCGCCTGCCCGCCGGGCTCGAAACCCATGACCACCTTGTTTTTGTTCATGTATTGCTGAAAGAAACCGAGCACCATCGTGTAGGCGCCCAGGGTGTAGCCCGACGGGTAGCCCATGTCGCCGGGGGGGATGTCGTACATCATGATATTGACCCAGTCGACGCAATCGTTGAACGAGGAGCCCGCCTCGGTCATGGCCGCGCCCACGTCGATGCCTTCGCCGTCGCTGTCGTAGGCCGTCACGCCCTGGGGCCTGGTGGCGTTGTTCCAGAAGGCGTTCATGCGGGTGGTGTAGCCGAGGAGCTTGCCGGACAGGCCGTTCTCATCAAGGGCCTGGCGCAGGGCTGGAAGGACCTTGCCCAGCACCCGGCGCTGCTGGGCCGCGATGGACGCGTCGGCGCTGAGATGCTCCCAGTCGAAGTCGATGCCGTCGCCGGAGAGTTTCAGGAGATTCACGCACTTCGTGACAAAGGCCGGAATTTGTTCGTCGCTGATCGTTTGCGTCAGGTCGGACCAGCCGCCGATGGCCCAGATGAATTTTTTCCCGTTGGCGTGGCATTCGTCGATGATGGCCTGGATTTTGGTCCGCTGCCATTCGTACGGGTTTTCCCAGGAGGGATCGGTCACGGTCATGACGGTGATCACGTCGGCGGCGGTCATGCTTTCGTAAATGGCCTGACCGCTCCATTGGGCCACGGGAGGGTTGTCCGGGTTCGGCGTTTGCGCGAGGGTCAGGAAGGAATAGTAGACCAGATTGAAGTATTGCAGATCGTTCGCGTAATACGAAGGATCGCTCGTCCCGCCGCTTCCCGGATTGATGGCGGCGGCCCAGTTTTCCCAGTACCCGCCGATGCGCATGTTCGCGCACAACCCGCTGGCGGAGACGGAAATCAGAAACAACGCCGATAAGATACATGACACGGTGATCTTGCGTGGCATTTTTCTTCCCCTTTCCCTTGTAACGCATGAGTCCGGAATGGACGCTGGATGTTTTCTTTCACAACCATAAGCATAGGCATTGAAAAAAGTCCACGCCAAGCCTTTATTTTCGCACAAGCGCGCAACGGGCATGCGGCAAGAAAGGGACGAGCCCCCCTGCCCTCCTAGCGCATCGCGGCAAAGGCGGACAGCCGCGCATCGGCGGGCCGATACCACGCGCCAATAAGGGAGAACCGGCGCGTGAAGGCTGGTTCCTGGCCCTGGTATATTTCATTGACAACATACCACTGAATGGTAACAGGCGCAGGCATGGGATGGGCGGTTCTTTTCACCCGAAGAGCCAAGCGGCAAAAGGAATAACTGCCCGCGAAGCATCAAGACGCGTTATGCGTTGACCTGGAGCAATCTCATTTCGGCAGGAGGGAACCGGATGCCTGAACGTAGCAAACTGAACTTCGACGCGAGGCCCCTTACCTGATGGTCGGCATTGACCGGGAAGGAAAAAAGGGGGCTCTGGGCATCTGGCTTGGACAAAGTGAGTCCGCCAGGTACTGGCTTGGGGCGCTCAATGAGTTCAAGAACCGTGACGTCAACGATGTGCTTATTTTTGCAATGGATGGGCTGACCGGCTTCCCTGAAGCGATCAGAGCCGTGTACCCTCAGGCCGAAATCCAGCGTTGCCTCGTTCACCAGGTCAGGAATGAGCTGGCGCAGATGGCCTGAAAGGATCGCAAGACGGTTGTCACCTCCCTGCGTTCGATCTATACCGCTCCTACTGAAGAGGCTGGCCTCATGGCGCTGGCTCAGTTCGAGGAAGTCTGGGGACGGAAGTATCCCCATGTCGTTATGTCCTGGAAGCGGCATTGGCCAGAACTATCGACTTTCTTCTGCTATCCCGAAGCGGTACGCAGACTGATTTACACCACCAATCCGATTGAAAGCCTCAACAGTCGGGTCAGGAAAACCGTGAAGGGAAAAGCGTCTTTCCGACGGAGACCGCTCTGTTCAAGGCGTTCTATCTGGCGGTCGCCGAAGCTGAGAAACGCTGAACGATGCGGACGAGGAACTGGCCGGAGATCATGGCCCAACTCGCGATCTTCTTCCAGGACAGGCTCCAAGGCTACCTTTGCAAAACCGTCAACCGGAGCGCTTACGCAATTTTTGAGACACTCCCTATTATTTGGAGCAGCTTGCTGGATTTTAAAACTTTTTCGTGAATACTGAAAATACGATGAACACTACGCATCCTTCTATCCTTCTTTTCGACACGATCCTCGAACGACACGTTTGCGACAGTTTCAAAGATGCGCTGGAATCCCTAGGGTGTCGAGTGAACGCGACAGGTCCTGTTTGGCGGGGCCATCGCTTCCCTGATAGCCATAAGGATATGGACACAATTCGAGTTCGGCTCGACCAAGAGCTTGAATTCAGACCGGATATTTTTTTCGTCTTCCGGGCATCCACACTGACACCGGAACTCATTCAGCGCGCGAAACGGAGCGGTTGCACCACCGTCGTATGGTTTCCCGATGATCCAGTCCTTTACGACATCTGCTATCGGCATGTTGTCGATGAGTATGATGTGGTCCTCCACTGTGGCCCTGAGCGAATCCTTCGTTTCTACAAAGAACGCGGGCATCAGAGTGGCGTCAACTTCCCTTTCTGGGCGGCGCCATCGCGCTTCCCGTACTGTTATGATCCGGAGCGGGTACAATACGATCTCGTTTTTCTCGGGAATTGCGCAGGGCAAGTACGACGAGCTCGATACGACTTCATCGCTTCACTGCCAGTCTCGGCGCGGATCTTCGGTCGTGTGGATGATGATCCCTTCGGTCTGCACGGCGGAGTCATCGCCGACGGCGACAATGAGCTCGGCGGGATCACGAGTGCGTTGAGCCGTGCACGCGTTGCGCTGAGCATCCCGCAGTTCTTCTCGGCCTACCGTGGGACGAAGTACGACTTCCCAGGACTCAACCTTTTGGGGGAGTTTCTGGCGCCCAGCCGAATTATCCAATACGCGGCCTCTGGAATCCCGATCCTGAGTCACGGTAGCAACGAGATCCGGGACGTCTTTCCTGAAGTGGCGACTGCGGCTACGCGACAACAGGCTGCCCGTATTTTGCACGATTGGTTGAGGGACGATCAATACCTGATAGATCTCTCGCGCCGGACGCGCGAGCGATTCTTGCTACACTTCTCTGCAGAAGCTCGCGCACGCCTATTAATCGATTTAGTTGAGCACGATCATTGGCGCTCTATGAGTACCGCTGAACGGACTAATTATTACATGCAACATACTGGTATGGGGGAGGATGTGATCGCGCAAACAATGTATACCGCTACGCAACTACCACCACCCGTCGCCGAGCAGCGGCAAGAGCTTGTGCGTCGGGATATTCGAAGCGAGAAACCGTGTCGCATCTTGACCATCGGCACTGCGATTGGTGGTGATAGCGACATAGTCAGTTGCCTTATCCGAGCACTCGAGAACATCGGCCATGACGTGCTGCATCTGGACTTTCGACATTTTCAAGTGTTGGAGCATACTCCAAAAATCATCAGTGGAATGGGGCCGCACTTCGTTGATTACGATCGATTGGCGCCCTATCTTGATCGATTTAATCCCTCTGCGGTGATCTGCATCGCTGCGGGCTTGGCGCTGAGGCCTGAAGATGCGGCGAAGCTTCATGCACGGGGCGTGCTTCCACTCGGGCTGACCCTATCAGACCCTGACGTACAGCCCTCGATGATCGATCATGTCTCGGCGTTCCTACTGCACGGGACGAACTCCGAGCTGGCGCTCCAGCACTACGAAGAAGCCGGTCTCACCAACACGGTGCTCTTTCCCTTTGGAATCGACCGTGGGTACGCAAGCGCCGAGATTGCCTCGTTGTCAGAGTTCGAAGCAGACGTCATCTGCATGGCGCACGCGAAGGGTCGACCCGATCGCGTCGAGGCTATGGAGGTCGTGCAGCAGGCCGTCGAAGGGATTCGGCTCTATGGGTATGGTTGGGGCAAGTCGGGACGTGGGCCGATCAAAGGCCTGCGTCAGCTACAGGCAATGCGTGGAGGGAGGATCCACATCAACTTCCCTCGCACGCGCGCTGGATATACCAACGTGAAATGCGGTGTTTTCGAATCAGTGGCGAGCGGCGGCGTGATCTGCACAGAACGATTTCCTGAGATGGAGCGCTACTTTCACTACGACGACGAAATCGTCGGGTACACCGATGCAGCAGACCTTGCGACGCAGCTCGTGGCGCTCAAGAACGATTCAGAGCGGGTGGAGCAAATCCGGCGCCGCGCATTCGCGAGGCTTGCTTCCGAGCACCTCTACGAGCATCGCTGGCTGCGTTTCTTCGAGCAGGTGGAAGAGCGCCTTGCCAAGTCCAATCGAACGCTCGCACCATCAGGCGCTCCAAAGCGCCGAGTTCTTGCGGTTGGCTTCTATGGCGCTCAAAACCTTGGGGACGAGCTGATACTGCGTGCGATAGACAATGCTGTTGGGGGCTTGGATGGCTCAAACAAACTCATCGTCGCTGCTGAAAATCCAACCGTTGTGACTCGCGACCACGCGATCTCCGCCTTTTCACGTTGTGATATCCACCGTGCGGAAATAGAAGTGCGCGCCGCAAGCGCGGTGATCCTCGGAGGTGGCGGGCTTTGGCATGACTACTCCTTCGCTTGCTCCGATGAACTCACCGGACTCTTTTCAGGAAGCGATATCTCCATCACGGGCTACTCGAAGATACCGCTGCTGTGCCGCATTCTGGGTCGGCCACTGCACATCTATGGCATGGGAGTTGGACCGCTCGAAAATGAGAATGCTAGACAGTACGTTCGCTTCATTGCTGAGCAAGCGAGCACGCTCGTCGTTCGCGACGAGCGCTCGAAGGAACTGCTCGAAAGCATTGCGGGTTGGTCGAAGCCAGTGCAAGTCTTTCCAGATCCCGTGTATGCGCTCGACATCGAGGCAGCGCCCCTGCCGCAGGACATCCAAGAGCTCATGAATGGACGACGACTGCTTGCGGTCAATCTGCGTCCGTGGATGGGGCACAACGAGGACTTCTTCATTGAACGGATGGTTCGCGTGTTGAATCGGCTTGCTACGGAGTACGAACTCAGCCTTGTCGGTATCCCCCTTCATCCGCAAGACACAAAAATTATTCAACGCGTATTCGCCAAGCTTCCGAAAACTATCCCGCGAGGCGACATCAAGGCATTTGGCGCGGGTGGGATAAACCAAGTTATCGGATTGCTCAAAGCATCGTCGGCGGTACTCGCGATGCGTCTGCACGCCTGCCTGCTAGCCCATCGTGTAGGCGCCGCCACCGTCGGCTTGTCGTACGATCCGAAGGTCAGTGTAGCCTTCGAACACGTTGGCATAGGGGAACTAGCCCTCCCGATCGATGCGCGTGAATCCTCAATCATAACTACGGTGGCGGATGCTCTGGAGCATGCGGGCGACTATGAAACGCGTATTGCATCTCGTTTGGATAGCCTCGAAAAAGGCGCGCATGATGGTCTACGCTTTCTGCGCCGCGCGCTCGGCGAAGCTCCGCCTGTCCGGGCGCCTTTGATGACGCCGCGCATCCCCATGGAACCACGGGTACGGGAGACGATTCGGGATCGGCATTGGGTTCTAACTGAAAACGTCGATTTGGGTTTCGAGTCGAAAGTGTGGGTGCGCCCGACCAAACCGGATAAAATTTGGCGCTCCGAGCTGTCTGAGGGTCGCCTCCGCGTACATTTCGACCTGGCTGGCTCTCGTTGCTACATGACACAGGACAACAAGGAATTTAATGAGCCGCCTGCCCGAGCCACATCTGGAATCAAGCCAAGTACCGACTACCAGCTTCGCATCGCGGCTGAATTGTCAGGCTCTTCGCCGAACGTCGATATCTGGCTGATCGAGTACTCTTCCGATAAGCGCCTTCAGCATCAACGGCAGCGGCTCTCGCAGGGCGAAACGGCCATATCCTTTCGTACGCACCGCGAAGCCGAGTTCTTTCGAATCTTGTTACGCTTCACTGGCACAGGATATGCGTCTCTAGACGCACCAATGCTCTTCCTTCAAGCCGACCAACCAGGTTTGCGGACAACGAGGATCCAAAATATAACACACGATTACAAACAACCATCCTGGGATAAGTTGTATTCTAGCCACGAGGGGACATTTGAATATGGCAATTTAACGAGTTGGAAACGGGACATTTTCTTGGAGCTGGCCCGGCGTATTCCTGAAAAGGGATCGTTGCTTTCGGTGGGGTGTGGAAAAGCCTTGATTGAATACTGGTTGGTTCGAGTATTTGGAATCAATGCTCATCTCTTGGATATCTCGGAACCTCTTCTAGGGAAGGTGCACAGATCTTTCGGTCACGTTCCTCATCATCTATACGCTCATGACGCGCTTCATTTGCCTTTTTCCGATGAAATGTTCGATGTCTGTTGGAACGCAGGTGTCTGGGAACACTTCCCTGAAGAGGAGATTTATCGTGGAATACATGAAATGGCACGTGTCAGCAAAAAAACGGTAATAGTATCGGTCCCCTACTCGGAGTGCAGACCCTACATACTGGCGAAAGAATGGCTTGAAAAAAATGGCAAGTGGCTGTACGGTGATGAGACGCCGAAGAGTAGTATGAGAAAGTATTTCGAAGCGGCTGGCCTTGAAATGGTATGCGAACGACACATTGGTGGTAAGCAAACATGTATCAACTATCTCAACATGATCCCGAATAAAGGGGTGCGCGATCAATTATACAAGAAGATCTCTCCGGAGGATTTCCTGGTAGGCCCGCACATTTTGGCAATTGGCGAGCATAAGAAGTGACATAACCTGAATCTGTAGCGTTTTTGAAAGAAATTGCTCCTCGCCCCTCACGGAGAGGCTTTTTAGCATGAAGATGACCGCAACGCGCTTGAATCAAGCCCGATGGCGAGTTGATATCCCCGACGGCGGGGCTTATTCAGTCGTTACGGCGGAATTGGGCTATACCCGACCGTGCTTCTCACCAAAAGGAAGCGCTCAATCCTCTTGTTCAGACCGTTGCGAGGTGTCGATGCAAGTTTACGAGCGCCTCTCCGAAGCCTCCGCTGGACACCGCCTTCAACACAACGCGACGGGCTTGGCGCGTCAAGCGGCCACAGAGGCGCATCATGCCCTGGAGTATTGTGCGCAGACGGCGTCTGGTGGCCTTTTTCGAGGCTCTTTCGGGGCTCTTCCGGCTTGAGCGAATTTTAGACTGAATCTGCATCCGGACGGCTCTTCTGCGGCCATTTCAATGCCTGCCAGGAGCAAGCCGCCTATATGTCAACCAGTTTTCTGTTTTACTGCCGAGGCCCGGCTTACGAGGGTTCGGAATCGGACCTATGAGGGCGTGTGGGGCGAATTTGACCGCAAGGTGAAGCGAAGGCGGGCGGCAAGACGCGAACCTCGACAATGCGCGGCCTGTCTCTTTCGGGAGGCGGGCCGCCTTCATTTTGCCGGGCGACTCACGAAACCTTGACGCCTAAAAAAGAAGGAAGGACGACTCCCCAGAGGAGGGACACGTGAGGGACATCTTTCTCGCCAAGGTACGAATTTGTTAGGAAAAAGAAAAGGCCGGTCTTGTAAACCGGCCTTATTCTTTGAGGAAATATGGGGTGACTGATGGGACTTGAACCCACGGCCACCTGGGCCACAACCAGGTGCTCTGCCAACTGAGCTACAGTCACCGTAAGGAACTGCCTCGTTTAAACAGACCCGCCGCATTCGTCAAGGCTTTTTCGCAAACAGCCCGTTTTTTTTCGCCCGCCTCCCGGGCCGCGGCCACCCGCCTTGCTTGCGACGCCCGCTCGGGGTATGCAGCAAAGCCACGGATGCGGCCTTTTCCGGCCCCTCCCCGGCTTTCAACGCATACCACAAGGATTTTCCATGGATAAGCTCATCATCGAAGGCGGCCGCCGACTGGAAGGCGAAATCACCATCAGCGGCTCCAAAAACGCCGCCCTCCCCATCCTCCTGGCCGCTCCCCTGCTCGACTCGCCGGTCGTTTTCGAAAACGTCCCGAGATTGCGCGATATCTTCACCACCTTGAAGCTCCTCAACATCCTCGGCTGTGAAACCACGTTCGAAAAAAATACCGTGACCGTCAAACCCGCCTCGGACCTGAAAGACGAGGCGCCCTACGATCTGGTCAAGACCATGCGCGCCTCGGTCCTGTGCCTGGGACCGCTTTTGGCCCGCCTGGGCCGGGCCAAGGTCGCCCTGCCCGGCGGCTGCGCCATCGGCTCCCGGCCGGTCAACCTCCACCTGACCGCCCTGGAACGCATGGGCGCCACCTTCGACCTCGATTCCGGCTACATCGAAGGAAAGTGCGACGGCTTGACCGGCGCCCACATCATCTTCGACTTCCCCACCGTGGGCGGCACCGAAAACCTGCTCATGGCCGCAAGCCTGGCCAAGGGAACCACCATCCTGGAAAACGCCGCCCGCGAGCCGGAAGTGGCCGACCTGGCCAATTTCCTCGTCGCCATGGGCGCCAAAATCTCCGGCCACGGCACGAGCATCATCAAAATCGAGGGCGTGGACAGGCTTCACGGCGGAACCTATCGCGTCATGCCCGACCGCATCGAAGCCGGCACCTACATGGCCGCCGCGGGCGTCACCGGCGGCGAACTTCTGCTCAAGCAGTGCCCGTTCATGGAGCTCGACGCCGTGGTCTACAAGCTGCGCGAGATGGGGCTCGTCTTCGAGGCCACCAACGCGGGCGTGGCCGTCTCCTGCCCGGGCAAGCTCAACTGCGTGGACCTCTCCACCCAGCCCTACCCCGGCTTCCCCACGGACATGCAGGCCCAGATCATGGCGCTCATGTGCGTGTCGAACGGCGCGGGCGCCATCAAGGAAACCATTTTCGAAAACCGCTTCATGCACGTCCAGGAACTGGTGCGCCTGGGCGCCAAGATAACGGTCTCCGGGCAAACCGCCGTGGTGCGCGGCGCGCCGAGACTCACCGGCGCCCCGGTCATGGCCTCGGATCTCAGGGCCAGCGCCTCCCTCGTCCTGGCGGGCCTCGCCGCCGAAGGCGTGACCGAGGTCCAGCGCGTCTACCACCTGGACCGGGGCTACGAGTCCATGGAAGTGAAACTCATGAACGTGGGCGCGAAAATCTCCCGGGCCAGCGAATAACCCGCCTCCATCCACAAGGAAAACGGCCCGGGGCGTGCGCTCCGGGCCGTTTTATTTCGCATCGGGAGCCGCGCGAGATTGGTTGGGGAAGAGGCCTCCGGCGGCCAACGGGCTATCGCTCTTTGGAATCCCATTATTATTGCAGGCTGTTACAGCAACGAACGGGCCTCGGCGGGCTGGCGGAGATTTGCGTATCCCTCCCGCGTGAGGAGAGCGCGCCCCGGCCCGGCGAGGGATGCGAATCCCTCACTCTACCGCACGGTCACGGTCACCTTTTCCCGCGTCAGCTCCCGGGCCTTGACGCCCCCGCAGCTGGATTTGGAGAGCAAGGTGACGCGCACCTCCAGAAGATACTCGCCCGGAACGTCCGCCCGGAAGCGCAGCTTCGGGAAGCCCGGCAGGATATCCACGGCGGCGTTTTCAGGCTGTCGCAACACGTCGGCCAGGGCCGAGACGTAGAAATCATTACCCGGAGCGGGTTCGATGCGCATTTCCACGAACCCGTCCTCCCCGGCCGCGACATCGAGCCGGGGCGTGAGCACGCGCGCCTCGTGCATCGCCGTTTGCAGCGGACAGCTCTCCTTGGGCCTGGCCGGGGCCTGGCCATCGGGAAAGGCGCTTCCTGCGGCGGCGGCCAGGCAGAGCAGCGCGAGCGCGCACAGGCGAACGGTTTTCAAGATCATGACACTATCCGTTTCCCCGGGTGGCTCCCAGGCCGGTCGGGGAGGACGCCGGGCGCCCTCCCCGACTCCCGGATCAGTAGATGCCGCCCAGGTTCGACGCGGTATGAACGGTTTGGGTGAAAAAGACCAGCCGTCCCAGGAGCTCGCCCGCAAGGATCGCGAAGGGCAGCCAGACCGGGATGGACCGCTTGGCCCACAGGACGCCGAGCGGAATGACATAGGCCAGGGCGACGCTCGCCCAGAAAAGGGGTGAGGCGAGCCAGGCCTGGCCCGTCCGCGCCATGACCGTTCCGCCGGAAAGCCAGACGCAGGGCGCGACCAGATGGATGACCAGACCCACGATCAGAGTGACCGCCAGGATGCGCCGGACAAGAGGCGCCCGCTCGGCCGAAACGAAAAGGCTCGAGGCCGAAGCGCCCACGGCCAGCGCCGTGACGCAGAAGAACACGAAGGGCAGCGCGTTGTTGAGCGCCGGGAAGCTCGGGGGCGAATAGGTCATGCCCATGACGAAAAGGACCAGGACGCCGGCGATGGCCGTCAACGCGGCCATGAGGCGGCTGCCGCTCCCGGATTTCGCCATAAAGGCGCTGGCGGCGATGCAGGCCATGGCGATGCCCGCGCTGAGCGCCTCGCGGCTGAGCCAGGACGTGGCCAGGTGCTTGAGCGCGTTGGCCGCGCGCAGGGGGTCGCCCAGGTGGAACAGGGAAAAGACCATGCCGAGCGCCAGAAGGGCCAGGGCCGCGAACCATTCCCCGGGGGACTGATCCGCCGGGCCCGCCGGGGTCGCGAACCGGCGCACGGCGCTCACCAGCGCAAGCCCGATGCCCGCCTGGCTGAATACGGTGAAAAGGACGAGGGGAAAGTCGTTCATGTTCATATGTCGTTCCTCCGAAACTGCAGGGGCTGGTCCGGGAGACGAAAGCGCACCGAGGGGTTGAGGCGCTCGAACTCTGGAAAGCCCGGGGGATACTGGACCACGTCCGGCCGGTCGAACGTGGCCAGGTCCACCACCTGCAAGGCGTCCACGGGGCAGCTCTGCACGCAGGCGGGCAAGAGCCCGGCGTCCAGGCGCTGCCAGCAGAAGCTGCATTTTTCCGCCTTGTGCAGTTCGGGATTGAGCCGGGGCGCGCCGTAGGGACAGGAGCGGATGCAGTTGCCGCAGCCGATGCACTTGTCCTGCTCGTGCACCACCACCCCGTCGGATTCGCGCTTGTAGTAGGCCTTCACGGGACAGACCTCCAGGCAGACGGGCCGCTCGCAATGGTTGCAGGCCAGGGAATAGAAGGCCCGCTCCCTGGCCGGATAGATGGAGTCCTTCAGGGGGTAAACGTTGCGCCAGACCACCCCTTTTTCCTGATGATACTGGTTCTTGCAGGCCATGGCGCAGGTGAAGCAGCCGAGGCACCGCTTGGAGTCCACAAAAAAGGCGAGTTGTTTCTTGCTCATGGCGTCGCTCCTTATGCCTTGGCCACGTCGCCGAACTGGTCGTGGATGGCCACGCCGGGGGCGCCGGTCTTGAAGGCCCCCATATCAGCCGATTCGTCGTCGACCAGGTTCTGGCAGTTGTAGGGATTGTCCTTGAACCAGGCCTCGTAGAGCAGGATGGCGTCCCTCGGCACGTTGTCCGTGAGCTTGGCCCTGAGGGTCGTTTCGCCCACCTTGTTGGACACGCGCGTCATGTCGCCGTCGGCGATGCCCCGCGCGGCCGCCGTGGCCGGATGGATGTAGACGAAGGGCTCGGGGTTGAATTCCCCCATCCAGTCCAGGTTGTTGAACTGGGAATGGATGGCGAACTTGGTGTGCGGAGTGAGCACGCGCAGCTTGTCGTAGGGGGCGCGGCGCTCCTTGTATTCGGGCAGGGCCGCGTGCCCGTTCGCGGCGCACAGCTCGGAGCGGAACTCGTATTTTTTCGACGGCGTGCCGAACTGGCCGTCGTCCCAGGCGGTCAGACGCGACTTGGCCTTGACCGGCCCCTTTCTGAGCTCTTCCCAGGACGAAATGCCGAACAGGTCGTAGATGTTCTGGTTGAACTCGTCGACCATCCATTTCTTCGTGTCGATTTCCGTGGGGAAGGTGCAGGAGCCGGGCTTCAGCTCGTTCATCTTTTTGGAGAGCGCGGCCGCGATCTCGATATTGCTCTTGGCCTCGAACATGGGCTTGATGGCCTGCTCGTTGACGCTCAGCCAATAATGCCAATAGGAGGCGTTCACGGTCCATTCCTCGAACAGCGTGGTCACGGGCAGCACGATGTCGGAGAGCTCCACGGTCTGGTTGAAGAACTGGTCCACGGTGACGACCAGCTCCGGCTTCTGGAAGGCCTTGACGAGCTTGGGCCGGTCGAAGTCCTGGCTGAGGGGGTTTTTGCAGGAAACCCAGAGCGCGCGGATGGGCGGATCGTTGGCGTTCAGGATTTCTTCCGCGGTCTTATTGATGTTGAGCGTCCTGTCCGTATATTCAACCTTCTTGGCCGCGTCCCCGGAGAAGTCGAACTCGCCCTTGGGACCGCCCTGGCCGACGAAGCCCTTGGCGCCCGCGGGCGGCTTCTGCAACAGGGCGTGATAGTTGAAGCCCCAGGTCTGCAGATGGCCGTAGCGGGCGCCGCCCCCGGCCTTGCCCACATTGCCCGTCATGGCGGCCAGGGCGTCCAGGGCGCGCACGGCCGCGCCGCCGTTGGTGTGGCGCTGCATGCCGTAGCCGATCCAGATGGCGGCGGGCTTGGCCGTGGCGAAT
>CALGYO010000241.1 GCA_937934715.1 uncultured Desulfovibrionaceae bacterium | reverse complement strand
GGCGACCACCGAGATCTACACTCTTTCCCTACCCGACGCTCTTCCGATCTGAAATCGGGGTCATGCTGCCGTACGCTCCCCTGCACCACGTTTTGTTTGAGCATCTGCGGGAGGCGATAGGCCCCGGCAAGCCGCCGGTTCTGGTCATGACCTCGGGAAATTTCAGTTCCGAACCCATCGCGCTCGGCAACCGGGAGGCGCTCGCCCGGCTTTCGGATCTCGCCGACCTGTTCCTGCTGCACAACCGCGACATCCTCATCCGCACGGACGATTCCGTCGTCAGGATCGTGGAGGAAGCCCCGCAGTTCATGCGCCGGGCCAGGGGATACGCGCCCTCGCCCATTGACCTGCCCCGGAGCGGCCCCCCCGTCATCGGCCTGGGGGCGCTGCTCAAGAACACGCTGTGCGTGACCAAGGGCGCCCAGGCGTTCATGAGCCAGCATATCGGCGACCTGGAGAACCTGGAAACCTACGGCTTCTACCAGGAGATCCTGGAGCACCTGACCGCCGTGTTGCGGGTAAAGCCCGAACTTTTGGCGGCGGACCTGCACCCGGACTACATGAGCGTGCGCTACGCCCTGGAGCAGGACGCCCTGCCCGTCGTCCGCCTGCAGCACCACTACGCCCACGCCTATGCCTGTCTTGCGGAAAACGGACAGACGGAGCCGGCTGTGGCGCTTACGCTCGATGGCACGGGCTACGGCGAGGACGGGACGCTCTGGGGGGGGGAATGCCTGTATGTGGACCCGCAGCGCGGCGTCCACGAACGCCTGGGGCATTTCGCGCCCATGCGGCTGCCCGGCGGCGAGGCGGCCATACGCGAGCCCTGGCGCATCGCCAAGGCCTGTCTGTTCGATCTCGGAAGCGACGCGCCGCCCCTTTGCGACGCGCCCTGGGCCAGGCCCTTCGGCGCCGCCTCGGCTGTCGTGACCCAACTTCTGGAAAAAAATCTGAACTGTCCCGTCACCACGAGCTGCGGGCGGCTTTTCGACGCGGTAAGCGCGCTGTTAGGACTGCGGCTCGCCATCGACTACGAAGGACAAGCTGCCATCGTCCTGGAATCCGTCCAGGACAAGAACGAGACTCGCGCCTATGAATGCCCGCTCGTCCAATCGAGCGGCGGTCTCATTCTCGAAACCCTGTCTTTGTTTCGCCAGGCGGCCGAGGACGTCGCGCGGGGGATCTCTCCGGCCAGGATCAGCCGCCGTTTTCACGCCGGACTGATTCAAGGCCTGACTTCGCTCGCCCTTTCCGCGTCCCGTAATCGCGGGACGCGGCATATCGCCTTGAGTGGCGGCGTGATGCAAAACAAAACCCTTGCCATGGAGCTCCCCGCGGCTTTACTCCGCCATGGGCTCAGGCCGCTCATACACCGGCGCGTGCCGCCAAGTGACGCCTGCATTTCCCTGGGACAAGCCTTCTTCGCGCAAAAAGTTTGCCAATAACGCGCCGCATATCCTTCTCGCTCTCGTATTTCCGGGCGTAAAAAATTCCACCCTTGTTTGTAGGAAATTCATTGACTCTTCGTTGAGGACATATTATTTCGAAGACGGATTTGGATGTGCGCATTTATTTTCCGCCTTTCCAAGGGATCAAGCGATCGCGAGACCTTGAAATGACGTTGGAGTACGCATAAAGATCGACGAGACGATGATGTTTTCCTTCGGATTACGGCGAGACGCTGCATAGAAAGAAAAAAGAGCAATCTTTTTTTAACCATGCAGCTACCATTGGAACACATAGACGTACCTTTACAGCCTTCTATCTCAATCATTCATCGTTCGCTTGTAGCTTGTTTATCATGAAAAACGTATCTGGAGTCGGGTAACCGAATATTCTACCAAAAAGCTTCCTGATCTTCCGAGGGATGGGAGAGGCGTTGCCCACGAACGCCGCCTTGGGTGGTTGGGGAATCAATAACTGGGTAAGCCACAGGGAAAAGCGATGATACGCGAGACAGGGCCTACCCGCAGCAGTGCATGAATAGGATGATGCTCATGACATACCAGGAAAATGACGATTCTTTTAATGCCTTTGAGGATGCGTTCGAGCGCATCAAGAAGGCCACGGGGTTGAGGACGCAGGTCGAAGTCGCCAAGCTCTTGGACATCCGTCAATCCAGCATTTCCGACGCCAAGCGTCGTAAATCCGTTCCGGACGGATGGTTGATCAAACTCTACCAGCTCTACAACCTGAATCCGAACTGGATTCTGGAAGGCGAGCAGCCGCAGTTTCTGGGAGAAGCCAAAGGCGGCGCGCTTGGGGTGAAAGAGCCGCTTGAGGGCTTTTCCTCCCGCAAGCCGAAATTCCACAACGTCATGGTCTGCGCCATGACCACGGAAGGCGGCGCGCTTGATTCCTGGCAAGAAACTCCGGTGGAATCCCTCATCATTTCGGACAAGTTCTATCTGCCGGGCCTGGTCGTCGTCAGGGTGGACGAGGACGACATGGAGCCGGTCATCCGCCGCGGAGCCTATGTGGGCATCGACAAGGAACGCAAGACCATTCGTTCCGGCGCCCTGTACGCCATCGATATCCCCGTGGAGGGCTTGGTCATCAAACGCGTGACCTATGATTCCGAAAACTCCCGCTTGATCCTGAAGTCGGAAAACGCCGCGCAGGAAGTCCAGTACCTGGGCATTGACGAAGCCACGGACCGCGTGGTCGGTCGCGTCGTCTGGACGCTGCAGGAAATGTAGCCTTCCGGCTACCGGCATTGCTTCATAGAAAGGCCAACGCGGGAGAAATCGTCCCCCGCGTTGGCTTTTTCTGTTTCAGCGCCGAATACAGGTTGTTTTCTCATAGCGCGTACCCTTTTCATCCAATGAGTCAAGCACATTCCGAAATGATAACCGTTGAATCCCGCCCTTTGCATTGACGGAGCATACCATATTGTATAATTTTATGAAAAGGGCAATGCGGCAGTTATCGTTTTGTTTGCATTCTCACATATACAAAC
Source organism: uncultured Desulfovibrionaceae bacterium (assembly GCA_937934715.1). GTDB lineage: Bacteria > Desulfobacterota > Desulfovibrionia > Desulfovibrionales > Desulfovibrionaceae > CALGYO01. The sequence continues at coordinate 2,267 of CALGYO010000241.1, read as the reverse complement.
ATACAGTTACTTTAAAATTTATAAAAATAAAGGAAAACTCGTGAAGCTTGACAAGCCCTATTCCTTCAAGGATGCTTACGCCAGGATTCTCGACGCCGCCAATGTGAGAACACAGACTGAGGTGGCGCGGCTTTTAGACATCAAGCAATCGAGCATTTCCGATGCAAAAGGGAAAAACGTCGTTCCTGACGGTTGGCTTCTGAAATTATATCAAAAATTCAAGCTGGAGCCGGATTGGATATTGTATGGCCTAGGCCCCCGTTCCTTACACAATCCGGTGGAAGGAGTTTCCGAAGGCTTGGCGACGTACGCCGGCAAGGCGCCGGAAGCGATCGTCTACGCCATGTCCGCCACAAATCCGGAGGATGGTAACTGGAAACGCCTTCCTGTGACGCGAATCCCCCTTGTCGAATCCTGTATCCGCGAGAAACTGCTGGTTACCCAGATGGATAACGGCAGCATGGACCCCATCATCAGGCAGGAAGCGTTCGTAGGTCTTGATTCAGGCGACTCCACCATCAAATCCGGAGAAATTTACTCCTTGTCGATCAGGGGAGAAGGACTGGTCATCAAGCGCGTTGTTCGCGACTTGGAAAGCAAGACCCTCGTCTTGCTCTCCGAAAATCCCGCTTATAAGCCGCAACGCATCCCCCTTGACTCCCAGGAATTCGAGGTGGTCGGCAAGGTGGTCTGGGTGATTCAAGCGATCTGACCCCCGACAACGGCTCGCCGTTGGAAGGTAAAGGCGGCGCAACCACTCACGTTTTGTTTGCGCATCCTTGGTGACGAAGAACCTGCGCGATCCATTCGTGTTTCAGAAGCGTCTGCATCCCGCCTCCGCGCAGCGCCCATGCCGATGCCCCGCGCATCGTGGATTATCGAGCCGTCCAAATCACGCGGTTACAATTCGGCGACTACACCGGCCGAGCCAGGGCCAGGGCGAGACTTTCCTCGTATATGGCTTCCAGCTTGCGCGTCACCACGGGCGCGTCGAACTCACGCTTCGCTTTTTCATAACCACGCTGCCCCATGCGCTTGGCCAGATGTAAATCTCCCAGAAGCGTTGCAACATGTCCCGCATATTCCTCAAGCGTCCTTGCGACATATCCTGTCACGCCATGATCGACCAATTCCGCTTGCGCATTATCCTTGTCTCCCTCGCTAGCGAGCGTCACAACAGGCAACCCCGAGGCCATGGCCTCGGCGATGACGTTTCCAAAGGATTCTCCTGTCTTGTTGGCATGCAAGAAGATGTTCAAGGAAGCATAGAATGCGCAAAGTTCCGTGAGATTGAGCACGGTCGGCGACAACTGCACTGATGAAACCAGGCCGTTATTTTCAAAATATCTTTTCGCCGCTTCTATCGCCCCAATAATTCTGTATTTTAGACTTGGACAGCGTTTCAACGCAAGAGGGAGGAACTCCCAGCCAACGGGAGACCATTTTCCTGGGTCATCCCGGGAAAGCCGCCCGACAACTGGAGAATTAGCATCCCAGACTCTTTTGTAAGCCGCATCATGAAAGGCATCAACTTCTATAGGATTATAAAGATACGAATATTTCGGTGGCGCAGCTTCTATTGCATTATGCCGCAAATAACGTTCGAGGCAGAATTTCGATACAAAGATATGCCGGTCGATATACGCATCATCTGGCGTGTTATCGTAGCGGCCAAAAACATTGGTCTCCATTACTATGGGCAGCGTTTTACGTCCCTTGTGCAAAATGATGGCCCGCATTTTTTGACGTTCCGGCCAGCCTGCCCGATGCACATGAATGATGTGAGGTTTTATACGCTCCAATATTGAAAAAAGGTCTTGTCCAACAAAAACTTTCACTCCGGCTTGTTCGATCAGCGCGCGCCTTGGACCGTCCCTATGGCTATATACATAGGCGGTAAAACGCTCACGGTTGATTCCCGTAGCGAAAAGCTGCATGGTTTTTTCGGTTCCACCTATGCCGAGTCCACCGGCCACATGTACTATTTTTATCGTATGCCGATTTGCAAAAGCAGTCACACAGGCTCCCAGAGTAGATGTCCATCGTTTCCATGACCTTACCCGCATCAAGGCCTGGATGTCCAAGGGTAGCTGTTTTCACGCTCTTCATTTTTTCTCAATACGTTCAGAAAATTTCGTATTTTCACTTGAATCCAACCCAAGTCGCGTTTCCCAGGCCCTAGGGCGTGTCTGCGCGGATACGCCCCATGGCTGCGAGAAGCCCTTACGCGCCTTTCTTCGGATTTATCCGTCCAGACATCCGTCGAG
>CALGYO010000240.1 GCA_937934715.1 uncultured Desulfovibrionaceae bacterium | reverse complement strand
CCCGGCCTCCTTAACAGCCTTGGGAATAAGGCCCGCGCCCCAACCTCTACGGTGCGCCCGAAGGGTTTGCACCATGGCGGCTTCGTCAGGAGTCTCCGGTATGAACCCGCCGCCATTCTGGGCGTAGGCAATGAGTTCTTTGGCGTATTCGCGGGTGTTGCCCACGTCTCCCCGGAAGGCGTCAGCATTCGAAAATATGTCCGCCAAGAGGGCTACAGCTCCCGCGCGTTCAAAATTATTGTCGCTCAACCCCTGGCAGATAAAAGCGAGCTTATCCACCAAGTTTTCAAGGAAACGATCCATGTCTTCGATCCCAGAAAGGACTGGCCGCCCGTGAATGCCTGCATCGGGCTTGTTGCCCTTGTCGCCGTCCTGATTTACTTGCGCTTCAGCCATGATTCGTGCCTCCATGTGCGGGTTGATGGTCAGGCCTCGGCGCGGTGTTGCTACCACCTGCCGGGGCCGCTTCTTTTCCTCGGTCAACTTTCCTTGTCGCCTTCCTCCCTGGCGGGGTTGTCACGCCCGGCCAAAAACTCTTCCAGGGCTTCCACGGGGATTTTCCAGGTCCGCCCAACACGAACGGCGCGGATGGTCCCGGCGTTGATGGTCTTGGTAATGGTGTCCCGATGCGCCCCAAGGCGTTCCGCCACGTCTTCGATGCTCAAGGCCTGCGTGGGGTTGTCCCGGCCCGAGAGGTATTCCCCCATGGCGGAAAGCGGGATTTTCCATACCCGGCCCACGAGACGCGCCCGGAATGCGCCCGCGTGGATCATGTCCAACACGGTGTCCCGATGGACCCCAAGGCGTTCACTTACTTCGTCCACGGTCAACACCTGCCGATTGCCAAGGTCTTGCGTCATGCCTCCCCCGTATGCTCAAGGATGATTTTCTTTAACATTATACCAAATCATATTTCAATATCTTTTTTATCAGTTCAAAGTGGTAAATCTCAAAAATAGGTCCCGTAACGGGTTTTATGTAAACTTCCACGGTGTAAGCCCATCCCTAAATCGGCCCGTTTTTCGCCTCCAAGTGGGAACGCCGCGCAGGCTTTTGAGTTCTTATGCTCGCAATACCCCGCCGTTCCTTGCGATTCAGCCTCCCACCAAAATGAGGATTTTCCGCTTGTTTCAGCCTCCCTTTTGGCGGATTCTGATTAGTTCGGTGAAACGCTCAAATGGCCCTTCTGAGGCGCTTTTCATTTCGGCCCGGCCCATGCGTCGGTTTCGCGCCCCTCGTCGTTCTGACGGCCTCCTCGAAGGCGAGACCGGGCAAGGAACAGAACCCCTTGCCGGTCAACTTAGTTGACGCTTTTGGTTGACTGGTTGACGCTCTTTATCTTGGGGAATTCCCCGCCAATAAAGGATTCACGAGGTTCAACCACTGTCGCGCTGTCAACCGGTCAACCTCAAAAAAATTTTCTGTGCCTAGCGAGATATTGCACTCGCCTCGTACCCGCTCCCCAACCTCCAGGAAGGACCCGCGATGCCCCGGCCTGTTCCTTTTGCGAGAAGGCCGTTTACCGGCCCTCCGAAGGCCGTCTGGCGGCCCCAAACCATTAAAGAACCATGGAGGGGATAGGGGGCATCAAATCTTTGAGCGCCATGGGCCGGTTAACCGGACCGGCATATTTACGCGCAATTTCGGACAAATTTGGGGGTACTTTCTCCATGGTCTCTGTCGATTAATCCTATAAGATGATTCAATTTATCATCGTGAAATGCCGTAGGGACTCAGCGCAAAAATAAAGTTTCATTTTGACAGCGTGAAAATCTACCTGCCTAGCCGGTTCCCCGCCCATGAAGCCCTGGACATTTAGCCCCCCTACCCCGTCAGCGTGCTCCCGGATCGAACAGGATCGAACACTCAAAGGAGGGGCGTGGACCCGTGCGGCCCATGAGAACACCTAGCGTCGAGGCTCTCATTTTCCGCATGGTATTCACCGCCAACCTCAATTTTTCTCAACCTCTCATGGGGTCCGCTTTTCCCGCTTCGGATTCAGACCATTTTGCGCGGCCTTGGCTTTCCCCTCGGGAGTCGTCGGTCCCGTGGATAATCCGCCATGAAGACGGCAGCGGCCATTCAGATACAGGTCTTTTCGCTTGCACGGCGTCCCGGCCCTGGTCTTGGCTCCGCAGGTCATCCCGCGCAATTCTTCCGGGTAGGGCGGGGACTCGGGCGGCGGGTATTGATAACCACGGGCTCGCCACTCCGCGAAAACCTTGTCGCTTTCGGCGTAGTATTCACGCCATATCTTGCGCAGGCGGCGGCGTTCGGCTTCGTCATCCATGGCGGCCTCCTCCTATGCCGCAGCGGCCTTGTAGCGGCGCTCCACGGTGCTTTTGAAATGTCGCAGGAACGAATAGACGAAACGCTCCGCCCCGCGCCTGTTCGTGGCGAAATAGAAGGTCAGGCGATACCGCGCCATGAAGGCGATGCAGCTTTCATAGGCGGCCTTGGGGTTCAACTGACTGCGGTAGTTCCCGGCTACCAAATCGGCCAACGGGGATTCGACCACCACGGCGGCGGCTTCATAGCCCCGTAGGCGTTCAAGCTCGCGCTCGAAGCGGTCCCGCTCGCGGCCAAGACAGGCCACCAAGTCGGGAAGGGATTTGCGCTCCACGGCCACGATGGATTCAAGCCCGGCAAGGGAATAGTCCCCGGCTTGCAAGGTGCTTATCTGCACCTTAGCTTCCGGGTAGTCCCTGAAAAGGTAGGGGGCCTGTTCGCGTGAATCCTGGATGATCTTCATGGGCATCCCTCAATTGAGCCAGGGGCAGGCGGAAAGAGTTGCGATTTTCGGGAAGCTGGCGGCGTCAAAGTCCACATCCCCGTGGAAATGCTCCCCAAGGCAGCGCCACGCGATTTCAAGACCGGGAGGGCCGCCTATCCAGGCCGCGCAACCTTTGGCCCGGCAGTCGTGCCAGTCGGGACGGCTCGCGGGCTTTGGGCGGGGCTTATGGGCCTCGGCTACTGGGGGAATGGCCGCCTGTTCGTGGATCGCTTCGGCGGGTTCTTCCGGCGGGGAGCATGGAGGCGTCGAGGGTGACGCGGCGAGAATCCAATCACGGATCGGAACGCCTAGACCTGGGAGGTCGCCAACGTCTTTTCCCGCCGGGACCGGCCAGCGTTTGGCGCGGCGGTATTGTTTGCGCCACCACGGCCAGCCCTTCGCCCCGGCTTCGTCGAAGTCCAGGGCCACAAGGATGCAGGGCGCGGCCTTGAGCATCGCGTGGGCGGCGGCATCGGGCTTGCCCCTGGCCGTCCGCATCGCCAAGACCGAAACCAAGTCCCCGGCTTCCTGGGCAAGGAGGAAGGCGTCCAGCTCGCTTTCGACAATGGCGACGTCGAGGCCCGGCTTATCGGCCAGCGCAAGCGGCCCTTGTGCGCTCCCGGACGCGGCTACGTACTTGGGGAGGCTGTCCCCGACGCTCCAGCCCGCCCGGCGGATTTTAAGCGCCACAATCTCGCCGTCCCGGATCGTCGGCAGGACCAACCCGGCAGGCAACCAGACCTTGCGGGGTTTCCCGGTCTTGGGGTTCGTCTCTGGCGGCAGGCCCCAGACCTCGCGGTCCTGAAATTGGTCCGCCGGGTTCCATTTGATTTGCCACGTCGCAATGGTCGCGTCAGTCAAGCCCCGGCCAAGCGCATAAGCACCTCCTGGGGGAAGCGCCTCCAGAAACCGCCGCGCCGCCTCACGCCATTTCTTGCCGGGCAAGGAAGAGGGTTCGGGCTTCCAGTTGCCCCGGCCCGGCTTCGCCTCGCGCTTCGTGGATGCCTTCGGAAGCGTGCCCAGGACCGTGCAGGCTTCGCCGTAGGACATTCCCGTGTAGTCCCGTAGGAACTGGATGGCGTCGCCCTGGCGGCCACAACCGCGACACATGAAGCGTCCGCCCGTCGCGCCGCTCGGATGGTCAGGCCAAAACCTGAAACGGTCCTCGCCGCCACACCAAGGGCATGGCCCGGCCCATTCGCCGTTCGATGTATTGGAGACTTTTTTCAGCCCGGCAAGGAGTGAGGTTAGGGAGGTCATTGTTTGATCTCCCTGCCCGTCCCCAAGGAGGGGGAAAGGAATACCGGACAGGATTCCTTCCCCCCTTTAGGGGGGGATTCTGTCCGGTGTTTTATATGAACGATTTCAGTATGTTGTATACCGTACAGAGCGTCCTGTCCGGTGTTTTTCTGTCCGGTGTTTTTGTCTAATAATCCCAGTCGGTTAACACCGGACGGCTGATTCTGTCCGGTTTGTCCGGTTTGTCCGGTGTTTTTCTGTCCGGTATTCTGTCCGGTGTTTTTTCCCTGATCGGCGTCCTTATCGTTGCCGGGAATGGGATCGGGAGAGGTCGAAAGGTAGGCAAAAATCCGTCCCATTTTGTTGGGACGCTTAACCTCGAAAAGGAGTCTATCCAGAAGGCCAGCTTCAACCGCAGCTTCAACCGCCGTCTTCGTCGCCTTCGGGATTTCGTCTTTCCACCTCGCCGGGAAAACGTCTCGCAATTGCTTTTTGGTAAGCGCCTCCTCCCCGGCTAGTTCACGGCGCTGGACCTCGGCAATGATCTTCTCCAGCAACACGGATTCAAGCTCGCGGGCCTGGATCGCCTCCGGGGCCTGGATGTGTTCCAGCACGCCGCCATGTCGCCTTCTCAGGAAGAACATTTCCTCCGGGGGGCCATAGTTCTTTTTGGAGACGCGCCCCACGAGATAAGCCCCGTCATTCGCTCCGGGATCATTCAAGAGCTTCCTCGCTTCACTGCCCGGCAGGGGGACCACGTTCAACTGCCAACGGGCCGCGCCGGTCAGACCGGAAGCTCCGCGCATAGCATCGGCGGACAAGGCCGTATTAAGGGAGAACTTCTTTTGCGAATCGAGCGCCGCTCCCTTGCCGGTGTGGTGAACGCAAATGACGCTGGCCCCGGTATCTTTCGCCAATTGTTCAAGGAGGGAACAAAAGAGCGTCGCCAGCGAGTTGTCATTTTCGTTCTGGCCGTACAGCCGGGAAAGCGGATCGAGGATGACCAAGCGCAAATCATCCACGCTCCCGGCGAGGGCCAAGAGGGCGTGGAAGTTTTCCGATGCGGTGGGATTGCCCCCGATGCTTTTGACCAGGCGCACGTCACGCCCGGCGGCAGGCACAAGGAAGAGATTCCCCCCGAAGTCCGCCGCCGCATAGGGTCCACGAACGCCAAGAGGCTTTGGAGCGCCGTTCCCCGTCAGCGTCGGGCACAGGGCTTTGAATATGGCGTGGGTCCGCCTCCAAAGAACGCGTTCGTCCTCTTCGCAGAACAGGGACAAGACCGCCCCCCGGACGCCTGGGGTCAAGGCCTCGCCAATGAGGGGAAGGCCGGTCGCAATCGCCCCGGCGCATTGAATCAGGAAGGTTGATTTCCCCGCGCCCGCAGGCCCGCAAACAAAGCCCACGGTCCCCGTCAAAAGGGAATCGCGGAAAGTCCATTCAAGGACCGGCGGGGGCGTCTGGATGTATCGGCTTGCCCTGTGCGCCTCAAGGTCGAGGCCCGCAAGGAAACCCTCGGATGCGGTGTCTTCCTCATCGCGGTATTCCGCCCCTTCCTCGGCAACGCGCTCCGCGATTTGCGCCCGAATGGCGTCGAGGTCCGGGTTGACGGCCGCGCCGTCGCTGTGGGAAGAATGTTCACCCTTGCCACTCACGTTTTCCGCATCGCCCGGCCCTGCTACGGCCGGGCTTTGCGTTTTCTTGGGGGTATTCATGCAGCGCCCCCTAAAAGGATTCCATGAGCGCCCGAATATCCGCCACCCTCCAAGCCGTGGTCCGTGGCCCGAGTTTCACGGGAGCGGGGTAGCGGCCTTCACGGACGCCAGCCCACCAAGTAGAACGGCTCACGGGGAAAAACTCCAACACCTGGTTGATCCTAAAAAAACCAGTCTCCGGGATGTGCTTTTTGATTTCGTTCTTCATGCCTTGTCTCCTTTGAAAATGAAAAGCCCGGCCAAACCGCGTCAATGCGGTCTAGCCGGGCTGTAGTTGGCCTGTGAGGGCGCTACCGTTGCCGGGAAGCTATCAAGTCACCTTACAGGCGGTGGCTTTCCACGGATTCCCTTACGATCTGGAAAGAGGTCACTTGCCCCTGGTGGGCTTGAAGTCTGATCGGAACGCATCCGGTCAACCCCTTGGCCTTGATCTCCAGAAGCAATGCCGAAAAGTGGTCCAGGGCGGCTTTCTGTTTTTCCTGGATGAGTTGAACAGATTTTTTTTGCAAGGCTGTCTTTCCCCCTTTTCTCATAGGTTGCAGCCCAATAGCGGGCGGGTGAGACTGTAGGCAAACAGGATGGAAACAATCGGACTTGCAAAAAGGAGGGGATTTTGATGAACAGGCGTTGCGTGGGTGCCTATTCATTGGTTCCCCTCGGGCCGTTCAAGTTGCGAGCTTGGGCGGCCCATCTTTTTGTGTTCGTCTCAGGTTATTGTAATGCAAAATGGGGCAGCAATGGCAAATAGAAATTTTATGGTTTATATTTCGCGATGTTGTGCGAAAAGCCGGTTGTCATCACATAATCTAGTGGAACAGAAAAAATTTAGTATATACAGCATGATGCGCCAGTTAAGTACATTTTATTTCATGATTACAAGAGATTACGATGAATCATATTGTGGTTAGCCAATAAATACAGCAAATTATACGATTATTTTGGCAGGGCCTGGGTAATTATCTAAGTTTGAAAGTAAGCAGCATGGCGTGGCGTTGTTAGTGATTTCGGAAAATACGATTGATATTAAGACATTAGGCGCGTTCTCCGTGTTTTTTGATGTTGTCGCGATCCAGGACGATGTCCAGGGCGATGTAGGCGAGGTGTTTTTTCATCCCCCTTCCGAAACCCTATACATGGGAATGACCTTCGCCCCGGCGCGCAGGGCGCCCAGGTAATCGCCCCATGCCTGCATCATGCGGCGGCGTTCGGGGAGGTGCAGGGCGCGGTTGTACGTCGCCCGGACCTTGTTCCGTTCGGCGTGGGCAAGCTGGCGCTCGATCACGTCACGGGGCCACGCCTGTTCATTCAAAAGCGTGGAGGCCATGGCCCGGAAGCCGTGGGCGCACATGGTCCCTTGATCGTACCCCAGGCGGCGCAAGGCCGCGTTGATCGTCATGTTCGACATGCACCGGCCATTGCTCCGGTTACAGGGGAAGACGTACAGGCCAGCGCCCGTCAAAGGGTGAAGCTCTTCCAGGATCGCCACGGCCTGACGGGACAGGGGCACGATGTGCTGGACCCGCATTTTCATCTTCTCGGGAGGGATGACCCATTGCGGCCCCTGCTCCGCGTCCAGGTCGATTTCCGCCCATTCGGCTTGCCGCAATTCGCCGGGGCGCACGAACAAAAGCGGGGCCAGCTTCAGCGCCGCCGCAGTGACGGGGCTTCCCTCATATTGCCAAATGGCCCTGAGAAGTTCCGCCACGCCCTTGGGGTCCACGATGGCCGGGCGATTTTTCACCTTGCAGGGGGCCAGCGCCCCCCGAAGGTCAGCGCCCACATTTCGTTCGGCCTGCCCTGTGGCGACGGCGAACGCGAAAATGGATTCGCAATACTGACGCAGCTTCTTTGCCGTGTAGTTGATGCCCTTATCTTCCACGGCGCGAAGCGTGGGGAGAATGTCCGGGGCGCGAAGGGAATTGATCGGGGCCGTTCCGATGGCGGGGAAAAGATATTGTTCCAGGCAGGACATGACTTTTATCCCGTGCCCGGCGCTCCAGACCTGGACCTGTTTGGAATGCCACTCGCGGGCGACAAGTTCAAACGTGGTCGCGGCCTCTTTGGCCTGGGCCTCGGCGTCGGCCTTGTCCTGTTTGCGCTTCTCGCCGGGGTCCACGCCTTCGGCCAAAAGGGTCTTGGCCTTTTCCCGAAGGTGTCGCGCCCTTTTGAGGCTCACTTCGGGCCATAAGCCGAAGACAAGACGCTTTTCTTTGCCGTCTATCCGGTATTTGAGGCGCCAGGATTTGCCGCCGGTGGGGAGGATTTCAAGATAAAGGCCGCCGCCGTCCGCGAGCTTGTAGGCTTTGGCCTGGGGTTTGGCGTTTCGAAGCGCCGCATCGGTGAGCGGAATCGTTTTTTTGGGCATAGGGGTTCGAGTCCTTTGCAGGCTCCACGCGGAAAATTCGTGATGCCGGGCACTTCCAAAATGTGCCCCCAGGAATATGAGCCCTGCGCTTTATGCCCCCAGGAATGCCCCCAAAAAATCAGTATGTCAATGGACTTTATCGGACAACCTTGGACTAACTTTTCTCCTTTTCCTTTGTCTTTTCAGGGTGTTTTGGGCTTATTTGGACCTTCTCGGATTGTTGTTTGGTGCGAGAGAGGGGACTCGAACCCCTACGCCGAAGCGCTGGATCCTAAATCCAGTGCGTCTACCAATTCCGCCACTCTCGCATATCGCGCCCGGCGATCGCCGGACGAAAGCGCGGCCCGCGGCGCCGTGAAACGCCCAGGCCGCAAGGACATGCCTTGTAGCCTAACACGCCCGTGCGGGCAACACCGGTCAGGCCATCGCCCGCAAAATCCTCTCCAGTTTTCCCAAAACATCCTCGGCGTCCGTCCCGAGAATCCGGATCACCGGCTCCTTGCCCTTCTCGCCAGGGTCGGACACCGCGTCCACCGTCCCGGGATCGTCCACGTGCGTCAGCGCGTGCCGCGTGCCCCACTCCAGGCTGCTTCCCTCGCGCTCCTTCACGTCCTTCGGCTCGTCCGCCCGGTCGAACCAGGCGTTGCGCAGCCCCGCCTTCCCGATCGCCGCCAGGGTCCGGTCGTTGTAGCGCACGTCCACGGCGCAGGTCACGGCCGGATTGACCGAGGCCGCCGCCAGGACCACCTTGGCCATGTGCGAGGACGCCGCGAATTCGGGCGGCCCCGCAATGATGAGCCGCCCGCGCCGGGTGCAGGTGATCCTGCCCGCGAACGCGGCAACGTCCTCGATGCTCTGGGCGTACGGCGCGGCCAGAGCGAAATTCATGCGCACCTCGGGTACCAGCGCCGAAAGCCCCTTCATGCCGAGCAGGACGTCGCCCGCGCGCTCGAGCTCCCGCAGGACCTTTTCCCTTTCCCGCAAGGCCAGATACGGCGCCAGATGATTGGGCGGTCCGTCCCCATGCCCAAGGGCATAGCCCGCCCGCAGGCAGCGGTTCAAATAGGCCTGCCCCGCCCGCACGGCCTCAACGAGCGGCAATCCGAGCCCCAGATGGGCCGCGATGGCGGCGGAAAGGGTACAGCCCGTGCCGTGGGTGTTTGCGGTGTCCACCCGGGGCATGGACAGGGCGCGCAGCGGCTGTCCCGGTTCGGCCAGCCAGTCCGTGACCTCGCCGTCCGGGGACGCGTCGAAATGCCCGCCCTTGATGAGCGCGGCCTTCGCCCCGAAACTGAAAAACGCCTGGACGGCCTTTTCCACGCTTTGCTCGTCCGTGATGGAAACGCCGGTCAGGTACTCGGCCTCTGGCCTGTTGGGCGTGACCAGGTCCGCCAGCGGCAACATGCGCGTCTTGAGCGCGTCCACGGCCTCGTCCTGCAAAAGCCGGGCGCCGCTCTGGCTCACGCATACCGGATCGACCACCAGGGGGAAATCCTTCCCCGCGAGACCCTCGGCCAGCGCCTCGATAATGCCGGAGGAAAAGAGCATGCCCGTTTTGCCCGCCTTGATGGGAAAATCCTCCATCACGGCGGCGAGCTGGGCGGCCACGAACCCGGGTTCCGGCGCGGAGATGGCGCTGACGGTCCTGGTGTTCTGGGCGGTCAGGGCGGTGATGACGGACATGCCGTAACAGCCCTGCATCATGATGGTTTTAAGATCGGCCTGGATTCCGGCGCCTCCGCCGGAGTCGGAGCCCGCAATGGTGAGGATGCATGGGGGATTCACGGCGCGCCTCTTTTGGTCGTAGTGTGACAGTCTTGAACAGCGCGATGCTGTTTTTCAACATTCAGAAGCAATCCAAAACAGCATCCGCGACATTCCCGGATGCGCATATTGCGGATGCGAGACGAGCGGTCAGGAGGTAGGCGCCTCATCCACGTCACGCTCGCGGATTTTCCTCAGATTCAGGCCGCTCTTGGCCAGGATGAGCGCGCCCACGACGGTGACCGGAATGTACTGGATCATGTGCAGGACAAGGCCCGCGGCCAGCGCCTCGCCCTTGCCCACGCCGAAAAGGCTCAAGGCGAAAACCACCGCCGCCTCGAACACGCCGAAGGCGCCGGGGGTGGAGGGTACGGACATGCCCAGAGCCGACAAAATAAAGACAGCCACGGCCCAAAAAAAAATGATAAATCGGAAGAGC
>CALGYO010000239.1 GCA_937934715.1 uncultured Desulfovibrionaceae bacterium | reverse complement strand
GCCTTCATCGACGCCGAACACGCCCTGGACGTGAACTACGCCAAGCGGCTCGGCGTCAAGACCAACGAACTCTTGATCTCCCAGCCCGACTACGGCGAGCAGGCGCTGGACATCGCGGACATGCTGGTGCGCTCCAGCGCCGTGGACGTGGTGGTCATCGACTCGGTGGCCGCGCTCATCCCCCAGGCCGAGCTCGAAGGCGACATGGGCGAAACCCAGGTGGGCGGCCAGGCCCGGCTCATGTCCCACGCCATGCGCAAACTCACCGGCACCATCCACAAGTCCAACACCTCCGTCATCTTCATCAACCAGATCCGCATGAAGATCGGCACAATGGGCTACGGCAGCCCGGAGACCACCACCGGCGGCAACGCGCTCAAATTCTACGCCAGCGTGCGCATGGACATCCGCAAGATCCAGACGCTCAAGGACAAGGAAGAGACCTACGGCAGCCGCTGCCGGGTCAAGGTGGTCAAGAACAAGGTCGCGCCGCCGTTCCGCGAAGCCCTGTTCGACATCCTCTACGGCACGGGCGTCTCCCGCGAGGGCGAGCTCATCGACATGGGCGTCGAGGCCGGCATCGTGGACAAGTCCGGCGCCTGGTTCGCCTACGGTTCCGAACGCCTGGGCCAGGGCCGCGAGAACGTGCGCCTGTTCATCCAGGAGAACGCGGAAATCCGGGAACGCATCGAAAACGATCTTTTGCGCCATCTCGGCCTGCGGGAAGCCGACGAAGCCCCCTCCGAGACGGCCGACGACGGCATGTAGCAGTTAGGCGCCCCCCGCGCCGCCCGCGCGCGTCGCCATCCCCCGCGCGAAGCGCCGATAAAAGTTTTTGAAGAGGGTCCAGGGAAGAACTTTTTTCAAAAAGTTCCTCCCTGGCCGCCGGAGGCATTACCCCGTCATGTTAACCGCCAGTGAAATCCGTAGCCGCTTTCTCGCCTATTTCGAAAAAAACGCCCACCGCGTCGTAGCCAGCTCGCCCCTCGTCCCCCGCGAGGACCCCACGCTGCTTTTCACCAACGCGGGCATGGTCCAGTTCAAGAAGGTGTTCCTCGGCCAGGACAAGCGCGACTACAAGCGCGCCACCACCTCCCAGAAATGCCTGCGCGTGGGCGGCAAGCACAACGACCTGGAAAACGTGGGCCGCACAGCCCGCCACCACACCTTTTTCGAAATGCTCGGCAACTTCTCCTTCGGCGATTACTTCAAGGAGGAGGCCATCCGCCTGGCCTGGGGCTTTCTGACCGAGGACCTGAAGCTCGACAAAAGCCGCCTGTACATCACGGTCTACCTGGACGACGACGAGGCCTTCGAGCTGTGGCAGAAGGTGGCGGGCGTCTCGGCCGATCGCATCTACCGCCTCGGGGAAAAGGACAATTTCTGGTCCATGGGCGACACCGGCCCCTGCGGCCCCTGCTCGGAAATCCACTACGACCAGGGCGAAGACGTGGGTTGCGGCCCGGACTGCGGCATCGGCAAATGCGACTGCGACCGCTTCCTTGAGATCTGGAACCTGGTCTTCATGCAGTACGACCAGATCGATCTGACGACGCGCGTCTCCCTGCCCCGCCCCAGCATCGACACGGGCATGGGCCTGGAACGCATCGCCGCCGTGTGCCAGGGCGTGCATTCCAACTACGACACCGACCTCTTCCAGGCCATCATCGGCCGCGCGGCGGAACTGGCCGGGGTGACGTACAACCAGGACCCCGAGACCGACACCGCCCTTCGCGTCATCGCCGACCACAGCAGGGCCATCGCCTTCCTCATCGCCGACGGCATCCTGCCCTCCAACGAGGGCCGGGGCTACGTCCTGCGGCGCCTGATCCGCCGGGCCTTCCGCTTCGGCAGGCTCATCGGCCTCGCCGACCCCTTCCTGTGGCAGACCGCCATGACCGTGGTGGACAAGATGGGCGACGCCTACCCCGAGATCGTCGCGGGCAAGGAGTTCATCGCCCGGGTGGCCCGCGAGGAGGAGGAACGCTTCAGCGTCACCCTGGACAAGGGGCTCTCCATCCTCTTCGAGGAGCTCGAAAAGCTCGAAGCCTCGGGCGGCAAGGTCCTCTCCGGCGAAACCGCCTTCAAACTCTACGACACCTACGGCTTCCCCCTGGACATCGTGAACGACGTGGCGGGCAAGCGCGGCCTGTCCGTGGACGAGGACGGCTACAGGGCCTCCATGGCCGAACAGAAGACCCGGGCCAAGAAGGCCTGGAAGGGCAGCGGTGAAAAGGACCCGGCCCTCCTGTTCCAGGGCCTGCTCGAGGAAGGCATGAAGTCCCGCTTCACCGGCTATGAGACGCTGACCGGCGAAAGCCGCGTGAACGCGCTCCTCTCGGACGACGGCCAGCCCGTGGACCGGCTTATCAAGGGCGAGAAAGGCTACGCCGTCTTCGGCGTGACCCCGTTCTACGGCGAATCCGGCGGCCAGATGGGGGACAAGGGGCAGGTCAGGACCCTGACCGGCGACGCCAGGGTCCTCGATACCTTGAAAGCCGGAGGCGACCTGACCGCCCACCGGATCGAAGTGGCCGAGGGCGAGCTTCTGCTCGACCAGGAAGCGGAGCTTTCCGTGGACCAGACCCTGCGCACGGCCACGGCCAGAAACCACACCGCCACCCACCTCTTGCACGCGGCGCTGAAAAAGGTCCTGGGCGGCCACGTCAACCAGGCCGGTTCGCTTGTCGGCCCGGACCGCCTGCGCTTCGACTTCTCCCATTTCTCCCAGGTCAAACCCGAGGAATTGCGGGCCATAGAGGACGAGGTCAACCGGGCCATCCTGAAGGACGCTCCCGTCACCCGCGAGGTCATGTCCATCGACAAGGCCCGGGGAAAAGGCGCCACAGCGCTCTTCGGCGAAAAATACGGCGACGAGGTGTCCGTGATCGAGGTTCCGGGCGAATCCATGGAACTGTGCGGCGGCACGCACCTTACCGCCACCGGCCAGGCGGGCAGCTTCGTCATCCTGTCCGAGGGCGGCGTGGCCGCTGGCGTGCGGCGCATCGAAGCCGCCACGGGCGTGAACGCCCTGGCCTTCGCCCGCGAAACCCGCGAGGAGCGTGACAAGGCCCTGAAAGCCGTCAAGGGCAAGGCGGGCGAACTCGAAGCCAAGATCAAAAAGCTCCTGGACGAGGTCAAGGCGCTCTCCAAAGAGAAGGAGGCGCTCTCCGCCAAGCTGGCCGCCGGGGGCGGCGGCGCGGATATCATGAGCGGCGTGGAGGAGATCGGCGCTGTGAAGGTCCTGACCGTGAAGGTGGAGGGCGTCAATCCCAAGGCCCTTCGCGAATCCATGGACGACCTGCGCTCCAGGCTCTCCTCGGGCGTGATCTGCCTGGCCTCGGCCCTGGAGGACGGCAAGGTCTCGCTCATGCTGGCGGTGTCCAAGGACCTGCACGGCAAATTCACCGCGCCCGCCCTCATCAAGGACGTGGCGGCGGCGGTGGGCGGCAGCGGCGGCGGCCGCCCGGACCTGGCCCAGGCCGGAGGAACGGACGCGTCCGGCATAGAAGCCGCGTTCACGAAACTGAAAGAACTTCTGGCAACCACCTAGTATTTTACGGCTCTAGATAGGAGGAGAAAATCTCATGGAATTATTGAAAAATGAAGAGCTGCATTTTTCTCATCCTCAACCTATCGAGAGCTTAAAATTACACGATTCTAGCATAAATGAAAAATACATAAAAGGGGACGTTAGAATTGTTACCGAACAAGCTCGCTACCCTTTAGATTCTATTAAATCCATGATTGAGGGTCCAAAATACATATTAAATCCTGAATATCAAAGACGACATAGATGGGACAACGAAAAAAAATCTAGGCTCATTGAGTCCTTAATCATGAATGTTCCGATCCCTCCTATCTTTTTATATGAGTTTGAATATTCACATTACGAAGTCATGGACGGTTTACAGCGACTTACAGCAATTAAAGATTTCTATTCTGACGCGCTAGAGCTTGAAGGCCTTCAAGAATGGCCTGAACTAAATGGAAGAAAATATTCGCAACTACCTGACCAAGTCAAGCATGGCATAGACAGAAGATATCTCTCTTCAATAATTCTGCTACAAGAAACCGCAAAAACACCTGAAGAAGCACAACGCCTTAAACAACTTGTATTTGAGCGCATCAATAGCGGTGGAGTAAAACTCGAAGCGCAAGAGAGTAGGAATGCTATTTACAATGGCCCGTTAAACCGACTGTGCATGAAACTTGCTCGCAACGAGTTTTTATGCACTCTTTGGGATATTCCATCTCCTGATAAAGAAGAGCTACTTGATGATAGCAGTCTTTCTGAATCATTGCTTGAAAACGAAGATTTTCGCAAAATGACAGACGTTGAACTTGTATTACGTTTTTTCGCAAATAGGCAGCGTGAAAAATACAGAGAAATGACTTTGAAAAGTTATCTCGACGCCTTCCTTAAGCATGGAAACGAATATGATCCAGAAACTCTATGTTCGTTGGAAGAACTATTTTGTAATACTATCAAATTAGCGCATGATGTATTGGGCGAGAATGCTTTCTTTCTTGGTAGACTCCGCAACGACTCGTGGAGCTGGTATCGAAAATCAACAACTGTTGTGTACGATCCGCTGATGCGTTACCTAAGTCAAAATTTACTTAACACATCAAAATTAATTGAAAAAAAAGATGATATTCGCGACGCCATACCGGTTTTTTACAAAGACAATTACGACAGTTTTAAAGGTAGATACACAAATGTAAATAATATCCTCGAAAGAGAACGCTTGTATACTATCTTTTTTGGTGAGTTCTTAGCATGATATCGACATGCGTCCTCAAGTTCGATATCGGAATTCAAAGTTTAAGAAAATACATCTCATTTCTAGAGCAATTAGAAAACCTTTCTTATATCTCTCCAAATAACTTAAATAGCCCCGCTAGCACGTTCCTATTACAATTTCAAGTGAGTGCATCCACACACCGTGGAGATATTAGAAAATTCGAGTATAACAGCATAATAGTCTCTCTATACGGTCTTCTTGAAAACTTCATTGAAGATTTAACAGAGGAATATGCATTAAGGCTAGCTCAAATTACCCCCAACTATGATGACCTCCCGACTGCACTAAAGGAGGCACATATTTCCTTAACAGCGGAACACATCAAACGTACCGCCAAAGATGGTCAATTTCGAAACACCAACTCAAGACAATTAGTTGCAAACCTAAACTCCTGCCTTGATTTAAATCAAGTGGACTACCATATAAACTCACCTGTCTTCAGATATCACACTGCGAACTTTAGGCATAATAATATTTTTGATTTTTTAAGCTGCGCTGGAATACCATATAGCCATTCCGCCCTTCGCAACAATGTTAAATTTAAAAACTATATACAAAACATAAACCAAGGAAGAGAATACAGCTCTATCCCTGAAGACAGTCTATTTCACATACTCGATGATTTAGCCGAGAGAAGAAACCATGTCGCGCATGGCGTTGAGTCTGACCTTCTCTCTAGAAATATCCTTCGTGATGACTATTTAGAATATGTTGATATGTTCTGCAAAACTCTTTTCGATGTTACCCTACAAGAATCTTTACATCATGAAATTAAGAACCTCGGCATCGATCTAGGAAAACCATTACATATTTATAGAGAAAACATAGCCTGTTTTATCTTACAGTATGGGTCGTTTAGCGTCAATGATCATATCACGAGCTACAACGCCGATACAAAATGCATTCAACATGGAGAAATCATCTCAATACATCATTTTTTTAAAGAGAAAAAAACCATCTCCGCCCCTTATCGGTCTTCAACTCTAATCTGTGTAAAAATTAGTTTTAAGCCTAGTGCGAATGCCATATTCAGCATCCTACACAATGAATTTCAATAAGCTAATTCAACAATAAGTGTATAATATAATGATCGCATCAAACTAAAATAGTTATAACATATACCTTCTCCATACATATGAATTTTAAATCATAAATAAAGCTTAACTTTCTCGATAATAACAGTATTGGATGTTCATTTTCAATCTCATATATTGATCACTGCGGGGGTCCAGGGGGATCATCCCCCTGGCGGGGAGTCCAGAGGGGCGGCGCCCCTCTGGCCGCCGGAGGCGCCTTCTCCCCCTCCCCTACTTGCCTCGTTTGCGTACGGCCCTGGCCAGGGCCTGGAAGAGTTCCTCTTTGATGATGGGCTTGGGCGCGTATTCGTCCATGCCCGCGGCCAGGAAGCGTTCCTTGTCGCCTTTCATGGCGTAGCCCGTCACCGCGATGATGGCCACGTCCGGCGGAGTCGCGCCGCCAAGGCCCGCCCGGATGCGCCGGGCCGCCTCTATGCCGTCCATCTCCGGCATCTGGATATCCATGAGCACGCAGTCGTAGCGGGCGGCGGTCAGCATGCGCAGGGCTTCCCGGCCGTCCACCGCGCAGTCCGCCTCGATCTCCATGCGTTGCAGGAGTTTTTGCAGAAGCTTGCGGTTGATCTCCTTGTCTTCCACCACCAGGGCGCGCAGGGGCCGCAGGCGCTTGCGGAAATCCTCGACTTCGCGGTCCTCCTCGCCGGATTTCTTCTCGCAGCGGCCGAAAACCGCCGTGAAATGAAAGACGGACCCCTTGCCCTCCTCGCTTTCGGCCCAGATATCCCCGCCCATGAGCCGGGTGAGCCGTTTGGAAATGGCGAGGCCCAGGCCCGTGCCCTGGATGGTCTTGGTCAGATCGCCCTCCACCCGGGTGAAGCTGTCGAAAATCGAGGGAAGCATGGTCCGTGGGATGCCCATGCCCGTGTCGCGCACGGTAAAAAGGAGGCGGACCCTGCCCGGGAACAACCGGCGCGCCTCCGCGTCCGCGGCATCCTGGAGCCGTACGCCCAGGGAAACGCCGCCCTTGCGGGTATATTTCACGGCGTTGCCCACGATGTTGATGAGCAGTTGCCGCAGGCGCAAGGGGTCCCCCCGGAGTCTTTCAGGGATGTCCCCGGCGATGTCCACGGCAAGGTCGATGCCCGTCTCCCTGGCCTGCAGCTTGAACAGCTTGATGGCCGAGTCCACGGTGAGCCTGAGATCGAATTCCTCGGAAAACAGCGTCAGTTTTCCGGCCTCGATTTTGGAGAAATCCAGGATGTCGTTGATGATGTTCAAAAGGGAGTGGGCGGACACCCGGATGAGTTCCAGGTTCTCCTGGCTGTCCTCATCGAGATTGGCGGACTGGATCATGTCCGTGAAGCCCAGGATGCCGTTTAGGGGCGAGCGGATTTCATGGCTCATGTCGGCCAGGAAGCGGCTTTTGGAGCGGTTGGCCTGTTCGGCCTCCTCCTTGGCTTTTTGCAGCTCGCGCTCCATGAGCTTGCGGGCTGTCACGTCCAGCCCGGTCTCCCAGGCTTCCCAGCCCGGGATGGGGCAGGAGCCCGAAATGTTGGTCAGGCTGATGATGAGCCTGCGCCCGTCCGCTCCGCGCATGGGCATTTCCAGGTCATGATAGTCTTCGCCCGAACTTTGATAGCCCAAAAAGGCGAAGCGGCTGTCCTTCTCCGGGAAAAGCAGTTCCAGGACGTTGTCCGCGCCCACCATGCGCGCGGCGGGGTAGCCGGTGATGCGCTCGCACTCCCGGTTCCAGTAGATGATCCTGCCGTCGGCGTCGTGGGCCATGATCATGACGGGCATGCCGTCCACCACCATGCGCAGGCGGCGTTCGCTGAGCTTCAAGGCCTCCTCGATGCGCTGGCGGACCTTGACCACGAAGGTCAGCTCGTCGTTCTTCGCCCGAAGCTCCCTGGTCCGTTCCGCCGCGTTATCGTCCAGGGGATCGCGTTCCCGGTTCGCGCTCAGCGCGTCCTGGGCGTAGAAGAGCGCCAGCCCCCGCCCCGCCGTGATCAGCCGCGCGTTCCACTGTTTCCCGAAGGCGTCGATTCCGGACAGGGAGGCGTTCACAAAGGCGGCCGAACCTTTTCTGACCGGGCAAACGGCCTCGTCGAAGGCCCTGGCCGGGATAAACGGCTCCGCGCAGGGCGCGCCTTCAACCAGGCCGTAGCTTCTCCCCGTCGTATTGACCGCCACGATCAGGCCGTCCTCGATGCGCGCCAGACCGGCCGGAAAATCGAGCCCGTCGAATTGGAGCCGCCAAAGACGCTCCCGGTCTTCCAGCGTCTTCATCCGGCCGATCAGGGCGTCCCACTGGGCGTAGGCGTTACTCAGGGCGGCCTTGCCGGCGGGCAGGGGCAGCAGGGTGGAAAGGGGCGTGCGCGCGGCGGCCTCCAGGGCTTCCTGGTCCGCGAAGTCGGTCAGGAGGATGCACGGCGCGCCGGGCTTGATCTGACGAATGCCCTCCACGAGCGCCGCCAGTCCCGCGCCGCCCGGGCCGACGCGGCAAACCGCCATATCCGCGTCCTTGCGGGCGAAGGCGAGCGGAACCAGCCGTTCGTTATCCACGCGGATGACGACCGGGGCTCCGGCCTCGCGCAGGACGTCCTCGATATGCGGGCCGCTGGGCGCCCCGGCCAGGACCACGCCGCAACGGCGGCGGCCGGGATTCCCGGCCGCGCCCTGGCGGGACGATCCCGGAAAGGGGACGTCCTCCGGGATGTTCATGCGGCCTCTGGCTCCATGCCGTATCGAAACACGACATTGGCCCATTCCAGGGAGTTGGAGTACCATTTCGCCGCAGCCATGGGTTCAAGCCGCATGCGGCCGAATATTTCGTCCAGACCGGCCCAATCTCCCGCTTCGAAGGCCTGGGCGGCGCTCAGCCAGGGGCTCAAGCTGTTCACCCCGCCGCAAAGCGCCAGCTTCAGCTCCTCGTCCAGCCCGATCTTGTCCAGAATCTCTTCCATGGGCACGCCCATCATGGCGTCGAGCAGGGAAAACAAGCCCAAAAGGAACCGCCGTTCGCACTCCAGGGGGGAAAATGCCTGGGCCACGGCGGCGTTCTCGAAGAATTTGGCCCGCTGCACGCTGGCGTAGGCCAGTTCCTGGATCTTCTCCGTGGGCGCCGCATCGGTGAAGATGATCACCCGCAACCAGTTCTTGAGCTGTTTCCAGCCAAGCAGGGTCAAGGCGCGTTCGATGGTGGTCACTTTCGTGGTGAAGGCGAAAAGCGGGCAATTGAGAAAGGTCAAAAGCTTGAGGCTGATGGCCGGGTCGCTCTTGATGGCCTGGGCCAGGGCCGTAAAGTCCGGGTCCGGGGTTTGCAACATGCGCAACAGCCGCAACCGGCTCATCTCCCCGGAGGTGATGGTCTTGCCGGCGATCAGTTCCGGCCGTTGGAAATAATAGCCCTGGAACAGGTCGAACCCGGCCCGTTCGGAGGCGAGGAACGCCTCCTCGCTTTCCACTTTCTTGGCGGCCAACATGCGGCCTGCGCCGAACTCCCTGGCTTTTCCGGCCAGGGCCCGCAGATCCTCCTCCCGGCGTCCCAGAACGTCCACGATGAACAGGCTGGCCAGCTCATGGAGGGGCTTTTTCCCCGGCCCGCCCTCGAAATCATCCACAGCCAGCTCGTACCCCAGGCCTCGCAGGCGCGTGAGCGCGGCCAGAAACGGCTCGTCCAGGGAAAGAAACTCCGGAATCTCGATGATGACGTTTGTTGGAGGAAAGGCCAGAGGCGCTTCGGCCAGGATGCTTTTCTCGCCGAAATTGATCAGGATTTTCTTCCCGCGCGGCAAGGCCGCCTCATCGCTTTGGCTGAGTCCCGCGATGACGGAAAGCGTGGCCGAGTCGCTGTCGGAAAACTGGGCGCTCACGGCGTCGCCGGTCTTGCGATAGAGAATCTCGAAGCCCCAGACCTTTTTCGAAACGTCGAACACCGGCTGTCTGGCGAAATATCCGCTTTCCTCGCGCCCTTGACGTACGCATTCGTTATCCATCTATTGTCGCAGCCTCCCGCCTATGGGTTTTGCATGATTTCCTATTATCCCATCGTTGCGCGAAATGGCAAGGCGCTGGCGATTCACAAGGGGGGCATGCCTTCCAGGCGCGCATCGGCCGGAACGAACTCGTAATGGGAAAATTCAATACGCCAGAAATAGTTCACCCGGCGCAGAAAAAGCGTCCTGCGAATATACCCGGTTCTTTTTTTGGCATCCTCAATATAGGAGATTTTGACATACGCCGCAACCTGGGCCGTATCGCCCGTGGTCTTGTATTCGATGGGGGAAAGGGTTTGCTGAAAAAGCCCGGCCTTGGCCTGGGTTTTGAGAATATACGGCAGATTCTGGGCAAGGGCCTGTCTTCCCAGAGTCCGCCCGCCCAGGAACAACAAGGGGGCTTCCCGGGACTTGTCCGCGTACAAGCGCAAAATGGCGGTCTCGTTTCCCTCGTTCCAGGCGTCCTGGTAGGCGCGCAAAAGAAGGACCAGGTTCTTGTGCTCCGCGCTTTCGTACCGGGGCGCCTTCACCTCGACCGGCGCGGCGCAGGAGGCCAGGAGGATGGTCAGGGCCGCAACAAGCGGCCACAGGGCGCCCGGGAAGCGGGCCGAACGCAAGGCGCCCGTCATACGGCCCCGGCCTTTTTCAGCGTTTCAAGCAGTTCGGCCGCGTCGCCGGCCGTGAAATCAGCGCCGCTTCGGGCGAGTTCCTCCCGGGAAGTCCGGCCGCTGGCCACCCCGGCCGAGGCGGTTTTGGCGGCCTTGCCCGTTTTGATGTCCATGGGATGGTCGCCCACCATGAGCGCGCGCGAAGGCGCGACCCCGAGGGCGCGCAGGGCCTGAAGCAGATGTTCTGGATCGGGCTTGACCCGGATAGCGTCCTCCCGGGCCGCCACAACGCCCACGTAGCGCAAGGCGTCGGGAAAGACCCGGTCGATGGCCCGGCGGCAATTTCTGGAAATGATGGCCGTCTTGACGCCGCGCGCGGCCAATTCGGATAGGGTCGGACGCGTATAGGGGAAAAGCAGCCGCTCCGAGGCGGCGGCCGTCTCCATCTCCTCGATCAAAGCGTGCGCCCTTGTCCGGAAGCGATCCGGCGCGCCGTCAACGTCGAGAAGCGCGATTTCAGCGCGCAATTCCTCCACCCACTCGAGAGCGGGCAGGCCGGACGGCGTCCGGGCGGCCCCGAGATACTCGCCCGCCAACGCGCCGATGCGCCGCTTCATGTCGTCGAAGTCGAGCGTCAGTTCCGCCAGCGCGCCGTCAAAGTCGAAAACCACTGCGTGAAAAGAGCGCATATTTTCCATCCAGGGCGCGCCTGGGCCGTTGCCCGGCAAGGACGTCCCGTGTATGTTTCTTCGGGTTTTAGGCTCAGGCGGCGGGAAAGACAACCCTGAAGGACCGGCCTCTCCCTGAAAATCGGCCGCAAAATCACAGTGTTTGCGCGCATGGCCCATACGTACGACGCCATTATCGTTGGAGGCGGCCCCGCCGGGTCCGCGGCCGCCATCGCGCTCGCGGGCGCGGGGGCGAAAATCCTTGTCCTTGACCGCCGGACCTTCCCGCGCGACAAGCTTTGCGCCGGTCTTCTGACCTGGAAGACCATGGACGCCCTTAAGCGTCTCACCGGACTCTGCGCGCAGGAGCTTCTCGCGCGCGGCGTGGTCAACCACAAGGCCTCCTTCTATCGCATCCGCCACAGAAACCGCATCCTCATGCAGGGGGAGATGTTCTACCCCTTTCATTTCGCCAGGCGCAGCGCGCTGGACGCCTTTCTGCTCGATCACGCCGCGTCCCTGGGCGCCGATATCGCCACCGGCGAACGGGCGGTCCATGTGGATCCGCTGCACGCGAGAACGACGACCAGCGCCGGACGGACCCTGAAGGCCGCCCACATCATCGGCGCGGACGGCGCCTTAAGCGCCACGCGCGCCGCGTTTCCCGTCAGCGGCCGGGCCTGGCGGGCCAACCTGGGCGCCGGGCTTGAAATTTTCCTGCCCCGGGACTGCGCGCTCCTTCGCGACGGGGTCCACCAGGACCTCAAGGCGGACTTCCCCACGGTCTACGCGGGATTCATCCGGGCGGGCTACGCCTGGGTCTTTCCTCACAAGGACCGGGTGGTTATCGGGTTAGGCGGTCTCAACCGGGCCAGCGAGGGCCTTTTCCGCCAATGTTTTTGCGCTTTCCTCGATTTTCTCGGGCTTCCCCGCACCCTCGCCCATGAGCTGCGGGCCCACCCCCTGCCCTACGGCAATTTCCTGCGCAACCCCGTCTACGGCAAAGCGCTTCTGGCCGGAGACGCGGCGGGCTATGTGGAAACGCTTTTCGGCGAAGGCGTGTATTACGCCCTGCGTTCCGGCGAGCTGTCCGGGCTTGCCGTGGCCGAAAGTCTGGCGCGGGGCGTGGACCCGGCCATCCCCTATATCGCGGGCCTGTCCAGGGACGTCTTCCCGGAACTGCGCTATTCCAGGCGCTTGCGAAGCGCGTTATTCTCAAGCCTGCGTTACGGCCTTGCGCCGATCCTTCTGTTTCTGCGCTGCGGCGGGAACCGGCTCATCGAGATGGTGCACGGCGTCCGGTCTTTCCGTCTGCTCCTGCCCCGGGCCCAGGGCCCGGACGCGGCGGCCTGAGTCCCCGCTTTCCCCGGCGGCGGGAAGGGATCGCCCGGTCCCTGGGGCGAACGTCGCGACATCGAGGAACAGGAGCGCCTGCTTCGAGAACAACGCCTCACTCCAATGCGTTTTCCGCGTAACAATGCCCCTGTACGCTTTCGGGACGCCACACGAGAATTTGCAGCCCGCGCCCGCAGCTATGAACGGCCTGTTGGCGCATCGAACGCCGGGCGTCGCTGTACGCCGCCGCATGTCGCTGGACGTCACATGTCGCCGGAAGCGCCGGATGCAGTCGGACGTCGCCAGGCTCGTCACATGTTAGTATGTCGCTGGCGTCGCTGGACGCCGCCACATGTCGCTGGACGCCGCCGGGCGCCCATCCTCCCCAAAAAAAACGCCCCCCCGGCTCACGGCGCGGGGGGGCGTTTTCGTTCAAGGGCGTTCGCGCTATCGCCAGGCTTTCTTTTTCCCGTCGTAGCTGAAAATTTCCCGCATATGCTCTTCTTTTTCCTCATAGGCTCCATTGAGCGCGGCGTCCTTGGTGGGGCCGGTGGAGACGTACGCCAGGACCGCGTAGGTCAGATGGCCCACATACGGCGTATGATCATACTGCACCCGTTTGACCTCCGTGCCCATGGTATCCTTCAGGATGACCCGGTAGGAGGCTTCCCAGACATTGCCCACCTTGCGCACCTTTTTGTTGTTCTTGGTGCCCACGGCCAGCTCCTCGGAAACGTCCAGCCATTTG
Source organism: uncultured Desulfovibrionaceae bacterium (assembly GCA_937934715.1). GTDB lineage: Bacteria > Desulfobacterota > Desulfovibrionia > Desulfovibrionales > Desulfovibrionaceae > CALGYO01. Next base: position 28,848 of record CALGYO010000239.1, on the reverse strand, counting down.
CGGCCGTAGTTGTTGAATTCCTCGCGGATTGCCATGGGAACGTCGGTGGCGTTGGTGATGATGCCGGTCTTGCCGTAGGCCTTGGCGGAGGGGGGCGTTTGCGGCGCGGCCTCGGGGGCCGTTTTCATGGCGGCCAGGGTTTTGGAAATGGGCTGCTTGTGCGGCTTACCGCCGTCGGCCTTGCCGGACGTGACGGGAGCGGAGGCCTCCGCGGTCTTTGCGCCGTCCGCGGCGGGAGTCGCGGGAGCGGCCGGCGTGACCTTGGCCTTTCCCTGGGCGTTGGCGGACGCGTCGCTTGCGGTCTTGGCCTGACCGGTCTGAGGAACGGATGCCGTGACCTTTTCCGGGACCATGGCCACGGTTTTGGCGGGGGTTTTTGCGTCCTTCGAGGGGATCAGAATCTTTTGGCCCACGCGCAGTTTTTTGGGATCAAGTCCCTTGTTGGCGGCCAGGATGTCTTTCAGGGGCGCGCCCTGGGTTTTGCTGATCTTCGACAGGGTATCCCCGCTTTTCACGACGTATTCCGTGTTTTTCTGGGGAATTTCGACCTTGACGATGACCAGCGCGTCTCCCGGGAAGAAGCGTGCGGCGGCTTGCGCGGAAAGGGGAAGGGCCAGGAGAAAAAAAGAAACGGCGAGGACGGTTTTGGCTTTCATGGTGGCTCACCTCTTTAAACAGAAAGCCAGGCGACCCAGAAGGGGTCGCCTGGCCAATGGTGCAACGGACGCCTTTGCGCTTAGTTCTTGAACTTGATCACGCAACGGCGGTTCAGGGCGCGGCCCTGAGCGGTCTTGTTGGTGGCGACCGGGTCGGACTCACCGAAGCTGATGGCTTCGATGCGGCTGGCGTCGATGCCCTTCTTCACGAAGAAGGACTTGACGGAGTCGGCGCGGCGCTGACCCAGACCCATGTTGTACTGTTCGGTGCCGATGCTGTCGGTATGACCTTCCAGGATGACCAGGGTGTTGGGCTTGGACTGCACGATGGACACGCCTTCGTCCAGGACGGGCACGAACTCGGGCTTGATGTTGTACTTGTCGAAGTCGAAGTAGATGCTGCGGAAAACCACGATCTCGTCTTCGATCCACTCGTACAGGGAGCACTCGAGGAACTTCTCGCGGGCGGCTTCGTTGCGCAGCAGCTCTTCGCCGAGCTCGATGCAGTTGCAACCGCCGAGAGCGGCGATGGCCTTCAGCACTTCTTCGCCGTGCTTGTTGTCGGACAGGTCGATGATGTAGAAGCACAGGTTGTCGCCGTACTTGCTCTTCAGGGACTGGGCCACGGCGATGGGATCGACGCCGCGGTTGGAATCGCCGTCAGAGAAGATGAAGACGCCGGTCTTGCCGCTCAGCTGGCCAAGCGGCAGCTTGTCCAGGTCTTCCAGGCCCCAGCCCATGGGGGTCAGGCGGCCATAGATGTTGTAGTCCGTGGAGATGGACTCGATGGCCGGAGCCATCGCGGCCTGGCTGTAGGCGGCCATGGCCAGGTACTGTTTGTACGGGGCGAAGGTGAACAGACCGGCCTGGTAGCCCAGCTCCGGAATCATCTGGTTCAGTTCGCGGGCGATGCCTTTGGCCATCATGATCTTGGAGACGCCGCCGAACTGCACATAGCGCTGCCCCTTGTAGGAGAAGGCCATGGAGCTCGAATGGTCGACGAAGAAGATGAAATTGTCCACTTTCGGGACCTGCTTCTTCGCCATGGCCGGGCCGGTGACCCCAAGCAGCAGGACAACCAGCATCACCATAACAAAATTAAGTTTTTTCAACATGTTTCCTCCTTCCTTCCATTCGGTGAAGTCTTAACGCCTTTTTCCTAAAGCCACCCTCGTTGCCTCTGTATGGACTCCTTTGCGGTGGCGCAAAGGGGCATCCCACATTCGGCGGGCCTGTAATCAATACGGAAATTCACCTGCGGCCGCAAGCGGTTTCCCGTGATTTTCAGCCTTCGCCGTCCTAGACTCTAAACAACCACGTCGCGCCTTTGTCAACGCTTTTTTAAGACTTTCCCCGGGGCGGCCGCCCCGCGAGCCTTGTCCCAAGCCATCCTGCGGGCGCCTGAAAAAAAAACGCCTAAATTGAATATTAACATTTTTTTAATGTTCGTCATGCCTTTTTTCGTTTCTCCACCTCCGCTTTCAAGCTAATTGCTTAAAATAACTCTCGATAAAATTTTCAACCCCGCGAATGACCGTGAATCCCCGTCAGCCGCGTCTTCCTTTGACCGCCAAAGGCGCCTACAGTATCTTTCCCCACCTGGAGGATTATATGACGCTTATCCATGGATTTGAACAGGTTAGAGATGAGGTCGTCGAGGAGTACGGCGCCCGGGCCGTCTTGTACCGCCACGCGGCCACCGGCGCCGAACTGTTGTCCTTGAGCCTTGACGACGAAAACAAGGTCTTCGGCGTCTCCTTCCGCACGCCTCCGGCCGATTCCACCGGCGTGGCCCACATCCTCGAACATTCCGTCTTATGCGGATCAAAAAAATACCCCGTCAAGGAACCCTTCGTCGAACTCCTGAAGGGCTCCCTGCACACCTTCCTCAACGCCTTCACCTACCCGGACAAGACCTGCTACCCCGTGGCCAGCGCCAATCTGCGCGATTTCTACAACCTGGTGGACGTCTATCTGGACGCGGTCTTCCATCCGCTCATTCCCGAACGCGTCTTCCTCCAGGAGGGCTGGCACTACGATCCCGCGCCCGACGGAACGCTCGCCCGCAACGGCGTGGTATTTAATGAAATGAAGGGAGCGTACTCCTCCCCGGACAGCGTGCTGGCCGAATACTCCCAGCGCCTGCTTTTCCCGGACACGGCCTACGGCGTGGATTCCGGCGGCGACCCCAAGGTCATCCCGGACCTGACCTACCAGGCTTTTCTCGATTTCCACCGGACCTACTACCATCCGGGCAACGCCCGTTTCTTCTTCTACGGCGACGACGATCCGAACGAGCGCCTGCGCCTCATCGACGAAGCCCTGGCCGGTTTCGGCCCGGCGGAAATCCGCTCGGAAATCGCCCTCCAGCGCCCCGCCCTGGAACCCAGGCGCGCCGTCATCCCCTACGCCGCGGACAAGCCCGTGGACGGCGCCCAGGACAAGGGCCGCTTCGCGACCCTGAACTGGCTTCTGCCCGAAAGCGCGGACCAGGACGCGGTTCTGGCCTTCGAGGTCCTGGAGCACGTCCTGATCGGCCTGCCCTCCTCCCCCCTGCGCAAGGCCCTCATCGATTCGGGCCTGGGCGAGGACCTGGCGGGCGGCGGGCTCGAAACCGAGCTGCGCCAGATGTTTTTCTCCACGGGGCTCAAGGGCGTGGCCGAATCCGGCGTGGAAAAGGTGGAAAAGCTCATCCTGTCCACCCTAAGCTCCCTGGTCTCCCGGGGGGTCGATCCCGAGGCCGTGGAAGCCGGCGTCAACGCCTTGGAATTCGCCCTGCGCGAGAACAATACCGGCAGCTTCCCGCGCGGACTTTCCCTCATGCTGCGCGCCCTGACCGTCTGGCTGCACGGCGGCGATCCCCTGGCGCCCCTTCGCTTCGAAGGCCCCCTGGCCCGGCTCAAGGCGCGCCTGGCTTCCGGCGAGCGGGTGTTCGAGGACATGATCTTCGCCCATCTGATCAACAACAAATCCCGTTGCGCCCTGGCGCTCACGCCCGACCCCGAACTCGCCGCGAGAAACGCGGCCGAGGAGGCCAGGCGCCTGGAAGACGAGCGTCAGGCCATGGGCGAGGCCGGGCTGGCCGCCGCCCGCGAGGCCAAGGCCAGGCTCGCCGCCTTCCAGGAAACGCCGGACTCCCCGGAGGCCCTGGCCGCGATCCCCAGGCTGACCGTGGCGGACCTGCCCCGCGAGAACAAGCGCATTCCCACGGCCATCCGCCCGGCGGAGGACGCCCAGTCCCCGGCCGTTCATTTCCACGACCTGCCCACCAACGGCGTGGTCTATCTGGATCTCGGCTTCGACATGTCCGCCGTTCCCGAGGAGCTTCTGCCCCTGGTCCCCCTGTTCTCCCGGGCCATGCTCGAAACCGGGACCGCGCGCGAGGATTTCGTGACCTTCAACCGCCGCATCGCCCGCAAGACCGGCGGCGTGCGCCGGGAATCCTTCCTGGCCTCCATCAAGGGCCAGGACCCGGACGCCACCCTGGCCTCGCGGCTCATTTTCCGGGGCAAGGCCACCCTGGACAAGGCGCCCGACCTGCTCTCCATCTTGAACGACGCCCTGCTGACGGCCCGGCTCACGGATCGCGAGCGGCTGACCCAGATGACGCTTGAGGCCAAAGCCCGGGCGGAACGGGCCCTTGCCCCCTCGGGCCACGCCGTGGTTTCGGCCAGGCTTCGGGCCCGGTTCGGCAAGGCGGGCTGGGCGGCGGAACGCATGCGCGGCCTGTCCAACCTCTTTTCCCTGCGCGCCCTGTCCGAACGCCTGGAGACGGATTGGGACGGCGTGGCCCGGGACCTCGAACGGCTGCGCGAACTGATCGTGCGCAGAAACGATCTCGTGGCCAACGTCACCCTGGACGAGAAATCCTACGCCGCCTTTGCGCCCATGCTGGAGGATTTCACGGCCGGATTGCCGGAGAAATCCCTTTCCCCGGCCGTCTGGGAGGCCGGAAGCCTTCCCCAGGCCGAGGGCGTGGTCATCCCGGCCCAGATCAATTTCGCGGGGCTCGGGTTCAACCTCTACAAGCTCGGCTACGCCTTCCACGGCTCGGCCCTGGTCATTTCCAGGTTCCTGCGCATGAGCTATCTCTGGGACAAGGTGCGGGTCCAGGGCGGGGCTTACGGCGCATTCTGCTCCTTCGACCGCATCGGCGGCTCCTTCATCCTGGCCTCCTACCGCGACCCCAACTCCACCCGCACCCTGGACGCCTTCGCCAAGGCGGGCGAATTCCTCGCGAACGCCTCCCTGACCCAGGCGGACCTGGACCAGGCCGTCATCGGCGCCATCGGGGACATCGACGCGTACATGCTCCCCGACGCCCAGGGCCACGCGGCCCTTTCCCGCGCGCTCACCGGCGACGCCGAGGAAGACCGCGCCCGCATGCGCGACGAGGTTTTCGCCGCCGGTCCGGAGCATTTCAAGGCCTTCGGCGAGGTTCTGATCGAAGGCGCCCGGCAGGGCGCCGCCGTGGTGGCGGGCTCGTCCGAAACCATCGGCAAGCTGGCCGCCGAACGCCCCGGCTTCATCGTGACCAAGGCCATGTAACCTCCCGGGCGACGCCCGAAACCGGCCAAGCGGCCTTGTCAGCAATACAGGGCGCCCGGGCGATCGGCCTGGGCGCCCTTTTTTCTCGCGCATTGACTCTTTCGGTTTTCTTGGCGAAACTGCCGTGAACTCGGGCTATCTCTCCACAGGGGTCATGCATTCATGCACTCGAATTCCGGCTCAATCCCCGTCAATTTAAGCGCACACGTCCTGGATAGTCTGGACGCCCTGGTCTACGTAACGGATTTCGAGACCAAGGAAATCCTTTTCGCCAACAAGGCGGCCCGCGCTCTCAGCCCCGGTTCCGAAGGCCTCCCCTGCTGGAAGTTTTTCCACCCGGAGGCGTCCGCCCCTTGCCCAAGCTGTCAGGCCCTGCGCCTGATCGACGGCCGCCCGGACCCGGCGGCGCCGTCCTCCCGGGAAATCCGCGACCCCAGAAGCGGCGCATGGAAGCTCGTCCGCGAGCAGGCCATCCCCTGGGGCGACCGGGGATTGGTCCGGCTGGTGGTCGCCACGGACATCAGCGAACGCAAACGGGGCCAGCACATCATCGCCGCCCTGCACGGCCTGTCCCACGCCCTCTGGACGGCCGAGGATCTGCCCGCCTACTGCGAAAAAGCGCATACGATCTTCAAAAAGGCCATCGGCGCGGAGAATTTCTTCGTCGGCCTCTGGGACAAGGAACGCGACCGCCTGGAATTCCCCTATTTCGCCGACGTCAAGGAACATCGCCCTTTTTTCATCGAGGATTTCTCGACTGCGGGAAGCAAATCCCTGAGCGCCAAGGTCATTCTGTCGGGAAAGCCCCTGTTCCTGCGCAGAAGCGACAAGCTCGAACGCATGCGCCAGGGCGAGCTGAAGCCGGTCGGCCCCCTCTCGGAAATCTGGCTCGGCGCCCCCCTCATGGCCGACGGAGAGGCCATCGGACTCATCGGCATCCAGCATTACGACGACCCGGACTTTTTCAGGGAACGCGACCTGGAGCTTTTGACCTCGGCCGCCAACCTCATCGCCGTGACCCTACGCCGCCATCGGGACGCGAAGGCCCTGCGGCAAAGCGAGGAACGCCACAAAATCCTTGCCGAAGCCACCTTCGAGTCCATCCTCATTTCGGAAAACGGCCGCTGTCTGGACGTGAACGCCGCCGCCCTGCGCATGTTCGGCTACGCCCGCCAGGAAATGCCCGGCAAGCGCATGCTGGATTTCTTCGCGCCGTCCTCCCGGGATCTCACCCAGGACAACGTGAACCGGGGCGTGGAAACCCCCTACGAGGCCATGGCCCTGCGCAAGGACGGTTCCATCTTTCCCTGCGAGGTCCAGGGCAGGGTCTTCGCCTATTGGGGCAGGCGCGCCCGGGTCACGGCCCTTCGCGACCTCAGCGACCGCAAACGCGCCCAGGACGCCCTGCGGCAAAGCGAGGAACTCTTCCGTTCCATCGTCGACAACGCTCCGCTGGGCCTGCATCTGTACGAACTCAAGGACGACGGGCGGCTGGTCCTCATCGAGACCAACCCGGCGTCCGACGCGCTGACCCATTTCCGGAACCACGAATACATCGGCCGCCCCATCGAGGAGCACCTGTCGGGACTCGCGGGCGCGCCCGAGCTGGCAAGACTCAGGGAGGTGGCCGCCCGGGGAACAAGCCTGCATGAGCCCGGATTCCACTACAAAGGCTGGCATGTGGATGGGCATTTCGACATTTGGGCCTTTCAGACTTCGAAAAACCGCATGGCCCTCATGTTCCAGGACGCCTCCAAGCGGTTCGAGGCGGAAAAGGCCCTGATCGCGGCCAAGGAGGCGGCCGAACGCTCCATCCGTTCGCGCAGCGAATTTCTGGCCAACATGAGCCACGAGCTGCGCACGCCCCTAAACGGCGTGTTCGGCATGCTCCAGCTTCTCAAAATCGGCGCCGCTCCGGGGCAGAGAGCCTACATCGAGGCCGCCCTGTCCACGGGCAAAGGCCTTTTGACCATCATCGACGACGTGCTGGATTTTTCCAAAATGGACGCCGGAGAGCTGGCCATCGAAAACGAGCCTTTCGATCCGCGCGCCTGCCTGTCCCTGGCGGCGGACAATTTCCGCATACCGGCCGAGGAAAAAGGCGTGGCTCTGACAATGGATATCGATGCGCGGATCCCCGGGACCGTAAGCGGCGACGAGGCCAGGCTGCGCCAGGTCCTCTTCAATCTCATCGGCAACGCCCTGAAATTCACGGAGCGCGGGACAATCGCCGTCTCGGCCCATCTTTTGCCCCAACGCCGCCAGGGCGTGGTCCCCCTGCTTTTTTGCGTCGCCGATACGGGCATCGGCATCCCGGACGCCTGGATCAAGGACGTCTTCAATCCGTTCACCCAGGTGGACGGCGCCTACAACCGCCGCTACAAGGGCGCCGGACTGGGGCTCGGCATCGTGAAAAAGCTCATCGCCGCTATGCGGGGAACGCTCAGCATCGAGTCCGAGGAAGGCAAGGGCTTGTCCGTCCATTTCACCCTGCCCCTGGCCGAAAGCGAGGGGCCGCGGTCCGCCCGGACGGCGGGGACCGTCTCCCCCGCGCCCGAATCCGTCCCCTTGCGCATCCTGCTGGCCGAGGACGAGGCCATCAACCAGATGGCCCTGCGCCTGACCCTGGAAAGCCTCGGCCACAAAACCGTGTGCGCGGGAAACGGCCGGGAAGCGCTCGATCTCGTGCGCGAAACGCCCTTCGATCTCATCCTCATGGACATCCAGATGCCGGAAATGGACGGCCTGGAAGCCACCCGGGCCATCCGGGCCTGCCCGGACCCCGCCGTGCGCGACATCCCCATCGTGGCGCTCACCGCCCACGCCATGAAAGGCGACAAGGAAGCCTTCCTGGCGGCGGGCATGAACGCCTACGCCTCCAAGCCCCTGGACTTCGACAAGCTGGACGAGGTCATCCGGACCGCACGCGGCGCCCCGTAAAAAAACGGCGGTTTTTTTTCAGAAGAAAACGCATCGGATCGCTGGCTTCTCCCCGAAGAACGGATGCGCGCTCTTCGAGGACGCGACGCCAGCCCCTTGGCCGCAAAAAAAGGGAGCCTCGCAAGACTCCCTTTACAAAACGCCTTCAAAACCGTTCGCCCGCGTCTAGCAGATGCGCGGCAACTGCTCGCCCTCCAGCATGGACAGAAGACGCTTGCCCCCAAGGCCGGTCACCAGGACCACCTTGCCGGCGTGCTCCTCGCGGATCTCGCCGATCCGCGCGGCGTCCGCCCCCAGGGGGTCGGCCCGCATGATCGCAAGCGCCGTTTCCGCATCCTTCTCGGGAACGATGCAGATGAACTTGCCCTCGTTGGCCAGGTACAAGGGGTCGAGCCCAAGGGCCGCGCAGGCCCCGGACACGGCCGGACGCACCGGAATGGCCCCCTCCTCGAGAAAACATCCCGCCCCGGACTGCTCGGCGATCTCGTTCAAGGTGGTGGCGAGCCCCCCCCGGGTGGGGTCGCGCAACACGTGCACATCGGGAACGGCCGCGAGAATCCTGGCGATGAGATGATTGAGCGAGGCGCTGTCGGACGTAACCGGCGCCTCGAAGGACAACCCCTGCCGGGTGGACAGGATGGTCACCCCGTGGTCGCCCATGGTCCCGCTGACCAGAACCGCGTCCCCGGGACGCGCCCGGTGACCGCTCGGCGCGGGGTTCTTCACGATGCGCCCCACCCCGGTGGTGTTGATGAAGATCTTGTCCACCGTCCCCCGGGGCGCCACCTTGGTGTCCCCGGTGACGATCAACACTCCGGCCTCGGACGCGGCCCGGCCCATGGACGCCACGATCCGCTCCAGATCGTCCATGTCCAAACCCTCTTCCAAAATGAGGCCGCAGCTTACGTATTTCGGCTCCGCCCCCAGCATGGCCACGTCGTTGACCGTGCCGTGCACCGCAAGCGATCCGATGTCGCCGCCGGGAAAAAAGATCGGGTCCACGATGTACGAGTCCGTGCTCATGGCGATGGGACCGTCGATCTCCAGCCGCGCCGCGTCGTCCAACACGTTCAATATCTCGTTGCCCAAATGCTTCACGAACATTTCCGCAATGAGCCGGTGCGAAGCCCGCCCGCCGCTGCCATAGTCCAGAAGAAGTTTCTTACCCATGAGATGTATGATGCCTCCGGCGGCCAGGGAGGAAACCCCTTTGCTAAGGGGTTTCCCCCCTGGACCCCCTTTCCCTAAAGCTTTTATCGGCGCGCCGGGGAGCCGCGCCAGGGTTACGTCAATGTTACGTCATCGTCTCTTCGCGTTCACATCGTTGGGGCGCAAACCCCGTTCGGACGCCCGTCGCGGCCGAATGCCTCCGGCGGCCGGGGGAAAACCCCTTTGCAAAGGGGTTTTCCCCTTGGATCCCCTTTCCCGAAAGCTTTTATCGGCGCGCCAGGGAGCCGCGTCGTGTCCTTGTAAATGTTGCGTCAACGTCTCTTCATGTCCGCATAGCAGGGGCGCGAACTCCGTTCGGCAACCCGCCCGTCCTCGTCCCCCTGAACCCCTTTGTAAAGGTTCTTGAGGAAGGAGGGGGGTCCAGGGGGGAGGGAACCCCTTCTTCCTTAAAGAAGGGGTTCCCTCCCCCCTGGCCGCCGGAGGCGCCTCGCGAATCTTCTTACAACTCCAGTCTGTATTTGTAGTACGCCGCGCAGCCGCCTTCGGTGGAGACCATGCAGGGGCCCACCGGCGAGGCGGGGGTGCAGGCCTTGCCGAAAAGCGGGCACTGGTCCGGCGCCATTTTGCCCTTGAGCACCTCGCCGCAGCGGCAGCCGGGAAGCGGCGGCGATTCCTGAAGCGTCACGTCCAGGCGTTTGAAGGCGTCGAATTCCTCGTAGGCCTCGGACAGGACCAGTCCGCTTTGGGGAATGCGGCCCAGCCCGCGCCACAGGGCGTCGGCCGGGGAAAAGACCTCGTACATGACCGAAAGCGCCTTGGCGTTGCCCGCGTCCGGGACCACCCGCCCGTACTCGTTGACCACGGCGGGCTTGCCCGAGGCGCGCATGCGGGTGATGTGGATGAGGGCCTGGAGGATGTCCATGGGCTCGAAGCCGGTGATCACGGCCGGGATGTTGTGGACCGAGGCCAGGGGCTCGTAGGGCGCCTTGCCGATGATGGCCGAAACGTGTCCGGGCAGGATGAAGGCGTCGATGGACGTGTCCTTGTCGGCCATGAGCGCGTCCAGGGCCGGGGGCACGAGCTTGTGAAAGCTCATGATCATGAAGTTTTTGAGCCCCTGCTCCCTGGCGATCTTCACGGTGGCGGCCACGGTGGGCGCGGTGGTCTCGAAGCCCACGCCCAGAAAGACCACCTTGGCGTCCGGATTCCTGGCGGCCAGGGCCACGGCGTCGAAGGGGGAGTAGACCACTTCCACGCGGGCGCCTTCGGCCTGGGCTTCCTTCAGGGAGCGGCCTTTGGGGCCGGGCACGCGCATGAGGTCGCCGAAAGTGGCCAGGATGACGCCGTCCTTCCCGGCGGCGTCAAGGAACGCGGCCACCTCGGACTCGTGGGTGACGCAGACCGGGCAGCCCGGGCCGGTCAGGTGGATGATGTTTTCCGGCAAAAGGCCGCGCAGGCCGCTTTGGAAGATGGCCACCGTGTGGGTGCCGCACACCTCCATGAACCGAAGCGGCTTGTCTGACTCTTTTTTAAGGATTTCAAGCAGATTGCGGCACAGTTGCGGGTCCTTGAAGGCGTCAAATAAGTTCAAGGTTCAACCCTTCCTGAAAAAGCTTGATGGTTTCCAGGGCGTCGGCCCGGTCCAGGCGGCGCAGGGCGAAGCCCGCGTGCACGATGACGAAATCGCCCACGGCCGGCTGCTCGTCGCAGATGTCCAGGCGGACCTGGCGCTTGACGCCGCCGATTTCCACGTCGGCGACGGATTCGTTGATGGCGGTGATTTCCATGGGAACGGCTAGGCACATAACGATGAACCTCCAAAAGCGGGAATTCCCGCACATTGCGCGACATCGCGTGGATAGCCGCGCAAGAAACGGATGGGGGGGAAAATATACTCTTTCACGGCCAAGCGAAACCCTAAAAAAGCGCGCCGCCTCAAGTCCCTTGATTTTCCCGGCCCAAGAGCTCCTCCAGGCGCCAGATGGCCTGTCCGGCCTCTTCCATGGCCTGGGCCAGATCGTTCAGACGAACCCGGGCCTCGTCCAGGCGGTCCTGGCCCAAATCATCCAGGATAAGCCGGCACAGCCGGGCCGGGCGCATGGCCCCGGCGTCCAGAGAGGCGGTCATGAGCTCCCCGAGGAGGCGCCGGGCCCGTTCGTCCTCCTTGCGGGCGATGAGGCCGCCAAGCTCTCCCGCCGCGCCGGAAAAGCGGTCCAGGTAGCCCGCCAGCGCAGTGAGACAAGCCTCGGGGTCGCCGCCGCTTGCGGCCAGCGCCCGGGACGCGTCCAGTCCGGAAACGCGCGGGCCGCAAACGCGCGAGCCGGACGCGTTGGGGCCGCCGTTTCCGCGGGCCGCAAAGTCAACGGCCTTTCGCAGGACGGCCAGAGCCTCGGCGCGCTCCACGGGTTTGGACAGATAGCCGTCCATGCCCGCCTGGCGGCAGCGCGCGGCGTCGCCGTCCATGGCGTAGGCGGTCATGGCGATGATGGGGGGAACGCGGGCCAGGCCGAGGGCGCGGATTTCCCTGACGGCCGCGAATCCGCCCATGCCGGGCATGGACACGTCCATGAGCACGGCGTCGTAGGCGTTCCGGGCCACGGCAAGAACCGCCTCCTCGCCGCTTGAGGCGGCGTCCGCCACGCCTCCGGCGGATTTGATCAGTTCGGCCGCCACCATGCGGCTTGCGGCGTCGTCTTCGGCCACCAGGATGAAGGCCCCGTCCAGACGGGGCTCCCTGCCTTCGGCGTCCGGGCGGTCCGCCGCCGGGGGGCCGCCATCCTGTCCGAAGAGGCGCAGGACCGCTTCCTCCAGCGCGGAGGGCGTGAACGGCTTGTCGAGGACGTCCGCCCGGGCGTTCGGGACCGCCGCCATGGCCAGAAATGCCGCCTCGCGCTCGGACGCGCCTCTGGTCAAAAACAGCGTCCGGGCGCCGGATGCGGCGGCGGCCTCCAGAATGCGCGCGCCGTCCCCGCCCAGGGCGGCCCAGTCCGCCAGAACGGCGCCGGGCGGCGAGGCGCCGCGCAGGGCCGCGACAAGCCCCGCAGCGGCGAGGCCGGTCTCGCAGCGCGCGCCCAGGCGGGAAAGGCTTTCGGCCAGGGCCCGGCCCAGGCTTTCCCGCACGGTCGCCGCCAGGGCGGTTTTCCCGGCGGCGGGGCCGGACCGGACGCCGGAGTCCTTCTGGCCCCCGGCTCGCTCCAGGGGCAGGCGCAGGGTGAAGACGCTGCCCGCGCCCGGTTCGCTTTGGACCGTGACCTCGCCGCCCATGAGTCCGGCCAGTTCCCTGGAGATGGCCAGCCCCAGCCCCACGCCCCCGTACCGGCGGGCGGCGTCATCGCCGGCCTGGGTAAAGGCGTCGAAGAGGTAGGGAAGCTTGTCCGGCGCGATCCCGGCGCCCGTATCGCGCACTTCAAATTCCAGAAGCGCCTTCCCGGCCCCGGGGCCAGGGCGCGCCTGGACCGTGAAGAGGATTTCCCCCTCGCGCGTGTACTTGAAGGCGTTGGAGAGCAGGTTGATGCAGATCTGGCGCAGCCGGTAGGGATCGCCCGCGACCTTGCCCGGGATTCCAAGACCGGCGCTCACGACGAACTCCAGGTTCTTGTCCAGGGCCGTCTGCCTGAAAAGCAGGGCCGTCTGTTCGAACGTCCCGGCCGGATCGAAGACCGCGCGCTCCAGCGTGAGCTTGCCCGCCTCGATCCTGGAAAAATCCAGGATGTCGCTTAAAAGCAAGAGCAGCATGCGGCCGGACGACTCCACGATTTCCAGGTACTCGCGCTGGGTCTTGTCGAGGGGCGTGCGCAGGACGAGGCCGGTCATGCCGATGATGGCGTTGAGCGGCGTGCGGATCTCATGGCTCATGGTGGCCAGAAAGGCGCTTTTGGCCTCGTTCGCCCGTTCCGCCGCCCCCTTGGCCCGGCTGAGCTCCAGGGTGCGCTGGTCCACCTGCCGCTCCAGCTCCCGGCTGTGGACGCGCAGGCGCCGTTCATGCTCGCCCAGGACCTCCAGGGTATGGTTGAACCCGTCGCGCAGGCTTTGCAGCTCGTCGTCGCCGGTTGTTTCGAAGCGCAGGGAATAGTCCCTCGTCTGGGAGATGCGGGCGGCGGTCCGGCGCATGGCGGCCAGGGGGCCGAGCAGGGCGCGCCGGAGGAAAAGGACGATGACGGCCGCCAGGACGATTTCCAGGCCGAGCGTGCGCAGGACGGTCAACAGGAGTTCGCGCGTAAGGACCGCCTCTTTGAAGCGCCGGTCCACGCCCACGATGATCTCGCCCAGGACCGCGTCGCCCCGTTGGACGAGCCTGCGGGCGTAGAGGTCCCCCCTCGGAAAGATGCAGCAATAGGAGACGGAATTCCAGTCCGCGTCGCGCATGCGTCCCGCGAACAGCCTGCGCCCGTCGTCCTCGTAGACGGCGATGACGAAGATATCGCGTTCATGCATTTCAGCGTCCAGGATGCGTCCGGCCTCGGTGGCGTCCATGCTCCACAGGGGACCGGCGAGAATGCGGGACAGCCTGTCCGCCGTATCCGCCGCCAATCGTTCCAGGCCGTCCTCGATGACGCGCCGGGCCGTGATGAAATCATAGAGACTGAATCCCAGCAGGATCAGGGTGCAGGCCAGGGCGATCCCCAGGCTGAGGCGCGCCTGGAGGGAGCGGCCGAAACGCCCGCGGGGTTCCGGTTGCATTGTTCCGGCGGGTTCCCCTGGCATGCCCCTCCCTCTGCGTGGCGTTTCCCTGGTCCGCAAGTCCGCGGCCGCGCTCTTTTCGCATATTCCGGCAGCGCCCAAGCGCTGTGGAATCTTGAAAGACGGTAGCATAAGCGGGAGGGAAAAGTAAGACGACGCAAAAAAAAGACGCCGCGCGCCTTTCGGGGCGCGCGGCGTCCGATGCCGGACAGGCCGGAAGCGGGATCAGACGGTCAGGTTCAGGTTGCGGCCTATGCCGCCCGCGGCCAGGACTTTCGTCTGAAAATCGTAGTTCGAATCGATTCTTCCGGTAACCTGGTCGGTATTCAAATTGTCCATGGTTCCCTGGATGAGCTGGGCCCCGAACTCCTGTTGCTGGGTCAGCGCGTTGGCGAGCATGGACGCGCCGGCCATGGCTTGCGTTTCCATAGAATCCTCCCCGCCGCGTCATACAATCGCGGCTATCCCTTCTTATCGGACGCGGACTCCTGTTTCTTTAGGGCGAAATCCACTTTTTATCGCCGCCGATGGACAAGACTTTCTCTCCTTTGGTACAGCAGTCCGGTACGCCTTCACACCCTTGCAAGGAGATCCCCATGGCCATCACCCCTCCCCCGCCGCTCAAAAGCAGCCGCAAGGCGCTTACGGATTCCATCCTCGATCACCTGAAGCATTCGCGCAGCAAACGCTATGAGGAACGCACGCCCCGGGACCTGGCCACCTCCCTGTCCCTGGCCCTGCGCGACCGGCTGGTGGACAAGATGCTGGAAACCCGGGAACGCTACCGCAAGGCCGGGGCCAAGCGCATGTACTACCTCTCCATCGAATATCTTTTGGGGCGGTGTCTGGGGAACAATCTCTTCAACATGAAGCTCAACGGCATGTGCGAGGAGATTTTCAAGGATATGGGGGCCGACCTGGACGAGATCCGGGAGATGGAGCGCGACCCGGCGCTGGGCAACGGCGGGCTCGGCAGACTGGCGGCCTGTTTCCTGGATTCCCTGGCCACCATGGACCTGCCCGGCTGCGGCTACGGCATCCATTACGAGTTCGGGCTGTTCAAGCAGACCATCCAGAAAGGCGAGCAGGTGGAAAAGCCCGACTACTGGGTGGCGGGCGGCATGCCCTTGCAGATCGAACGCAAGGACCAGTCCATCATCGTGCCCTTGTACGGCCGGGTGGAAAGCCAGACCGGGCCCAACGGCGAATACATGCCCATGTGGGTGGACTGGCGGGACATGGTGGGCGTGCCCTATGACATTCCCATCGTGGGCTTCGGGGACAAGACCGTGAACTACCTGCGTCTGTTCGCGGCCAAGGGCTCGGAAAACTTCGACATGCAGATCTTCGACACCGGCGACTACATCCGCTCCATCCACGACAAGGTCTATTCCGAGCTGGTTTCCAAGGTGCTCTACCCGAGCGAATCCATTTCCTTCGGCCGCGAACTGCGGCTCGTCCAGGAATTCTTCCTGGTGTTCTGTTCGCTTCGCGACATCATGCGCCGTTTCCAGAAGCAGAACCACAATCTCGACGAATTCCCCGATTATGTGGCCATCCAGCTCAACGACACCCACCCGGCCCTGGCCGTGGCCGAGCTGATGCGCGTGTTTGTGGACGAACGGCGCCTGCCCTGGGAAAAGGCCTGGGATCTGGTCACCAGGACCCTGGCCTTCACGAACCACACGCTCATGCCGGAAGCCCTGGAGATGTGGCCGGTGGACCTGTTCGAGCGCGTACTCCCCAGGCACCTGCAGATCATCTACGAGATCAACCGGCGTTTCCTGGAACGGGTGGCGGCCGCCTACCCCGGGGACGTGGACAAATTGCGCCGGGTCTCCCTCATCGAGGAGGGAGGGGGCAAGCAGGTGCGCATGGCCAACCTAGCCGTGGTGGGCAGCCACTCGGTCAACGGCGTCTCGGCCCTGCATTCCGAGCTGGTCAAGACCAGGCTCTTTCCGGACTATCACGCCTTATGGCCCGAGAAATTCAACAACAAGACCAACGGGGTCACCCCGCGCCGCTGGGTCTACAAGGCCAATCCGCCCCTTTCCCGGCTCATCACCACAAACATCGGGCCCAAGTGGATCACCCATCTCGACGACCTGCGCCGCCTGGAGCCCCTGGCCACGGACGCGGGCTTCGTCGAGAGCTTCCTGGCGGCCAAAAAGGCCAACAAGGAGAAGCTCGCCCGCTACATCCTGGATTCCACCGGCATCCAGGTCTCCCCGGATTCCATCTTCGACATCCAGGCCAAGCGCATCCACGAATACAAGCGCCAGCTCTTGAACGTACTGCACATCATCCATCAATACCTGCGCCTGACCGAGGACGGCGTCGCCCCGGAATCCCCCAAGACCTACATCTTCGCGGGCAAGGCCGCGCCCGGCTATTTCGAGGCCAAAAGCATCATCAGGCTCATCTTGGCCGTGGCCAAGGCCGTGAACCGCGACCACCGCTGCGCGGACTGGCTCAAGGTGATCTTCGCGGCGGATTACCGGGTGTCGCTGGCGGAAAAACTCATTCCGGCGGCGGACGTGAGCGAGCAGATCTCCACGGCCGGAACCGAAGCCTCGGGCACAGGCAACATGAAATTCGCCCTAAACGGCGCCCTGACCGTGGGCACCCTGGACGGCGCCAATATCGAGATGCGCGAGGCCGTGGGGGCGGAGAACTTCTACATCTTCGGCCTGACCACCCCGGAAGTGGAGAGCCTCCTGGACCGGGGCGCCTACAACGCCAAGGAATACTACGACCGGCATCCGGAAATCCAGCGGGTCATGGAAGCCATCGCCAGCGGCCGGTTCAGCCGGACCCAGGGCAATGAGTTCTTCTGGATCTACTACAAATTGCTGGCCGACAACGAGCGCTACCTGCATCTGGCGGACTTCATGCCCTATCTGGAAACCCAGAACGCCGTGGAGCGCGACTACAAGGATCAGGCGGCCTGGGCGAAAAAGAGCATCCTCAACGTGGCCCGCATGGGGTATTTCTCCAGCGACCGCACCATCGCCGAGTACGCCTCGGACATCTGGGGCCTGACGCCCGTGCCGGGCGCGGGCGGCGCGGACGCGGGGGAGAAAAACGCGTGAGCGAGAACGGCCGGCCTGAAGCCATCAGACCGAAGGGGGGGCTCAAGAGCCAGCCTCAAGGCAAATGGACCAGCCTGCGCGAACGCGTCCTGCGCCTGGTCAATTTCGAGGCATGGTCTCTCAAGACCCGTTTCGTCTGGTTCACGGGGGTGTTGCTCGTCCTTGGAAACGCCACCCTGATCGTGTTCTTCATCCTCATCCAAAGCGGCAACGTGGAGGAGCTTTCCACGGACCGCCTGCGGTTTCTGAAAACCTGGGTGGACAACGAGCTCAACCAGGAACGCCGTTTTCTCCTGTCTCAATCCGCGTCCCTGGCGCTCATCCCCACAGTGCGCAAGGACCTGGCCGAAAAAGACCGCGAGGCCCTGAAAGGCTTCGTGGCGCCCTATGTGGAGAACATCCTGCACAGCGCGGGCGTCTCCAGCCTGAAATTCACCTTTCACGTCCCCATTGACGCTCTCTTCTACCAGACCGGCGCGGCCGACGGCTCGGGGCAAAGCCTGGCCGGGAAAGCCCTGGCCGCCCGGGCCATGGAGCGCGGCCAGCAACTTGCGGCCTTCGCGGCCGAGCCCGCGGGGATTTTGCTGCGCGCCGTTTCGCCCATAAGCCACGAGGACGCCCGGGCGGGCAGCGTCACGGTTTCCGCCGAATTGCCGGAAATCCTGCGCAACATGGAACTGCCCAAGGATTACGGCGTCACCGTGCTCGCGGCGCCAAAGACAGACGCCAAGCCCGAAAAAACGCCCGGCGAAGAGCAAAAATGGACGGTTCTGCGGCATTTCGGCGCGGGCGACGTCCTGCGGCCGGACGATATCGAACGGATCATCGCGGGCGATGGGCGCATCAAGAACGACTACGCGACGTTTCTTCCCCTGGCCGGACTCGACGATACGCCCATAGGCGGCCTCGTCCTGACCTTCGACGCGGACATGCTGCGCCAGCACATGTGGAACAAGGTGGCCGTGTTCGCCCTGTTCTTCACCGCGGGCGCCTTCATCCTCTGGCTGTTCCTCTACATGAACGTCTCGCGCATGGAGCGCTTCCTCACCAGGCTCAAGAGCATCATCATCGCCTCGCACTCCAACTATTTCGCCGAGCGCTTCGAATCCGACCACGTCCACTGCCTGGACATCATGAACTGCCACAACGAGGAATGCCCGGTCTACCAGAACCCCTCTCTGGTCTGCTACCTGGAGACCGGCTCCGAGGCCATTTCCCCCAAATGGCGGGACACCTGCATCTTTCTCAACAAATACCAGTCCTGCGCCGCCTGCCCGGTCTACAGCAAGCGCCGGGGCGACGAGCTGACCGAGATGCGCAACGTGGTCAACACCATGATGCGCCTGTGGAGCCAGTTCCTGAACCGGGTGGGGCGCCTTCTGGCCTATGTGCTGCGCAGCCAGGACGCGGACTTCAACGCCCCATCCCTGGACGACATCTCCGGCCGCCTGGAGCAGATGGCCAAGCTCACCTTCTTCAGCCACGACCTCCAGGGCTCCCTGACCAGGGACGAGGTCTACCGGCAGCTGACCTACGTCATGAAGAGCAATTTCAGCCTGCGCCGGTTCGTCATCTTCGAGGTGGACCACGACGCGGACGCCATGACCCCGGCCGTGGACACGCTCCCGGAGGAACCCCTGTGCAAGGCCAAACTGCTGCTTTCCTCCACCGCCTGCCGCTGCAAGCGCGCGGCCGAGGACGTGGCCTCCTTTTTCAACCCCGAGCTGTGCCCGCATTTCGCCTGCGACCTGGAGCGGGAAACCCGCTGCTGCCTGCCCATGGTCATGGGAGGCCAGGTAGGCGCCGTCTTCTCCTTCATCGCCTCGAAGCGCGACTGGGAGACCGTGCGCAAGCAAATGCCCATCATCCGCAAATACCTGGACGAGGCCGCGCCCGTCTTGAGCTCCCTGAGCCTCTTGCAGCTTACCAAGGAGCAATCCCTGCGCGATCCCCTCACCGGCTGCCACAACCGCCGCTTCCTGGACGAGTTCATCTCCAAGGTGGAGCCGCTCTCCGAGCGCGAAGGCGCCCGCATCGGCTTCCTCATGGCGGATCTGGATTTCTTCAAGCAGGTCAACGACCAGTACGGCCACCAGGCCGGGGACGCCGTGCTCACCCAGGCTTCCCGGATCCTGGCCAACCGGGTGCGCCGCTCGGACCTGCTCATCCGCTACGGCGGCGAGGAATTTCTCATCCTCCTGCAAAACGTCCAGGGCGAGGCGTCGTCCAAGGTGGCGGAAAGCATCCGCTCCGCCCTGGAAAGCTATGAATTCGACGTGGGCGACGGGGTCAAGATCAAAAAGACCATCAGCCTGGGCGTGGCCGAATATCCCAATGACGCGAACAGCATCTACAAGGCCATCAAGTTCGCGGACGTGGCCCTGTACGAGGCCAAACGCCAGGGCCGCAACCGCGTGGTCCGCTTCACCCCCGGCATGTGGCAGGAGGAGAATTACTAGCCCGGCTTCAGACCAACGCACAACGGGTTGGGATGGAGGCCTTCGGCGGCCAAAGGGCTCTCGCCCTTTGGAATCCCATAACAATTCTCTTTGGTTAGGATTATGAGCAAGAGGCCTTTACAGGCTTTCAGGGAGTTGTGCGACAGTCCTGGCATGCGATCGCCGCCCTGGCGCGCCCAGGGGCCAGGACGCGGAAATGGCGACCTCGCGCCGCACATCCGAACAAGAAGGACTTCGCCAAAAAACTGAACCGGCGTCCCGGAAACGAGACGCCGGTCCTTTGTTCCGCGATGTGACGCGCGCCGTGAACGCGCTGCGGCGGCATTCCGGCGCGCGGCCGGTCCCGCTTCAATTGGCGGGCGCGCCCGGCGCGGGCATGACCGGCGGCGCGGGCGGCGCTGAATGCGCGGACGAACCGGACGACGGCGCGGCGGAAGTCTCCTGGCCTGATTGCGCGGGCGGCGCGGACGGCGTGGACGGAGCGGTCGGCGACGACGCGGCTGCGCCCTCGTCCTTGGCGTCCGGCGGCGCGGGCAAATCCGGCTGAACGATTGGAACGGACGTTGCGGACGGCGTCGCGGCCGCTCCAGCATCCCCCGCGTTCCCCGATTCAGGGGACGCGGACGTCGCGGCGGAGGATTCCGTCGCGCCAGACGCGGGTGACGCGCCTTGATCAGCGGGCGATGCCGTTTGGCTCGCCGCTTCCCCGGACGGCGCCGGCGCTGATGCGGACGCGGGTTCGGATGCGGATTCCCTGGCTGGCTCCGGCGCGCCTTGCGCTCCCGAAACCTCCGGCGCCTTCGGCGCGGGTTCGGCGGTCGCGGACGGCGCCGAACCGGCGGCATCCTTTCCGGGCGCCCCGGCCTTGTCCCCGCTCAGTGCGTCGTTGAAAAAACCTCCCGTCCCGGCGGCGGGTTTGGCCCCGGCGGGTTTCTTCACGCCGGAACCGGCCTCAATATCGCGCTCCTTGACGCTTTTCGCCGGATCCCCGGTGGGGGAGCGCATCTCCATCTGGCCGGATTCGCCCTCCAGCCCCGGAAAATCCGCGATGATGATCTCCACCCGCCGGTTTTCCTGGCGCCCCTCGGCCGTGGCGTTGCTGGCCACGGGCTGATAATAGGCCCGGCCCATGGCCGTGAACCGGGTGGGGTCCAGGGCGAAATCGTCGATCAAGAACCGGCAGACCGAGGCGGAACGCGCCGTGGAAAGCTCCCAGTTGGAGGGATAGAGGAAGGAACTTATGGGCACGTCGTCCGTGTGCCCCACGATGTAGATCTTCTTGTCCGGCGCCCGGCGCAGGATCAGCCCCACCTTGCTGAGAATCTCCCGGCCCTGGGAGGTGATCTCCGCGCTGCCGGACACGAACAGCACCTTGTCCACGAAATTGATCTCAAGCTTCTCCCGGAACTTGCGGATCTTGATGTCCTTGGACTCCACCTCGCCCTTCAGGTCAGTGATGAGGGCGTCGTAGGTGGATTTGAGCTCCTCGGCCCGGTCCTCCGCCTTGCCCTTGTCCTCCTGGGCCTTGCGCTCTTCCTCCTCGGACATGAAAAGACGCTTGGTCAGCGACTCCAGCGCTTCGGGCACCCCGTTGCGCTGATACAGATTCCGCGCCAGGAAAATCGTCAGGATCACGGGAATGAGCGCCAATGCCACCATCAACAGCCTGATGTTCCGTTTCTTCATCCCTGTCCCGCCAGCGTCGTCGCGTTCCTACAATCAGACAGACAAGACCCACGGCCTTGCAACCCGCACCGAATTCACGCACAATCGACAAGTTGCACACGCAGCTTTCCGGCCACCCATACCCGCTTCCCCAGGAAAAGGCCATGCCTATGAATACGCCGCCTGCGCTGGACCGCGATCTCGACATTCTTGAAATGCCCTTAAACGGCCTCGCCGCCTATTGGCTCTCCGTCAAAAAACTCCGCGACACCAGAAAAGGCTCCAAGATCATCCAGGAGGAAATCGCCTACGCCAAGGAGCCCTATATCCGGCACCTCCTGGAGATCTCCTTCTCCTCGCTTCCCGGCGAAACGGTACGCAAACTGGCCATGGTCAAGCAACGCGTCATCATGAAGGATATCCGCCGCAAGCTCGACCTCATGCGCATCGCCCTTTCCGCCATATCCGACGCCGAAAACCCGCGCGTCACGCTCATCAAGATGATCACCCTCTTCCCCGCGCCGCCCGTCAACGAACGCGAAACCATGGACCTGGCCGTGACCATGCTCGACAAGGTCAAACGCAAGGAAGTGGACGAGAAAATCTTCGGCAACATCGACCACACCATCAAAAGCGAACAGCTCATCCTGCGCCTGCTCTACTACGCCCTGCTCGCCCGTCGCGAAGGCAAAGCCGCCCTGCGGCCCATGATCCCCCACGTGCGCTCCCTCTTCTTCGCCGAAGGACTCGCCCTTTTGACCGACAATTTCGAGGACGCCTTCATCAAACGGCGCCTGGCCATCCACCAACGCGAAATCCTGGCCGACACCTTCCAGAAAATGGATATGGCCATGGAAATGTGCCTGGGCATCAAAAACAAACTCTCCTACGACGACGTCTTCAAGATCGCCAAAGCCTACATGCTGGAAGCGTAGCGAAGCAGGTGAAGGACGGGGAAGCGCCTGCGGCGCCTGCAGGAGGGGGGAGGGGAACCCCTCTTCTCGGCTAAGCCGCAGGCGCCGCTTGACCGCTCACGCATTGTTGTCGCATTGTCGGGAGGTTATGGCGGAGATGGAAACCTACAAGATCGGCCAGGTGGCGGCCAAGACCAAGCTGAAGCCGTTCGTATTGCGGTTTTGGGAAACGGAGTTTCCCCAGCTTGAACCCATCCGCACCGACAAGGGGCAGCGTCTGTACACGGACGAGCATCTTCGCCTGATCGAAAAAATCAAAACATTACTGTACGAAGAGGGCCTGACCATCGATGGCGCCCGCAAGAGGCTGGACGAATCCGCCTCAAGCGGCGCGGTGTTGCGAGAAATCCACAAGGAGCTTCTGGAGATTCGCAAGCTGCTCGCGTCCCCTTCGCGGAGAGAATCGTGAGCATGATGACGCGTCTTCTGATCGCCGCGTTCCTGATCCTGGGGCTGTGCCTGCCCGCTCGGGCGCAGTCGCTCGATATTCCCGTAAAAAAAGAGCAGTCCGCCGAAGGGGGAATTCCCGCGACGGACGCTCCCAAGGAAGAACTGCCTCCCGCGCCCGCCGGTGAGCTGGAGGAGCTGAAGGGCGCCGTGCGGGCCCGTCTGGGCGACGAGGCGCCGCGCGCGCTGGCCAAGGGATCGCAGGTCTTCGTCAAGGACGTGGTTTCGACCGGCCCGGAAGACAAGGCCAAAATCGTTTTCTACGACGAATCCTCGCTCGAAATCGGACCGGACAGCGAAGTGCGCATCGTGGATTTCGTCAACGACTCCAAAGATCCCAACGTGGCCGTGGAGGCCATGAAATTCGTCAAGGGCATGTTCCGCTTCGTGACCGGACAGATCGTCGCCCGCAATCCCGAAAGCCTGCAACTGGAATCGCCGCTGGCCTCCATCGGCATCCGGGGCACCACCACGGACCACAAGATCACGCTCAAGGAGTCCGTCAAGGACGGCAAGCCCGTGACCGAGGTGGAAAACGAAATCCACGCCCTGCGCGCCACCAAGACCAAATCCGTGGTCACCGTGCGCCACCTGGGCAAAACCCAGATTCTCGACAAGATCAACGAGTCCGTGTTCATCCGGCCGGAGCTGCCCGGCGAGGTGCGCCCCCTGACCGAAAAGGAAATGGAAGAGTTCGCGAACGGCCCCATCGACCGCTCCCCCTTCGACCCCCGCGAAGGCGCCGCCATCAAAGGCGGGGCCAACTAATCATCGCCTCCGGCGGGCAGGGGGAAGGAAGGGGAAACCGTTTCTTTTTTTGGAAAAAAGAAACGGTTCCAGGATGTTAGTTCTCCGCTGTATTAGTTAACCCGTTTTCTCCATCAAGCAATCCGCCCGAGGGAAAGCCCGCGGGCCCGTGTTTTACAACTGGAACTGAGCCTGTGGCTCGCTGTCGGCGCGCCTGCGGCGCGGCCGCCGCCATGTCGATACCCGGCGCTACGCGTTCCGTCCGCGCCGGGCGGTTCGGTCAATGGCGCCGGCAATGGTTTTGTCCAGTGCGGGCGGCAGATCGTGCCCCATGCCGTCGACGAGCATGAATTCGGCGCCAGGGATCGAGGAGGCGGTATCCTCGCCGCAGGCCGGATGGATGAGCGGATCGCTCGCCCCATGGATGACAAGCGTCGGCGATTTGATCGCCGCCAGTCGAGGACGCAGATCGCCTGTTACGGCGATCGCCGCAAATTGCCGCGCGAACGCGCCAGGATCATACGCGCGCCTGAGTTCTTCCTGGAGAAGCGCGCGATGTCCCTGTTCGTCAAACGGATGACCAGGGCCGGCGATACGCCGGGCAAAAGCCAGACTATGCGCCATAAAGCCGGATTCGTCCGAGATGGGGTCGGGCTTGGGACCCGCCATCATCGCGATGACATCGGCTGCGGCCTGCGGAAGGGCCGGATTGCCCGTGCCGGACATGATGGATGTCAGTGAGGCGACCCGCTCGGGATAGTGGCTTGCGGCTATTTGCGCAATCATGCCGCCCATGGACCGCCCGGCGAGATGCGCCCGGTCGATGCGAAGAGCGTCGAGCAAGCCAATAGCGTCCGCGGCCATGTCATCGAGCGCGTATGGCGTCCGCAGCCGCCGCCCCGCCCTGAGGGTAGCCGCCAACACGCCGAAATCCGGCGCGGGGAACCCTGTGAAATGCGTCGAGCAGCCGGCGTCGCGGTTATCGAATCGGATCACGCGATAGCCCCGAGCCGCCAACTCCCGGCAAAACGGAACCGTCCAACGAATCATCTGCGTCCCAAGTCCGGCGATCAGAAGAATCGTCTCGCCCTTCTCGTCGCCGAAACCGTCATAGGCCAGATCGACGCCATTGGCCTTCAACATTTCCATCATCACATTCCTTTTGAATCACGCGGGGAGCGGCAGTCCGGTCATCGGCAAGAGGCGGGAATCCTCGATCGCAGCCGTGCGATGTCCGAGACCGGCGAGGTATCCGTCATGGTTCGCAAACGAGAGAAACGAGGCAACGCCGCTCTGGCGAACCAACATCGCCATATCCCACCTCTCGTCTTCCGGACCAATCAAGAACGGGCCGCCGTTTGCAAGAAGCATGAGCTCGCCGCCGCTCTCGCGCAGAAAGGGCAGCGTATGCCGAATGTATCGGTCAAAGGCTTCCGCGCCGCTGATCGGAGCGGCCGGAGCCAATTCGGGATTGGCCCCGTAATCGGCCACGTCTCGAAAACGCAGCAGGTTCAGCATGATGACGCAGCCGGTTATGCCGCGTTGCGCAAAGCGTCCGCCCGCTTTTTGAGTCGGTTGGAGATAGCGGACGGCGTCGGACGTTGTCATTGGCTTTCCTCGCTTCGTAACTCATTCCTGAGCAGGTTGGTCGTGCGACGTAAACGCCAAGCGCATGGCGTACGCCTGGATGTCTTCGGGCCATGCCGCTATCCAGTGTTTAAGCTTTGAGGAATCGAAGGCGAAAAGGGCGCGAAGCGCCTCTTCATAGCCGGGCAGATCTCCGGCGATCGCCTGCATGAAGCGATAGGCGGCCTCTTGGGCGGCGCGCCGCTTCCGTTGCGGATCGTCTGCGCGTCTGGCTTCGCTCACGAGCCGCCTGAGCGTGGCGGATGCGCCGCCGGGCTGAGCGGCCAGCCATTCCCATTGTTTCGGCAGCAAGGTCACTTCGCGCGCGACGACCCCCAGCTTCGGCCGTCCGCGGCCTTTAGGCCCCGCGGCCTTTTCCTTCGGGGCGTCCGCCGGGATGGTCCGAGGCGGCGCATAGCGCCCGGCGTAATGCTCGGCAGGCTGACGCAGCCGCTCAAGGACGTCTTCCTTTGACCCCCGCAGATCCAGGTCGATCAGATGGCCGGTCGCGTCGTCAAATACGAGAAATTGACTCGACGAGCCATCATCAATGGCGTTTTTGACCGCCAGGGCGACCTCGTCCAGCGAGCCTGATCGCAACTGGCGGTCGTCTTGAAAGGCTGTACAAGAGGTTGCGATATGGTCTGGCATAGGATCCATCCTCCGCTGATCTTTTTTTACCCGGATAAAATTACCCTGTCAATATTACCCGGGTAAATAAACCTCCCCAAAATAAGGCCAGCAAGACGGCTGCCTTGGACGACATTTCTCAAGAATAAGAGAGTATAATGCGCCAAGCTCACGGATCGCGACCAAGGTCTTCAGCAAAAGGCGGATCAAGGCTCCTGGTTGTTTCCGCTCGGAAACATACATCAAGAAAGGAAGGCATGGTCCGGAACAAAGCGGTCTCAGCGCTGCCCAAGAAAAGGTCTTATGCCCGCCCCACTACGCTGTTTCACATACGAGAACGGCCATGCGTCTCTTATCGCATGGCCGTTCTCGTACGCGAAGCATTACAAGGATTTTTCTTTGGGATGGGGATGGAAGGGGGTGCAGGGGGAAGGAAGGGGAAACCGTTTCTTTTTCCAAAAAAAAGAAACGGTTTCCCCTTCCTTCCCCCTGCCCGCCGGAGGCATGTTTTTCTCTTCTACTGCAGCCTGACGGGCAGCTCCTTGGTGAGGGCGGCGGTCAGGGCCTGGTGGGCCTTGTCGGCGTCCTTGTCTTTCAGGGTGCGGCTTTCATGGCGGTAGGTCATGCGGAAGGTCAGGTTATGTTCCGCGCCCTGCTCCGGGGTGAAGACGTCGATGAGCGCCAGCTCTTCGAGCAGCGGGATATTCTGCTTTTTGACCGCGCCGAGGATGTCGGCCACGGCCAGGGTCTTGGGGGCCACCAGGGTCAGGTCGCGCCGGATGGGCGGGAATTTGGGCAGTTCGCGGAAGGCGATTTTAACCTTGTCCCCGGCGGCGCGCAGGGCGTCCAGGTCCAGTTCGGCCAGCCAGACGTCCTGGCGGGCGTGGAACTGTTCGGCGACGTCGTCCTTGACCCTGCCGATGAAGCCCACGGAGACGCCGTCGAGGCGCACGTCCACTTCCGGAGCGAGCCAGGGGCGGCCCGGGACCTTGGCGTACGTCGCCTCGGGGAGTTTGAAGGAGGCCAGGAACTGTTCCACCAGCCCTTTGATGTCGGCGTAGTCGGCGGATTCGCGGGTCCAGGGCCAGACGGCGGGATTGCGCGCGCCGGTGAGCGTCAGCCCCAGGCGAGCGTGTTCCTTGCAGGTGGTTTCCGAGGTTTCGCAGGCGTGGAAGATTTTGGCCACCTCGAAGACGCGCAGGCTGGCGTTGCCCTGGGCCAAGTTGTGGCGCACGGTCTGCAGGAGGCCGGGAGCCAGGGCCGGGCGCATGACGTTCTGTTCTTCGGACAGGGGGTTGGCCACGGACACGCGGCAATCCGCCGGCAGGGCCAGAAGGTCCAGGTCGGCGTGGCCCACGAAGCTGTAGTTGACGGCTTCGCGCAGCCCGGCGCCCACGGCCCACTCGCGCACGCGGTTGAAATAGGCGAATTCGCTCTCCGCGACTTTTTCGTCCAGGTTCTTGGCCACCCGGGGCAGGGTGGGCGGGATGCGGTCCATGCCGTAGACCCGGCCCACTTCCTCGATGAGGTCCACTTCGCGTTCCAGGTCCAGACGGTAGGACGGCGGGGTCACGGCGTATTCGCCGGGCCCTTTGGCCTTTATGGCGCAGCCCAGGGTGGTCAGGACCTCGCCGCAGAATTCGCCGGTCACGTCCACGCCGAGCAGGGCGGAAGCCTTGGCCGGGCGAAAGCGCAGGATGGGGGCGGCCCAGGGCTTGGGTTCGGCCATGGCCGCTCCCGGAAGCGCCCTGCCCCCGGCGGTCTTGAGAATAAGCCGGGTGGCCCGATGCATGGCGAACTCGGACCCGGGCTGATCCACGCCGCGCTCGAAACGGTAGGAGGCTTCGCTGGGAATGCCCAGGCGCCGGGCGGTCTTGCGGATGCTGGCCGGTTTGAAGACCGCGCATTCGAGGAGCACGTCCGCGCTGTCCTCGCCCATTTCGGAGTTGGCGCCGCCCATGACGCCGGCCAGGCCCACGGGCTTGACCGCGTCGCGGATGAGGAGATCGCGGCTGGTGAGCAGGCGTTCCTGGCCGTCCAGGGTGACGCATTTCTCGCCGTCCCCGGCAAGCTTGACGATGATTTTGGCGCCTTCGATCTTGTTCAGGTCAAAGGAGTGTTCGGGCTGGCCCAGTTCGAAGAGCACGTAGTTGGTCACATCGACCACGTTGCTGATGGGGCGCTGGCCCACGGCGATCAGGCGATAGCGCATCCAGGCCGGGCTCTTGCCCACCGTGACGCCCTCAATGACCTTGGCCCGGTAGACCGGGCAGAGGTCCGGGTCGTCGATCTCGATGGAAACGACCGTACCGGCGTCGGGGCCCTCTTCCGCGTACTCGATGGGCGGCATGGTCAGGGGCAGCTTGAAGGCGGCGGCGACCTCGCGGGCGAGCCCGAGAACGCTCAGGCAATCGGCCCGGTTGGGAGTGATGCTCACGTCGATCACGCAGTCGTCGAGCGCGAGGGCCTCGATGATGGGAGTTCCGGGGACGAACGCGCCGGGTTCCTGGGACAAGACCAGGATGCCCTCGCTCTCCTCGGCCAGTCCCAGCTCCTTTTCGGAGCAGATCATGCCGTTGGACTCCTGACCGCGAATCTTGCTTTTCTTGATGGTCAGTCCGCCGGGAAGGGCCGTCCCCGCCTTGGCCACGGGCGCGTATTGCCCGGCGGCCACGTTCGGGGCGCCGCAGACGATGGTGACCGGCTCGCCAAGGCCCAGGTCCACGCTGCACACGGAGAGCTTGTCCGCGTCGGGATGCTTCTCCCTGGCGAGCACATGGCCCACGACCACGTCCTTGATGTCCTCGAAGGGGTTGTGGATATCCTCGACTTCGAGACCGAGCATGGTCAGCCTGTCGGCAAGGGCCTGGACATCCCCCTCGTACGGGGTGAACTCGCGCAGCCAATTGAGACTGAGAAGCATGTGGTTCGCCTCCGGCGGCCAGGGGGAAACCTTTTTGGAAAAGGTTTCCCCCTGGACCCCCTTCTAAAACTTTTGTCGGCGCGCCAGGGAACGGATACGTTCGCAGGAACGCGCGTTGGAATCGTCTCTGCGCCTTTACGCGGCAAAGGCGCGTAAACAGCCGGGCGACGCGTCTCTCTGATGCGTCTTTACGCGGCAAAGACGCGTAAACAGCCAGGCGCCAGCCTATCCTTCCCCCACTCAACCCATTATGAAGGTTCTTGAGGAAGGAGGGGGGTCCAGGGGGGAGGG
>CALGYO010000238.1 GCA_937934715.1 uncultured Desulfovibrionaceae bacterium | reverse complement strand
CCGTTTTTATAACTTCGAGCAACAAAATGTTAAACATTTTGCGCTCTCAGTAATATCAGCGCTTCGCGGCGTGCGCGATCATTCTCCTAACAGATGGGTGGCCACGCGGCCCAGAGGGATGGACTCCTGGGCGCCGTCGGCCATGTTCTTCACCAACGCCGTCTCGGTGCGCAGCTCCTCTTCGCCAAGCACGAGACAGAACCGGGCGCCGGTCTTGTTGGCCTGGCGCATCTGGCTCTTCATGCTGGAAACGGCGTAGGGCGCCTCGCCGGAAAGGCCGGCCTTGCGCAATTCCTGGGCCAGGGACAGACCGGATGCAAGTCCCGGTTGTTCCAGGACCACGATATGAAAATCCGGTTTGACGGGTTCCGTTTCGGGCATGAGCATGGCCAGCCGCTCCATGCCGCAGGCAAAGCCCACCCCGGGCTGGTCCGGTCCGCCCAGGGAGCCGATCAGGCCGTCGTAGCGCCCTCCCCCGGCCACGGAGGACTGGGAGCCGATGTCTCCAGAGACAACTTCGAAGGTGGTGCGCACGTAATAATCCAGGCCGCGCACCAGCCGGGGATTGAGCGTGTAGGAAAGCCCCGAACCGGTTACCGCCTCCATGACCACGTCGAAATGCTCCCGGCAGCCGTCGCAGAGATGATCCGTGATCTTGGGCGCATCGGCCGTGTATTCCTTGCAGCCCGGGACCTTGCAGTCAAGCACCCGCAAGGGGTTGGAGAGCTTGCGGCGCATGCAGTCCTCGCACAGATGCTCCTTGTGCATGCCTTTCAGAAAATCGGACAGCGCTGCCAGATAGACCGGCCTGCACTCGCGGCAGCCCAGAGAGTTGATCTCGAAGGTCAGCTTGGTCAGCCCGAGCTCGCTCAGAAAATGCTCCAGCATGAGGATGACTTCGGCGTCCAGAAGCGGATCGGGCGACCCCAGGGCCTCGCAGTCGATCTGGTGGAACTGGCGCATGCGGCCTTTTTGCGGCCGCTCGTAGCGGAACATGGGCCCGTTGGCGTAGAGCCGGGTCACGCCGCCCGCCGCGAAAAGCTTGTTCTCGATGTACGCCCGCATGACCCCGGCCGTGGCCTCGGGACGCATGGTCACAAGCCGGTCCTTGCGGTCGGGGAAGGTGTACATTTCCTTCTGGACGACGTCGGTTTCCTCGCCGATGGAACGGGAAAAAAGTTCGGTCTTTTCCAGAATGGGAATGCGCGTCTCCTGATAGCCGTAGCGGGAGAAGATATCCTTGGCCACGGATTCCATCCGGGAGAACTTGACGCTTTCTGGCGGAAAAAGATCGGCGAATCCTTTGATTTTGCTCACCTTAGTCATGAAATGCGGCCTTATGTGGCAAAAAGTTGGAAAAGAAGCGCAAAAGAAAAGGAAAGTTAGACCTAAGCCGGGCGAATGTCAAAAGGCGCGCCCGGCCGTTTTTTACCGCTTGCCATGGAACCCGCTTTGGGATGAAATCAACGGTGGAAGGTTATCCGCTTTTTTCCGTCCGGAGATGACCCCGCCCGCCTTCCACGTAGTCTCGCGAGGCCATATGTCCGAACGACCTCAGGTTTGCGAGCGCAGTATGCCGGAACAGAATTATCTTGCCATTCCGCCGTTGCTCATCCTCAATGACGACGGACGGGATTTCGAAGTATTCATGAAATTGAGAAAGGATTATATCCTTTACGCCAAGGGAGATGTTCTTACAAAGAAACACAGGGAGATTCTTTACAATAATGAAGTGAAATCCCTGTATATCAAGGCCGAGGAAAAAGACAGTTACGAAAAGCACATCGACAAGAATTTCGCTCGTATCCTTCATGACAAGGAAATACCTTTAGAGGAGAGAACCAAAGTGTTTTACGAGCACGGTTCCAACGTTGCCCAGTCGATCTACGGGAAAAATTTCCCGGTCATCGTGGACAAAGCCGCGCTCAAGAAATTGAAGCAATTCGTGGAAATCAGCTTCGTCTTTTTCGCTCAAAACAAGAACGCCTTTCGCAGCCTCCGCAGCATCATTTCCCACAATTACAAGACCTACACCCACTGCATCCATGTGATGGCCTATACCTATTTCATCCTCAATGAAATGCATCTGGATGAAAAACTCCTGGTCAAGATCGGGCTCGGGGCCATGCTCCACGACATCGGCAAGACCGCCATCCCCAATGCCATCCTGGACAAGCCCGCCCGTCTGACGCCCGAGGAGTTCGAGCTGGTGAAGACCCACCCCGTCAAGGGCATGTCCATCTGCCAGCTCATCAACCTGCCCCACATCAGCGCCAACTGCGTGCTTTTTCACCACGAGAAACTCGACGGCAGCGGGTATCCGGCCATGACCCGGGATATTCCGGACTATGTCCGGGCCATGACCCTGGCGGACATCTACGACGCCCTGGTTTCCGAACGCCCCTACAACAAGGCGTTTTCCCCTTTCGAGGCGCTCAAGATCATGCGAAAGGACGTGGAGCGCGGCAAGCTGGACCAGGATATCTACAAAATTTTCGTGGGGCTTTTGAGCCAATCGCAGATCATCGCCTGACTTACGGCGCCGCGTGAAGCGCGGTCAGGGCCTTCGTCGCATGGCCAAGAAGCATCACCGTTACGATACGTGTTCTCCTGCGCCTTTCTTTGGTCCTTCCTGGTTTTCCGCAGGGAAATGATCGGCTGACGTCCTCATCCGGGGACGCCCATGAAGGACATGAACCCGTATACGTGGATTCCTGGCTTCGCCGATCCTTTGTTTGTCGAGGCCGTCGCATTGAAAATGGATGATGAGCGGGCGGACATGCGCGCCTTGAACGCCGAGCGGTTCCTGAGAGGCGCGTCTTTCTCAGCGAACGTTGTGCTTCATGCCCGCCGGCTGTCGCTGAAGCTGGTGGAGCATCGCCGGCACTGAACGCAACCAGCCGCGCCAAGGCCGCTTCGTTCAGGAGCGCGGCGCGCTATCCTTCAAAGGAGTTGAAGACCATGAAAAAAAGAGTACTGCTTGCCGCCATGATGTCCCTGATGCTTTGCTCCGCGGGTAAAGCGGCTGATATGCAATACGAGGCCAGTAAAAAAGAAGCGCTCGCATACCTAAAAAATACCCTCCTTGATTTTGATTCCGCAACTATCAAATTTGGTCCATACAAAAAGATTATGCTCAGAACTGGGAAAGTCGGCATCGAATATCTTTGTCTGAAAGTTAATGAAAAGAATAGCATGGGAGAACATACCGGAGACAAGTATCAAGTGATCGTCTTTAAAGGCGGGAAAGTTTCCCAAGGAGGCACTAAAGGCATGATGAAGGGAATAGAGATAAAGACGAGAGACGGAAAAGGCGACATGTTGGACTATTGCCCCGCCGGTGGGTATACTCAATAAGCGCTTCCAATCCATGCGATCATAGTCTTTTCAGCATCGCATGAACGAAATCTCTCGTGGTCTTGCCCTCCCAAGGCATATTCTTTTTTCCAACCGCCTGAAGACCAACGTCTCATTTTTTTCGCAACGTCCGCACGACCCTGCCGGACCCGGCGCCGTCTTCGCGCGTGTGGGACGGCCCGAAAACGATTCCGGGCCATGAGAGAAACGCGCAAACGAAACGGCTCTGTTTTTGGGGACCATCCATGAGATCAATGCGCAATTGGTTGGGGAAGAGGCCTCTGGCGGCCAAGGGGTTATCGCCCCTTGGAACCCCATCATCATCGCGACTGGTTATAGATTGCCGATAACGCAGCGGCAGGCTGCCGGAGAATTGCGCATCGGTCTCAAACCAGGGACGCGCGTCCATGCGCGGAATCGCCTTTCGTGAGACATCCCGGAGCATTCTGAAATAATAGGAATGAGTAAGCGAGCGGCTAACTGGCCTCGGGCTTGGTGGTCCAGGCGTGCAGGGGGGTGCGCACGGGCTCCTTGAGCAGATTCACCCGCAGGGCGCAGTACCCTCCGATGGGCAGGGGAAGGATGGGATAATTGAGCTGGCGCCAGGGCGTCCGGTAGCGCCAGGTGATGCGCGGTCCGGGCAGGACGCTGGAGACCTTGTAGGGCTTGCTGCCCAGGGTGTCGTGAATGAGCCGCCCCAGGTCCCAGGGGGAAAACCAATGGGCCTGGCGCATGGCCCCGCCGTAGGCGCCGGGAAAGGCCAGCACGCTCAGATGATAGAGGGACCATTTGTTCAAAAAGCCGATGAGAAAGCCCTTGCGCGAGACCCGGGCCGCCTCGGTCACGGCCAGCCCCGGGTCCCTGCAGAATTCCAGCACCGTGAGCATGACCGAGAAATCGAATTCCTTGTCGTCGAACGGCAGATGCTCGGCGTCGCCCAGGTGGAAATCCGCCAGGTTCCCAAGCCGCGTCCTGGCCAGGTCCAGCATGGCCGGTGATTTGTCCAGACCGGTCACGTCGAAGCCCGCCCGGTGCAGGACCTGCAAAAAGACCCCCGTGCCGCAGCCGATCTCGAGCAGGCGCTGACCGCGCCTGGGCCAGCCCGAGGTCATGTGTTCCACGAGGCGCACCTCCCGGCCCAGGGCGAAAGCCCCGGCCGGAGTGTCGTACCAGGCGTCGTACTTCTCGGCTTTTTCCTTGTCCCACATGGTCGCGTCCCGAAGCCCGCGCGGCCCTCACGAAATGACGAGGCGCGTCAAATCATGCCTACCGCCTGAACACTGTTTCATCCGGTCAAAGGCGCATTCTTGCGCCCATGAACGCGGCGCGGGCGCCTTGCCCGTCCCGGGTTCCGCCGGTCTTCCCTGAAAAAGCAAGGAAGACCCCGGCGAAACGCAAGGGCGCCGCCGCCCGGAAACATCCCGGCCGGCGGCGCGCCCCTTATTCGCTTTTCATGGCCGCGCCATGGGAAGCGGATTTGACGCTTTTGGCGTAGCGCCGGAGAAAGGAGGTGGGCAGCTCGCGCGTGACGGGCTTCCAGGCCGCCCGGCGCCTGGCGAATTCCTCCTCGGAAACAAGCGCGTTCAGCGTGCGGGCCGGGATGTCTATCTCGATCCTGTCGCCCTCCTCGACCAGAGCGATGGGCCCGCCCTCGGCCGCCTCGGGGGAGACGTGGCCGATGGCCGCGCCCCGGGTGCCGCCGCTGAACCGTCCGTCCGTGATGAGGGCCACCTCGCCGCCAAGGCCCATGCCCATGATGGACGCGGTGGGGGAAAGCATCTCGCGCATGCCCGGGCCCCCTTGCGGGCCTTCG
This sequence comes from uncultured Desulfovibrionaceae bacterium, assembly GCA_937934715.1. Classification (GTDB taxonomy): domain Bacteria; phylum Desulfobacterota; class Desulfovibrionia; order Desulfovibrionales; family Desulfovibrionaceae; genus CALGYO01. The sequence continues at coordinate 58,708 of CALGYO010000238.1, read as the reverse complement.
TAGCGGATGATGACCACGTCCCCGGGCTTGATCTCCCCGGCCAGGATGGCCTTGCCCGCCGCGTCCTCGCCGTCGAAGACCCTGGCGGTCCCGGTGCGGCGCATCATGGACTCGGCCACGGCGGACTGTTTGACCACCGCCCCGTCGGGACAGATGTTGCCGCGCAGGATGGCGATGCCCCCTTGCGGGCTGTAGGGCGCGTCAGCCCGGATCACGTCGGGGTCGCGGACGGCGGTATTTTCTTCCTTGAGGTTCTCGGCCAGGGTCTTGCCGGTGGCGGTCATGACGCTCCCGTCCACGGCGCCCTTGGCGGCCAGGACCCCGAGCACGGCCTGGATGCCGCCCGCCCGGTCCAGATCCTCGATGTGATGATGCCCGGCCGGGGAGAGCTTGCACAGGTTGGGGGTCTTGGCGCTCACCTCGTTGAAGATGTCCAGGGACACGTCGAGCCCGGCTTCGGCGAAAACGGCCGGAAGGTGCAGCACCGTATTGGTGGAGCACCCCAGGGCCATGTCCATGGCGATGGCGTTGGCCACGCTGGCCTTGGTCACGATGTCCCGGGGGCGGATGTTCTTTTCCAGAAGCTCCATGACCTTCATGCCCGCGTGTTTGGCCAGCCGGATGCGCTTGGCGGTTCCGGCCGGGACGGTGCCGTTTCCCGGCAGGGCCAGGCCGATGCTTTCGGACAGGCAGTTCATGGAATTGGCGGTGAACATGCCCGAGCAGGAGCCGCAGCCCGGACAGGCCTCGGTTTCGAGCTCAGCCAGCTCCGCCTCGTCCATGGTTCCGGCCTTGACCTTGCCCACGGCCTCGAACACGGTGATGAGATCGCAGGGATCCCCCTTGTGCAGCCCGGCCAGCATGGGGCCTCCGCTGACGACGATGGCCGGAATGTTGAGCCGCAGCATGGCCATGAGCATGCCGGGCACGGTCTTGTCGCAGTTGGGGATGAGCACCAGCGCGTCGAAGGGGTGGGCCGTGGCCATGATCTCGATGGAGTCGGCGATGATTTCGCGGCTGGGCAGGGAGTAGCGCATGCCCGCGTGGTTCATGGCCAGGCCGTCGCAGACGCCGATGGCCGGAAACATGAGCGGCGTGCCGCCCGCGGCCCGTACGCCGGCCTTGACCGCCTCGGCGATGGTATTGAGATGGATGTGGCCGGGGACCACTTCGTTGGCGGAGTTGACGACGCCGACCAGGGGCCTTTCCATTTCCTCGCGGGTCAGCCCGAGAGCATAGAGAAGGGAGCGGTGGGCGGCTTTTTCCAAGCCTTTGGTCATGAGGTCGCTGCGCATGGATTCTCTCCCTGAAAGCGTAATGTGCGGCTTGCGCGAACGCGCCGCCGAAAAGAAAAGATTCCCACACAAGACGAGGGGCTGGCAAGGGCGGGAAGGGGATTTTTTCCGGGCGCATTGCCAGGGAGGAAGAGCGGGCGTACCACGAAGACTGGGTTTTGAAGGATCGCGCCGCCAACCCGAACGCCGGATGCGCCGCCATGATCATGGACAAGCCCTTCGCCCTGCGCCGCCTGGAGGGACTCGTTCCCGGGACGGCCTTCGCCATCCTGGACACGGGCCCGGACGGCCTAAGCCGCGTCCAGGCGTCCGAACGCCTGCGCCTGTGCGGCCCCAACAGCATCCCCAAGGACAAGGGGCCTTCCATCCTCTCGCGCTTTTTGGCCAATTACGCCCATCTCATGGCCATGCTGCTCTGGACCGGCGGCGCCGTCGCCTTTTTCGCGGGCATGATCGAGATGGGCGCGGCCATCTGGCTTGTCAACGTCATCAACGGGCTTTTCAGCTTCTGGCAGGAATTCAAGGCGGAAAAAGCCATGCGGGCCCTTTCCCGGCTCCTGCCCGCCCGGGTCGTGGCCGTGCGCGGCGGGAAAGAGACGGAAATCCTCGCCGAGCAGCTGGTTCCCGGAGACGTGATCCTTCTGGCGGAAGGGGACCGCATTCCGGCGGACTGCCTGCTTCTGGAAACCTCGGACCTTCGGGTGGACCAGTCGCCGCTTACCGGCGAATCGCGGCCCGTGCGCAAATCCGCCGGTCTTCCCGCCCCGGACGATCCGGACAGGCGGCGCAACCTGGCCCTGGCCGGATGCGCCGTGACTTCGGGGGACGCCCGGGCCCTGGTCCTGGCCACGGGCCTGGAAACGGGATTCGGCCGCATCGCCCGGCTGACCCAGGGCCTGGGCGTTAAGGACAGCCCCCTGCAGCGGGAAATCCGCACGGTCACCCGGGTGATCAGCGCCGTGGCCGTGGGCGCGGGAGCGGTTTTCTTCGTCCTGGCCGCATTTCTGGCCCATATGGGGCTGACGGAAAGCTTTCTCTTCGCCCTGGGCATGATCGTGGCCTTCGTGCCCGAAGGGCTTTTGCCCACGGTCACCTTGTCCCTGGCCATGGGCATGCGGCGCATGGCCCAGCGAAACGCCCTGGTCAAGCGGCTGTCCTGCGTGGAAACCCTGGGCTGCGCCACGGTCATCTGCACGGACAAGACCGGAACCATCACCGAGAACGAGATGACCGTCCGCCATATCCGGCTGGCCGGAGGAACCTACGCGGTCACCGGAGCCGGGTACGGAACGAAGGGCGCCGTCCTGCGGGACGGAGCCCCGGTCACGGCGCAAACCGATCCCGACCTGCGCCAATTCGTCCTGACCGGGCTTTTGTGCAACAACGCCCGTCTCTTTCCGGACGCGCTCCCGGGCGAACCGCCCATCCGCGGCGATCCCACCGAGGCCTCCCTGCTCGTCGCGGCCGTCAAGGCGGGCCTTGATCCCGAAGCGGCCCGGCGCGCGGCGCCCCGGGTATACGAACTGCCTTTCGAAGCGAGGCGCAAGCGCATGAGCGTGGCATGCCGGGAAGAAGACGGCCTGGTCCTGCGGCTCAAGGGCGCGCCAGGAACCGTGCTGCCCCTGTGCGCGGCCATCCTGCATAACGGGCAGGTCCGGACGCTCACGGAAACGGATATCGCGGACATGCGGCGGGCGGGGGACGATCTGGCCCGCCAGGGTTTCAGGGTGCTGGCCCTGGCCATGGGAGCGGCCGCCGGGGAAAAAAGGAGCGAGGAGGCGGAGCATGATCTGACCCTTCTGGGGCTCGCGGCCATCCTCGATCCGCCAAGGCCCGAGGCGGCCCAGGCGGTGGCGGCCTGCCGCCGGGCGGGGGTCAAGGTCATCATGATCACCGGGGACTACGGGCTCACGGCCGAAAGCGTGGCCCGCGAGACCGGCATCCTGCAGGTCCCGTCCGGCGCCGGCCCGGTCCGCATCCTGACCGGCGAGGACCTGGACGCCATGGACGGCCCGGCCCTGCGCGCCGCGCTTTCGGGCGAGGTTCTTTTCGCCAGGGCCGCGCCCGAGCACAAGCTGCGGGTGGTGGCCGCGCTCCAGGAGCTGGGACACGTGGCCGCCGTGACGGGCGACGGGGTCAACGACGCCCCGGCCCTGAAAAAGGCCGACATCGGCGTGGCCATGGGCCTGCGCGGGGCGGACGTGGCCAAGGAGGCGGCGGACATGATCCTCACGGACGACAATTTCGCCTCCATCGTGAACGCCATCGAAGAAGGCCGGACCGTGTTCGCCAACATCCGCAAATTCACCTCATACATCTTCACCAGCAACACGCCCGAGGCGGTTCCCTTCATCCTGCACGCCCTAAGCGGCGGACGCATCCCCCTGGCGCTTGGCGTCATGCAGATCCTGGCGGTGGATCTCGGCACGGACATCGCCCCGGCCCTGGCGCTTGGCGCGGACCCGCCGGACCCGGGGATCATGGACCAGCCGCCCCGGCCGCGAAACCGCCACGTCATCGACGGCAAGCTCCTGCGGCGGGCCTATTTCTGGCTGGGCCCGGCCCAGAGCCTGGCCGCCATGGCCGCCTTCTATTTCATGTACTGGACAAGCGGCTACGCCGGGCGGTGGCTGGATCTGCCCACGGACGGGCCCCTCTACCATCAGGCCATGGCCATGACCCTGGCGGCCATCGTGACCACCCAGATCGGCAACCTGTTCGCCCAGCGCTGCGAGAGCGCCTCGGCCTTTTCCGTCAGGACCTTCGCCAGCCGCGCGGCCTGGCTCGGCGTGGCCGTGGAGCTCGCCGTGGCGGCCGCCCTCATCCACCTCCCCTTCCTGGCGCGGCTCATCGAGGCGGCGCCGTTCCCGCCCGGATACTGGCTGTGGCTTCTGGCCCTTTCCCCGCTTCTGCTCCTGGTGGACGAGGGAAGAAAAGCCCTCACGCGGTTTTCCCTTCGCCGGAAGGCCGGAAAAGCGGGAGTCTGACGGTCATGGTCACGCCGGTTTCCGGAGAGCTGGCGGCGCTGACGTCCCCGCCGTGGGCCCTGGCGATGAGCCGGGCGGAATAGGCGCCGAGCCCGAGGCCGCTTTTTTTCCCGGCTGTGGCGTATTTCTCGAACAGTTTGTCCCTGATTTCCAAAGGAATCTCGCCCTCGTTGCGTACGGTCAGGCTGACCTCGCCCGCGCCCCTACGCAGGCCGATGACCGCCCGCGATCCCCTGGGCGCGGCTTCCAGGGCGTTGCGCACCAGGTTGGAGAGCATGCTGTAGCACAAGGTCTCATTGGCCGGGACGGTCACCGCGCCCGCCTCCTGCGCCGGACGGCCCTCGACCAGGACGGCAAGCTCCACCCCTCGCGCCCTGGCCAGGGCGGATTGATGTCTGGCCACCCGCGTCGCCAGGGCGTTCAGATCGACGGGAAAAGGCTCGAGGACGAAGACCCCGCGCTCCATCCGGTGGATGTCCAGGGACAGGTTGATCATGAGCAGCATGTTTTCACCGGCCTCGGCCACGGCTTCCAACAATTCGGCCTGCCTGGGAGTGACGTTCCCCTCCTCCACCAGGATGCGCGGGATGTTCACGATGCTCGACAAGGGGCTTCGCAGGTCGTGCTGGATCATGCGCTCCACCTGGTTGCGCAATTCCTCCAGCCGCCGCTGCTCCGTGACGTCCTGGGCCGCGCCGGCCAGGATCTCCCGGCCGTCCATGGACAGACGCTCGATGTAAAAGTGGAGGATGCGGGCCTTGTCTCCGGCGCCTTCCCCGGCCTTGGTTCCGGCGTCTCCTCTGGCCGTTCCAGCCGGTCCTTTGGCCGTCTGTAAAAGTCCCCGCAGCTTGTCCGCCTCGTTTTCCCCGAAACGCGACAGCATGCGGGAAACCCCCGGCCATTGCGCGAAATCGATGTCCAACAGGCGGTAAAATTCCGCGGACCAGACCATGGCGTCGCTCTCGCCGTCCCATTCGAACGAGCCGAGATGGGCCAGGGACTGGCTTTTATCCAATACAGCCTGATTGCGTTCCAGAATGGTCTTGGCTTGCGTCATCCGGGCGACGGCTTCCTCCTGGGCGCGCATGGCCGTCCGCAGACGCTGGAACACAAAGCCCGCGGTCAGCATGATGGCCGTCCTGGAACAGACGTTCCAGACCAGATGCCAAACCGGTCCGCTTTCCAGGGCCCTAAGTTCCACGGGCATGTTGCAAAGCCCGGCCAGGATGGCCAGAAACAGGCTTTCTCCCAGTCCGCAAAACCAGGCCGCCGCGGTGACGGCCGCAAGATTGAAAGGCCATAGCCGGAGAGAATACCCTGTGAGATAATCGAGAACGCTCACGCCGAGAACGAAAAGGAGCGCCGTCCAGAAACAGGCCGCGCGCGATATGGTTCGATGCATAGGACTCCTCCCGTAAGGGCCGGAACCCTGGCCGGAAAAGGGACCCTTCGAGCATGGAAACTATGCCGGGTTATGCCGAAGGAAACAAGACGGGAAGGGGGGAAATGTTACAAATCGATGAAGCCTTTTTCCCGGTAGAATTCCACATGCCACAGGTAGGTGGCCTGTCCCAGGCGCTCGATCATGTTGTCCTCGACCTTTTTCCAGCGCACCTTGCCTGTGGCGGCTTCGGGCGAACCCTCGGCCGCGAATTCCAGCCCCAGGCTCACGTCCTTGGTGGTGAAATCGGGAAGCGCGTTGTTGACCCGGGCGATGATCCAGAAAGGCCTGTCCATGGGCGGGGCGGCGTTTGCCAGAAGAATGTGCAGGATGAAGCGGTCTCCAGCCTTGGGGACGAGCCCTTTTTCCTTGAGCAGCGCGCTTTTCAGGGTCAGGCGCGCGCCTCCGGCGGACAGGTTCTCCACCACGGACAACCCCCGCTGGAAATGCTCGAACGAGGCCAGGGGATTTTTCACGTCAAAGGGCGTGGAGGATTCGTAGGTCCACATGGCCAGATGGGCGAACCGGCGCAGCTCCGCCCGGACGCGCAGGCTTTTGCGGCGCTGGCCCGGGACGATTTTTTCGGGAAGTCCGGCCCGGACATAGGCCACGCCGTCTTTCACGAACGAGGATTCGATGCGCGCGCTGAACTGGAAATAACGCTTGCGGTTGGGATCGGCCTTGTCCGAAAGCTTGAAAAAGCAGTCCATGAACCCTCCATGCCAGGAGGGGGGAATATTGCGCACGCCGGACAGTTCCAGAACAAGTCCCCGATCGTCGGCCCTGATCAGGCTGGCGCTCAAATCCGCGATGCCCGTGACCAAGGCGTCCAGGGCCAGATGGAATTTGGAGCGCTGGACGATGGCGTCGTCCAAAAGCTCGAGGGATCGCGGGGATTCGGCTTCCGGCCGCCCTTTCGGCTTTCCCAAAAAGCCCAGCGCCATGCCGGCGGCCTCAGGTTTTCGAACCGGGCGCGGAAACCCGGCCCATGACGCCGAAAACGGCCAGGGCGCCCTTGTCCAGCCGGTCCACCACCTCGTTTATGAAGGCCTCGATCCGTTCCGGCGCGTCCAGGATCTCCACCACCATGGGCAGGTCCTCGGACAGACGCAAGAGCTTGGCGGTGTGGATGCGGCTGTTGGCGCCGTACCCCGAGGCGCCGCGAAAGACCGAGGCGCCCTTGAGACCGCGCGCGTGGGCCTCGCGCACCAGATATTCATAGGCCGCCATGCCGCCGGCCCGGTCGGATTCGCCAAGATACACGCGCAGGACGCTCAGGGGAACGAGTTCGGACATGGCTTTCTCCTGTACGGGTTTCGAGCCGGTGACGGCCCGCGCGAAGCCTAGAGCGCCCTTCCCGCCGCCATGCCGAGAAACAGGGCGCCGAAACCGAGAACGATCTGGACGCTGAGATTGACCCCGGCCAAAAGCCACTGAAAATCGCGGACGAGCTGGGCGCTTTCGAAAATATAGGTGGAAAAGGTGGTGAACGCGCCCATGAAGCCCACGAGAAGAAACACCCGAAGATCCGGCCGGATGTACATGCGCTCGTCCGCCAGGGCGAAGACCAGGCCGAACAGGAAGCAGCCCAGTACGTTCACCGCGGCCGTGCCGTAGGGAAAATCCGCCGGGACGAACCGGTGGACGAACCCGGCCAGCCCGTAGCGGGCAAGGGCCCCGAGCGCCCCGCCGGCGGCGATGAGAACCAATTTATTCACCCTATTTCCTCAACAAATCCATGCGCGTTTGGACGGCCTTTTGATTCGGATACGTCTCCAGAATGGATTCGTAAAGGGCGAGGGCCTCCTTTTTCTTCCCTTCGGCTTCGAGCATCTCCGCCAGGGAGAATCCGGCCAGCGCCTTGCGCGCGGCGGACACGCCCTCGTTGCTGACGATTTGCCCGTATATCGACCTGGCCTCCCCGGTCCGTTTCTGCCTGACCAGAAGGGCGGCTTGTTCTCCGAGACATTCGGCGGCCGGATCCGGACCGGGCGCCAGTCTGGCGCATTGTCCAAAGGTCTCCAGGGCCTCCAGGCCGCGTTCGGCCTGCGCCAGGGCCCTGGCCTTGGACAGACGGGCCCAGTGGGCCTTTTCCGGGGAAATCCCAGGGAATCGCAGATAGTCGTCAAAAAGGACCACGGCCCTGGCGTAGTCCTTCATGAGGACGTACAGCTCGGCCGCTTTCTCATAGAGTCCGGGCAGGTTTTCAGGGTTCACGGACGCGTCGATCATGGAGGCCTCCACGATCTTGGCGGCCTTGTCGTTGTCTTGCAGGATATTGCGGGAGATGTCGAAAAGCCGGTTCCAGGCTTCCAGCCGGTCCGCGCCTTCCGGGTAGGTTTCCAGGTAGTTCTGGTACAGTTCCTCGGAATGCAGGAACTCGCCGGACACGAAGGCCGCCCGGGCCTGGCGCAGGAGCGCGGCCTCGGGGTTCTCCTCCGTGGCCGCGCATCCGGCGGTAAGCGCCAATATGGCGAGAAAGCAGAGAAACCGGAAAAACGGCATGCCGGTTATTCTTCCATTTCTTCCTGTTCGGGGGCCACGATGTCGAAGCCGATGACATTGGCCTCCTCGGCCAGCCGCACCAGCATGACGCCCTGGGTGGCCCGGCCCACGGTGCTTATTTCGCCCACGGACATGCGGATGATCTTGTTGTCCGAGGTCAAAAGGAGCAGCTGGTCGTCAGGCTTGACCATGACCGCGCCGATGACGTTGCCGGTCTTGGGCGTGACCTTCATGTTGATGACGCCGAGCCCGCCCCGGTTGCGCAGGGGGTAGTGCTCGATGAAGGTCCGCTTGCCGTAGCCGTTGGCCGAGATGGTCAGAAGCTCGTCCCGGTCCTGGCCCGAGACCACCACGCCCGCGGCCACCTGGTCCCCGCCGCGCAGGGCCACGCCCCGAACGCCCGCCGTGGCCCGGCCCATGGGACGGATATCCCCTGCCCTGAACCGGATGGAGAAGCCGTGGCCGGTGGTCAGGAAGATTTCCGAATCCTGGTCCACTTCCTTGACCACCAGAAGCTCGTCCCCGTCCTTCAGGTTCACCGCGATGATGCCCGTGCTGCGGCAATTGCGGTACAGCTCGGTGGCCGTGCGCTTGATCATGCCCTTCCTGGTCACGAACATGAAAAAGCGCTCTTCCGAGAAGTCGCGCAGCGTCATGGCCGTGGCCACGAACTCTTCCTTGTTCATGGGCAGCAGGTTGGCGATATGGGCGCCCTTGGCCGTGCGGCTGCCTTCGGGCACCTGGTGCACCGGCAGCATGAACATGCGGCCCTGGTTGGTGAAAAGGAGCAGGGTCTGGTGGTTGGTGGTCACGCAGAAGGACTGGACGAAATCGTCGGCCGAGGTTTGCGCCCCGGCGATGCCTTTTCCGCCCCGGCGCTGCTGCTGGTAGTTGTCCATGCGGGTGCGCTTGATGTAGCCGCGCCGGGAGAGAATGATGACCACGTCCTCGTCCGGAATGAGATCCAGGATGTCGATGCCTTCGAGATCGTCCAGGATTTCCGTGCGCCTGGGGGTGGCGAACTTGTCCTTCAGGTCCTTGATCTCGTCCCGGATGACCCCGCGCAGGACTTCCTCGTTCTCCAGGATGGAGCGCAGGTATTCGATGAGCTTCAAAAGCTCGGCGTATTCCTCGAGGAGCTTTTCCCGCTCCATGTTGGTCAGCCGTTGCAGGCGCATGTCCAGGATGGCCTGGGACTGGCGGTCGGACAGGCCGAAGCGCTCGGACAGGGCGGCCTTGGCGTCGGCCGGGGTCTTGGAGGCCCGGATGAGGCGCACCACCTCGTCGATATTGTCGAGCGCGATGCGCAGGCCTTCCAGGATATGGGCCCGGTCCTCGGATTTTTTCAGGTCGAACCGGGTGCGCCGGGTGATGACCTCCCGGCGGTGGTTGAGGAAATGCTCCAGGATTTCCTTCAAATTCAGAAGGGCCGGTCTGTTTCCGGCCACCACCAGCATGTTGAGGCCGAAGGAGGTCTCGAGCTGGGTGAATTTGTACAGGGAATTGATGACGATATCCGGGATGGCGCCCTTTTTCAGGTCGATGACGATGCGGATGCCCTTGCGGTCGGACTCGTCGCGCAGGTCGGACACGCCCTCGATCTTGTGATCGTTGACCAGGGCCGCGATCTTCTCCACCAGGGTGGACTTGTTGAGCGCGTAGGGAATCTCCCGGATCACGATGGATTCATGCCCCTTCTTGCGCTCCTCCACCTCCACCTTGCCCCGGATCTTGATGCTTCCCCGGCCGGTCTTGTAGGCTTCCACGATCCCCTGGCCGCCGTAGATGGAGGCGCCGGTGGGAAAATCCGGTCCGGGAATGCGGGCGATCAGCTCGTCGATAAGGCAGCGCGGGTTGTCGAGCAGATGCAGCAGGCCGTCGCACAGTTCCCCCAGGTTGTGGGGGGGAATGTTGGTGGCCATGCCCACGGCGATGCCCGAGGAGCCGTTCAGGAGCAGGTTCGGGGCCTTGGTGGGCAGAACCTCGGGCTCTTCCAGGGTGTTGTCGTAGTTGGGCCTGAAATCCACGGTGCCCTTTTCGATGTCCGCCAGGAATTCCCCGGCGAGCCTGGACATGCGGGCCTCGGTGTAACGCATGGCCGCCGCGGCGTCGCCGTCGATGGAGCCGAAGTTGCCCTGGCCGTCCACCAGGGGGTCGCGCATGGAGAAATCCTGGGCCATGCGCACCAGGGCGTCGTACACGGCGGAATCGCCGTGGGGGTGATATTTACCGATGACGTCGCCCACCACGCGCGCGCACTTCTTGTAGGCCCGGTTATAGTAGTTCCCAAGGTCGTGCATGGCGTACAGGATGCGCCGGTGCACGGGCTTGAGTCCGTCGCGCACGTCCGGGATGGCCCGGCCGATGATGACGCTCAAGGAGTATTCCAGATAGGATTTCTTGAGTTCCTCTTCGATCTTGACAATATCGCTCACGGTTCGCTCCGGCCGGAAAAAGGACGCGGCCGGGGATGGCCATCCCCGGCCCGCGCCTTTGCGGCGTTTAGATATCCAGTTCCCTGACGGTCAGGGCGTTGCGTTCGATGAATTCCCGGCGCGGCTCCACCTTTTCGCCCATGAGGTCGGAGAAGATGTCGTGCGCCTCGTCGAGGTCTTCGATCTGCACCTTGAGGAAGGTGCGTTTTTCCGGGTCCATGGTGGTTTCCCAGAGCTGCTCGGGGTTCATTTCGCCCAGACCCTTGTAGCGCTGGATGTTCACGCCCTTGTGGGCCTCCTCCATGACCACGGCCAGAAGGGCGGACAGTCCCCGGACAGGCTGGGCGCCGTCTTTTTTCATCACCGTGAAAGCATAGGGCGCGCACAGTTCCCGCAACTCGGCCGCCGCCTTGAAGGCTCTGCGGTAGATCCTGGAATTGAAGAACTCCACCCCGATGCGGTGCAGTCCCTTGTTTCTGTCTTCGAAGATGACGTACAGGCGTTTTTCGTCCGCGTCGTCCTCCTCGGCGTCCATGAAGACGTGGTATTCCTTTTCCAGCATGAAGGACACGAAGGCCGCGGGCGGCTCGCCGCCCAGGGATTCGGCCGAATGAAAATCGGCCGGGGAAAGCTGTTCAGGGTAATCCAGGATGCGTTGCATGAGCGCTTCCGGCAGGCCGTAGGCGGCCGCCTCCGCGAAGCGCGCCTCCAGAAAGCGGATCTTGTCCAACAGGGCCAACAGCTCGTCGCCCGAGAAGCTGCGCTCCCCCTGGGTCACGTTGATGTCCGCGCCGATGCGGCCCATGAGGAAGTCGGACAGCTCGGCCTCGTCCTTGATGAAGCGTTCGAAATTGCCCTTGTGCACCCTGAACAGGGGCGGCTGGGCGATGTAGAGATAGCCCTTCTCGATGAGCTCCTGGTACTGGCGGTAGAAGAAGGTCAGCAAAAGCGTCCGGATGTGGGCGCCGTCCACGTCGGCGTCCGTCATGATCACGATCTTGTGGTAGCGCAGGCGTTCCAGGTCCAGCGGCTCCTCGCCGCCGGGCATGCCCGCGCCCATGGCCGTGATGAGGGCCCGGATTTCCTTGTTGCCGAGCATCTTGTCGACGCGGGTCTTCTCCACGTTCAGGATCTTGCCGCGAAGGGGCAGGATGGCCTGGAACTTGGGATCGCGTCCCTGCTTGGCGGAGCCGCCGGCCGAATCGCCCTCAACGATGTAGAGTTCCGATTCCTCGGGCTTCTTGCTCTGGCAGTCGGCCAGCTTGCCGGGCAGGGCGTTGTCGGAAAGGGCGCCCTTGCGCCGGACCAGCTCCTTGGCCTTCCTGGCGGCCTCGCGGGCCCGGGCCGCGTCCACGGCCTTTTCCACGATGGCCTTGGCGTCCTTGGGATTTTCCTCAAAATAGACGTTCATGGCCTCGAAGACGATCTTGGCCACCACGCCCGCGGCTTCGCTGTTGCCGAGCTTGGTCTTGGTCTGTCCCTCGAACTGGGGTCCGGGCAGCTTGACGCTGACCACGGCCGTGAGTCCCTCGCGCACGTCGTCGCCCGAGAGCTTCTGCTTGAATTTCTTCGGCAGATCCGACTTTTCGATGTAGACGTTGATGGCCCGGGTGAGCGCGGTCTTGAAACCGGCCAGATGGGTGCCGCCTTCGCGCGTGCGGATGTTGTTGGCGAAGGTCAGGACCTCTTCCTTGTACTTGGCGTTGTACTGCAAGGCGAACTCCACCAGGATGGAGTCGATTTCGCCCGCGCCGGAGATGATCTCGTGGACCGGGGTCTCGCCGCTGTTCAGGTCCTTGACGAACCGGATAAGCCCGCCCTCGAACTTGAAGATGTCGCGTTCCTGGCTTCTCTCGTCGCGGAAATCGATTTCCAGGCCGCTGTTCAAGTACGCCACTTCCTCGAAACGCTTCTTGAGCGTCTCGTGGTTGAACTGCACGGTCTCGAAGATTTCCTCGTCCGGCCGGAAACGGATGGTGGTTCCCCGGCGGTTGGACTCGCCGAGGACGGCCAGCTCGGTGACCGGGATGCCCCGCTCGTAGCGCTGGTGGTATTTGTGGCCGTCGCGATGGACCGTGACTTCCAGGTATTCGGACAGGGCGTTGACCACGGACACGCCCACGCCGTGCAGGCCGCCCGAGACCTTGTAGGCGTCGTTGTCGAACTTGCCGCCCGCGTGCAGCACCGTCATGACCACTTCCACGGCCGGGCGCTTTTCCTTGGGGTGCATGTCCACCGGAATGCCGCGGCCGTTGTCGGTGATGGTTACGGAATTGTCCATGTGGATGACGACGCCGATGCGATCGCACACTCCGGCCATGGACTCGTCGATGGAGTTGTCCATGACCTCGTAGACAAGATGGTGCAGCCCCCTGATATCGGTGCTGCCGATGTACATGGCCGGGCGTTTCCTGACGGCGGAAAGCCCTTCCAGCACGGTGATGCTGGCAGCGTCGTACGATTTGGATCCGGGTTGCTGATTCATGTTAGATGTCTTCCTCGCTGTAGTACGTCTCTTCCACGATCTTCATGGGCATGATGATGACCAGATAGTCCTCGTCCTTGTCGCCGGTCACCCCGCAGGGGCCTTCGGCGCCGGTCAGGGTCAGCTTGACCTTGGCCGAGCTGAACTTGGTCAGGATCTCGTTGATGTCCCGGGTGGGGAAGGCGATTTTCTTGAGATCGCCGGTGAAGGAGGCTTCCATGGACTCCATGGCCTCGCCCGCCTCCTGCCCCTGGCTTTGCAGGGACAAAAGACCCGGGGAATCGAACATGAAATAGGCGCAACGGTTGTTGTCGGTGTTGAATATGGCCACGCGCTCCAGGGCGTCTCCGAGCTCCTGCCGGTCCACGATCAGCTCCGAGACTTCCTCGCCGTCCAGCTTGGAAACGAAATTCTTGTAATCCGGGTACTGGTAATACGACAGCGGCAGACTGAAGGTCTCCATGCTCTTCTGGCCTTCCGCGCTTCCGTTGTTGGGAGCGGTGCGGAAAAACAGGCGCTTTTGGCTGATGGACATCTCGATCTCGTCCGAGGTGAGCCATTTTTTCAGTTCCGCCACGTATTTCTTCTGGATGAGCGCGCCTTCGGACGGGAGCAGGCCATGCACGTCGTCGTTCATGAATCCGGCCAGGGCGAACTGATGGCCATTTAAGCCGCAGACCTCCACCCGGCTGTCCTGGGCTTCGGGCTTCATGAACATGCAGGCCATGGCTTCCATGGTGTCCTCGTCGCTGATGCAAAAGGACACCCGGTCGATGATCTCCTGGAGATAGTCACCGGACCACAGGACCGCGCCTTCGGCCGGGAAGGCGGAGAAATTCTGGAACCAGCTGGCGTCGCTCACGGGCAGCTTGTAGCGTCTTGAGCCCTGGGTGATGAGCAGGTTGCCGGTTTCCCCGTCGAGCTTCATGCCGATTTCGCCCGGGGGCAATTTGCGCACGAGCTCGTAGAAGCTCTTGCCCTGGACTCCGGCCAGACCGGGCTGATCCACCTGGGCCGGATACTGGCCGGTGAATTCCAGGCTGGAATCCGTGGAAAGGATCTGCAGGCTCTGGCCCTCGGCCCGAAGCCATATGGTCCGCAGGAAGGCGGCGCCGGTCTTGGCGGGGATGATGCCCGAAGACTTTTGCAACCCGTCGATGACGTCGTTCCGGTAGACCTTGATCTGCATGGCGTTCTCCTTGTGCGGCGCGTCCTCGCGCGGTTCGTTTCCGGTATCTTCTTCTAGGAAGAAGTTTTTTTTTAATCGTTGTTAATAGGGGCGGTCCGTTTGTTCCGTTTCAATGTAACGTACTTGTTTCACGTGAAAAATTATGAACGCGCCAAACGACCGGAAAGCGTCGTAAGGAGCAACGCGTCCGGTTTTCTCACGATTGACCGCTTTGGCGGCATTTTTTCGACAGGGAAATGAGCAAATTCTTCGTATCTTTATCATTCGCCTGTAATGTATTGATTTTTCGGATCGAGTACAAAACCGTGCTGTGGTCCTTGCCCCCGAAGAGATTGCCCAGGGCGGGGTACGACAGGCCCAGGAGCTGGCGGCAGAGCGTCATGGCGATTTGCCGGGCGTAGGCCACGGTCTTGTGGCGTTTGGCGCCGAGGAGATCCTTCACCGGAATCTGGAAATGGGCGGAGACCGCGGCCAGGATCTGGTCCGGCGTGGTTTCCGGGCCCTTTTTTTCCTCGGTCAACAGGATGAGCCGCCTGAAATCCTTTTCCGAAATGTCCCCGCGCACATGCTCGCGAAAGGCGTCGAAGCGAAGGAGCATGCCCGAGAGGCTGCGCAGGCTTTCGAAGCGTTTGGCCAGGGTGACCATCTGGTCCTTGGTCAGGGCGAGCTTTTTGCGGCGGCAGTGGTTTTCCACGAAGCGCAGCCGCACGTCGAGATCCGGCGCCTTGAGGTTGACCACAAGGCCCCATTCCAGCCGGGATTTCAGGGTGGGGTCGAGAAAATCGTAGCTGGCCACCTTGTCGGCGCAGCAAAAGACCATCTGTTTGCCCGCGTCGTGGAAGGCGTCGAACAGAAGGATGAGCTCCTGTTCCAATTCCTTGTATTTCTTTATGTTCTGAAAATCGTCCACAAAAAGCCAGGTGAACGACTCCAGGTATTTTCTGGCCTGGTAGCGATCAAGGGGAAATTTCACGGTAAAGATGTTGTGGATGTCGTCCATGGCGCCGACGAACACCTTGTCCCTGGCGTTTTGCCGGGAGATTTCATTGGCCATGGAGCGGATGAGGTGGGTCTTGCCCGAACCCGATCCGCCGCAGATGATGAAGGGATTGTATTTGATTTCGCCGTGTTTGGAGATTTCCTTGGCCAGGGCCAGGGGGAAATAGTTTTTCTCGTTGGCGAAAAACGATTCGAAGGTGAACTGGTGGCCGAAGGGGAAGCCGATGGAGGCGGTGGTTTCCGCGAACGGGCGCAACCCCTTGGCCGAGAGGCCGGCGTTCTTGCAATTGTATTGCAGGATATAGCCCTGGCCGACGAATTCGCTCACCTGCTTCTCGAAATAGTCCTGGACGTTGTCGTTGAACCATTGGGCGAAATAGGCATGGGGAAAGGCCACGGAAAAGACCTGGATGGGTTCGATGATTTCCATTTCCAGGGGATCGAACCATCTTCGCAGGTCTTCCTCGGGACATTCTTGGAGCAGACGCCGCCGCAGGTCTTCTTTCAACACGCCGAATCCGAAGGCGGACGAGCCTGGGGCGTCGTCACCTTGATTGAATTATTTCAGTATGTTAGTGGGTAACGGCAAGAGTTACCTTCCCTTCCTTCAACGCCCATCATCATAGCAGAGAAGCGCTTCGAAGCCAAGAGGCGGCCGGGTCCGCAAGGAGAAAGAAATTGCCTTTGAAGGGGAAATCGGCCAATAATTTCTCCTTTGGGACGCTAAAAAAGAGTTCTTCGAGGATGAAAAAGGATATGACGACCGCATTTGAAGTGAAAAAAACCGTCGCGGACATCAATAAGCGCATCGCCAAGGGCAAGGCCGTGGTGGTCAACGCCTCGGAAATGGTCGAGGCGGTCAGGCGCCTGGGCAAGGTCAAGGCCGCCCAGGAAATCGACGTGGTGACCACGGGCACCTTTTCCCCCATGTGCTCGTCGGGCATGCTCTTCAATTTCGGCCAGGAGCCGCCCTCCATGCGCGCCTCCAAGGTCAGGCTCAACAACATTCCCTGCCATGCGGGCCTGGCCGCCGTGGACGCCTATCTCGGCTGCACCGAGATGGAGAAGAACGACCCCCTGAACAAGGTTCACCCCGGCGCCTTCAAATACGGCGGCGGCCACGTGATCGAGGATCTGCTGAAGGGCAAGGCCGTACGCCTTTCCTGCGAATCCTACGTCACGGACTGCTATCCGCGCAAAGAGCTGGAAAAGGATATAACCCTTGCGGACCTGAAGTTCGCAATGCTGTTAAATCCTCGAAATTGTTATCAAAATTATAACGTCGCCGTGAATCTGACCTCGCGGATCATCTACACCTACATGGGGCCCTTAAAGCCCAACTGCCGCAACGCCAATTTCGCCACGGCCGGGCAGCTCTCGCCGTTATTCAACGATCCGTATCTGCGGACCATCGGGCTCGGGACGCGCATCTTTCTCGGAGGCGGCCAGGGCTATGTGCTCGGCCCCGGCACCCAGCACGACCCCAGGCCCAAGCGCAACGAGCGCGGCATTCCCCTGACGGCCGCCGGAACCCTCATGGTCAAGGGCGACATGAAGAAGATGAACGCCCGGTTCGTGCGCGGGGTGAGCATCATGGGCTACGGCGTGTCGCTCGCGTTGGGCGTGGGCATTCCCATTCCCATGCTCAACGAGGAAATGGCCTATTTCTGCGGCGTATCGGATGCGGACATCCAGATGCCCATCAAGGATTACGGCCACGACTACCCCAACGGCATTTCCAAGATTCTGGGGCACGCCACCTACGAAGAGCTTCTTTCCGGGGAGATAGAGGTCAACGGCAAGCGCACCCCGACCGTTCCGGTGACCAGCCGGACCATGTCGCTGGAGGTGGCCGATACGCTCAAATCCTGGATTCAAAAGGGCGAATTCCTGCTCACCGAGCCCCAGGAGCCCATCCTTTCCGAATAGGAACATCGCGCGATCCAAAAATAATGGCCGCCGGGACCTGGTTCCGGCGGCCTTTTTTCATTTCGCCCTCAAATGACGATGGGATCTCAAAGGGCGATCACCCGTTGGCGGAGGTCCTTCCCTGGGCGTCTACCGCAGGTCGAAGACCACCTTCATGCTCTTGTGGCCGCCTTTGTCGAAGGCGGCGGCAAAGGCTTCCCTGTACAGCTCCAGGGGGAAGAAATGGGTTACCAGCCCTTTGGCCGCGTACTTTCCCGAGCTTAAAAGCTCCACGCATTTCCGGTATACGTTGATGTATTGTTGGGGATTGTCCGGGTCCGGGGCCTGGCTGTAGGCCGCCGAGCCCGTGAGCGAAAGCTCCCTGAACCAGATGCTCGAGGCGTCCACCTTCTTGAGGCTCGAGGCCGTGCCCACCATGACGTACCGGCCCCTGGAGCGCAGGCTTAAAAGCCCCTCCTGCACGGACCGGGAATTGCCCACGCAGTCGATGAACACGTCCGCACCGCCCTCCACGTTGCCGCCGCCCATGGTGGTGGGGATGAACCGGCCCCCCAGCGCTTCGGCCAGGGCCTTGCGATCCGGCGAGCGCAGGACGACGTCCGCCCCTCCCTCCCGCGCCAGTTCCTCCTGGAACCGGTAGCGGGCCACGGCCACGATTTTCGCCTTTGACCCCAGCGCCCGCAAAAGCCGTATGGCGTGCTGGCCGAGAATGCCCGCGCCGTAGATGGCCACGGTCTCATGGTTCTTGGGGTAGTTCCACAGGACCGGATGCAGGGCCGAGGCCATGGAGTCGATGAGCACGGCGTCCTCGTCCGGAAGATGGTCCGGCAAGGGGACGATGCGCGAGGGGTGGGCGGCGGTCATCTCGGCCATGCCGCCGGAGGCCTTGGCGTTGTAGCCGAGAAAGGAGCCGGGCGGCAGGTCGCCTTCGAGGAAATTGGAGCACAGGTTGTAGAACCCGGCCGCGCACTGGGGGCAGGGGGGCAGATTGCGCGTTTCGCAGGGAAGAACCGGCTCCACGGCCACCCGCTGGCCCTTGTCGAGCCCCGAGCCCTGGGGCGCCTCCTCCACCCTGGCCACGATCTCATGGCCCAGGACGGCGGGAAGCGAGGCGTAGGGCTCCAGCAAAAAGGATTCGTGGCCCTTTAAGAGGTTCACGTCCGAGCCGCACACCCCGCACAGCTGGGGTTTCAGGACGGCCCAGCCCCTGGGCGGATCAAAGGGGCGGTCCTGGTATTTGAGCGGGGAAAAGCGCGCATAAAACCGTTTTCGGTTGAAGCGGCTGAGGAGCTGACTTAAGAGATATTTTGGTATGCTTCGATGGTAGACGAGGGCTTTCATGAAAGATGCCTTGGATTTTGCGGCGCTTGCGGCATTGCGCCCTTGAACAGGCCGCATGATCTATTGTAACCAGGAATCAGGCGGGCCATTCGTTTCGCAAAACTTGCCAAGGAACGAATGGGATTCGCGCTGGAAACGGGGAGGGGGACGGCCCTCGATCCCGCGGATGGAATTACTAGAAACAGGTTGCGGCGACAAGCAGCCTTCAGACAGGAGAAACGCATGCTCATCAAAGATTGGATGACAAAGGACCCCATCGTCGTTCTGCCGGAAGCCTCCATCATGAAGGCCGCCAAGAAGATGAAGGAAAACAATATCCGGCGGCTGCCGGTGGTGGACGAATCCGGCAAGCTCGTCGGCATCGTCTCGGACCGGGACATCAAGGAAGCCTCGCCTTCCAAGGCCACCACCCTCGACATGCATGAGCTGTACTATCTGCTTTCCGAGATCAAGGTCGGCGACATCATGACCAAGAAGCCCATAACCGTGCGGCCAGAGGATACCATGGAGAAAGCCGCCGTCATCCTCATGCGCAACCATATCGGCGGACTGCCGGTGGTGGACGCGGACGGCAAGGTGGTGGGCGTGGTCACGGACAGCGACGTGTTCACCGTGCTCGTGCGCATCACCGGCGCGCTCTACGGAGGCTTGCAGTTCGCCTTCGACCTGCCGGACGCGCAGGGAAGCCTCAAGGCCGTTCTGGACGACCTCAAGGCGGCCGACGCCCGGATCGTGAGCATCCTGACGTCCTATGAACAATCCGGCGCCGGACGTCGTCACGTCTATATCCGCATCAAGCCCCTGGACGGCGACGCCGCCAACGAGGCGCTTTTGAAAAAGCTCAAGGACAAGTACGATCTGCTGTATTACGCCAGAGACGACGCCTAGACGTCGCAACTCGCCAAAAATAAGGCCGGTTCGTCCGGCCTTTTTCGTTTGTATGAGGCGAGCGGGATTGTTTTCCGGCAACTGTCTCCCGCCTCATTTCTTGTTTTCAGGAAACACGGGGCTGCGGACATGGGCGCGGCATGCCGTGTTCAGGCTTTCCCGGGAGCCTTGATACGCGCGCGTGACCTCTGGCTTGAAAACCCGGGATGCGGCGGCCATGTCCGGCGTTGGCCCAAATCGGGCCGATTTCCCCATTTGCCTTGACGAACCGGCCCCGGCGCCTACATTCTAGCAAGTCCGGCCCAGAAGGCCGGTTTATTCGCTGGCGAGGAGAAAAACGGTATGAGTGAAGATCGCTGCTGCCCCCATTGCGGGTCCAAGCTTGAAAGCTGGATAGCGCCGCCCGAGACCGGGTGGGGCGAAATCCTGGTCTGCAACAACAACGAGTGCTGCTTTTACCGCAGCTCCAAGGACGACATCCTGTACAAGGATGAGGACAAGAATCTCGGCTGCCGCTACGCCGAGAATCCGGACAACGGCTACAAGCCCTTCAATCTTCTGGCATGGTTCCGGTAACCGGCATTCCCGCTTTCCGCGCGCACGCCGCGCCAATTGAACCGGCCGCCTGGCCGGTTTTTTTGTGGCCGGGCCATGGGGAACGGCTGTAATGACGACGAGACCTGAGCGTATTGACTTTTGACGGGGGGCCGTCGCCGCTCCTTCAGGCCATCCTCTTTTCCGCGCTTGCCCGCCGCGCGCGGCTGGGATACCATGCCTTTCGAAGGAGAGGTTCCCGGAGGCGCGCCGCGCCTGCGGGCGATTCATCCAACACGCCTCATAAACGGCCAGGGTCCGCCCTGGCGCGAACCCATTATGGACGCAATGCATCTTGAAGCGCGCGGCCGCTCCCTGTGGGCCCGGGTCCATGCCAGGGTCGACGAGCCCCTGGCCCAACAGCTTGGGCAGGCTGTCTTCGCGGCCCTTGGCAAGGGCGGATTTCAGTTCGTGGCGGCGGAGCTGTCCGGCTGCCCGGGACTGACCAGCGCGGGCTTCGGCTTTTTCGTCAAGCTCCAGACCGCGCTCACCACCAGGGGCATGCGCCTTTTTCTGGTCAATCCGCCAAAATCCGTGCAGGACGAGCTCAAGCTGCGCGATCTCGGGGAGTTTTTCGCCGTGCTCGAGGACATCGACGAGAACGCGGACGACGAGGAACTCGAGCTTTTCGCTTCCTCCTAGCCGCCTCCCGGTCTTCTTCTTTTCCCTTCTTCGCCCGCTTCCTTCAACTGAAGGTTTTTCTTCCGTCCCGCCGCAGGGTTAGCCGGATACAAAGAAATCCGGACGGGAAAGTCTTGCGGCCCGGCGGCCATTCTGGTTTATTCTAGCCGGGACAATCTCCAAAACCATTCGCATCGTCGTAAAACCGAAAAGGAAAGCCCATGGCGGACGCCGACGATGGAGTACGCGATGCAAAGGAAGGACAGGCTTTTTTACGGGAACGTCTGACCGCTCTGGAAAAGGAGAACGCGGACCAGGCCAGGCTGCTTGGCGAATATCGGGCCATGGTGGAAAACGCCGCCGACGTCATGATGCGCTATGACGCCAATCTGCGCCATGTCTTCGTCAGTCCGGCGGTCGAGGGCCTGATCGGGAAAAAGCCCCGGGAGCTTCTCGGCAAAACCCATCTCGAGGCCGGGTTTTCCCCGGCCGTCAGCCAATACCGGGAAAACAGGATCCGACAGGTCTTCGAGACCGGAAAAAACCAGGAATCCGAGTACGAGATGCAGGGGCCAAGCGGCCCCATCATCCTGAACTGGCGTCTGTTCCTGGAACGCGGTCCCTCGGGCGAAGCCGCAAGCGTACTGAGCGTGTGCCGCGACATCACCGCCCATCGCCGGGCGGAGCGGAATTTCGCCGCCCTGTTCGACAACCTGCCCGAGGGTTTCGCCCTGTTCGAACGCCAGGGCGTTTCCCGGGATGGGGAGCCGGGGTCCCTTTGCCGGATTCTCGAAGCGAACAAGGTGTTTTGCGCCATGTTCGGGGTTGACCGCGAGCGCATCCGGATGAAACCGGCCTGCGAGACCCTGTCCGGAAGCATCCTAGAGGTGGTCAGGCAGGCGTCTGAAACCACGCGCGTGGCCAATCGGGCGCGCTTTTCCGTTCACGCCCTGGAAATCGGAAGGCATCTGGACATCAGCGTCCACGTTCCGGCCACGGGCCAGTTCGCCATCCTGGTCATGGACGTCACCAGCCGCATGGAATTCGAGGAGCGGCTTCTGGCCGCCAAGGAGGCCGCCGAAAGCGCCGCCCGGGCCAAAAGCGAGTTTCTGGCCAATATGAGCCACGAATTGCGCACGCCCATGAACGGCGTCCTCGGCATGCTCCAGCTTCTGCAGGGCGGCGCGCTGAGCGCCGAGCAGGCCGAATACGTGAAGATCGCCATGGAATCCGGCAAATGCCTGCTGCGCATCATCGGCGAGATATTGGATCTGACCAGGATCGAGGCTGATAAGCTCAGCCTGAGCGAGGAAGCGACGGACATCCGGGAGATCATGCGCCAGACCCAGGACGCTTTCGCCCCGAAGGCCCAATCCCGGGGAGTGCGCCTGTCCCTCAGGGTGGGGGACGAAATGCCCGCGCTGTGCCACGGCGACGGCTACCGCCTGAAGCAGATTCTGTTCAATCTGACGGACAACGCCGTGAAATTCACTGAAACCGGAGAGGTCCGCATCGAAGGGGACGTTCTGGACGATGCGGAGGATTCCGGAACGGCCCGTCTTCTCTTTTCCGTCTCGGACACGGGAATCGGCATCCCCAGGCATAAAATGCGGACCATCTTCGAACCCTTCACCCAGGCCGACGGCTCCATCACCAGGAAATATCAGGGGCTTGGACTGGGGCTTGGGGTGGCCAGACGGCTCGTCGAGCTCATGGGCGGCGAGCTGTATCTGGAGAGCGATCCGGAACAGGGAACGCTGGCGGCCTTCACGGTCCGCTTTTCCCGGAATCCCGCGTCAGGGGGGCGGACGTTGGGCGAGGTTCATGGGCCCGCTCCGGACGGCAAGGGCTTGCGCATTCTTCTGGCCGAGGATGATCCCGCCAATCGGCTGGCCATGACGCGGGTTTTGCGAAAGCTCGGTCATGAGGCGGTCTGCGCGGCCAACGGCAAGGAAGTCCTGGACATCCTGGCCAGGGACGGCGCCTTCGATCTGGCGCTCATGGACGTGCGCATGCCGGTCATGGGGGGATTGGAGGCGGCGGCGAGGATCCGTCTTCTCCCGCCGCCCGTGTGCGCCCTGCCCCTGGTGGCGGTCACGGCCCACGCCATGTCCGGAGACAGGGAGCGCGTCCTTGCGGCCGGGATGAGCGGATATATCGCGAAACCAGTGAATTTCGCCGATTTGGCCTCCATGCTGGATCGCTTCAAGGCGAAATCCGTCTCGAACCGCTGAGCGGGCCGGATCGCGGCGTTCAAGAGAAAAAGGGGGCCGGCGCATGCCATACATGCGCCGGCCCCTGCTTTTTCGAACGATCAGACGATGCGGCGTTGCGTTTCTATCGAAGGATCAGCCCAGGCTTTCGGCGTAGAGCTCGGCAACGTGGCGCACGACCACCCCGGCCTTGCGGCGCGAAAGCATGTCGGTCATCTGGAGCATGCAGGCCGGGCAGGAGGTCGCCGCGATCTTGGCCCCGGAATTCTCCACGTTTTGCGCCTTGCGCATGCCGATTTCCTTGGACAGCCCGTAATGCTTGAGGTTGAAGCTGCCGCCGCTGCCGCAGCAGGTTCCGGCCTCGGCCATCTCCACCAGCTTGTAGCCCTTGCTGGCCTTGATCAGGGCGCGCGGCTGGGCCACGACCCCGAGCGAGTTCTTGAGGTGGCAGGGGTCGTGGTAGGTGACGGAAACCGCGCCCATGCCCGGAGCGTCCAGGGGTTTGACCTTGGCCACGTCCACCAGAAAGGCGCTGATGTCCATGGCCTTGGCCGCCAGGTTGAGGACGTCCACCCGGTTTGTCCCGCCGTACATGGAGGGCCAGACCTTCTTGATGGTGGAGGTGCAGGTGGCGCAGGGAGTGATCAGGTAGTCGAAGTCGCCGTCCGCAAAAGCCTTGACGTTGAGCCTGACCATGGCGTCGAAGTCGCTCCGGTCGCCGCTGGAGATGGCCGGGATGCCGCAGCAGGCCTGGCCTTCGGGCATGAATATTCCGATCTTGAGCTTCTGCGCTATGGTGATGACGGCCTCGCCCACGCCGGGATAGATGTTGTCCGCCAGACACCCCGGGAAAAAGGCGATCTTGAGGCCGCCGTCCACGCGCGGGGTATCGAGCATGGGGTATGTCTCCCGCAGGGGTTTTTTCGCCAGCCTCTTGAAGCGGCGGTCGCCGATGACCGGGGCCTTGAACCGGGCGCAGGAGGCGCCCAGCATGTCGTCCACGGGCTTGGTGAAGATGGGCTGGAATTTCCGGCCTAAGGACAGGATCTGCCTGAACAGCCTGGGATGGGCGAGCATGCCTCGGAAAATGGCTTTCTTGGCCGGGGACAGGCCGAAATAGCCGGTCATGACGGCCCGGGCCTTGAGGAAGATGTCCGTGACCTTGACTCCGCTCGGGCAGTTGGCCTCGCAGGAGCCGCACAGGAGGCAGCGTTCGAGACGCTCGTTCACCCCTTCGGGATCGTGGATCATTTCCTTGGCCAGCCCGTCCAGAAGGGCCAGCTTGCCCCGGGTCACGTCCGCCTCGCGCCCGGTCTGGGCGAAGACCGGGCAGACCGCCTGGCACATGCCGCAACGCATGCAGGTCACGAGCTGGTCGTCCAGCTCGGAGAGCAGGCGCAGGAGGGATTTTACGTCGGACATGGGACCTCCCTTACGCGCCGGCCGGACCGATGATCTTGCCCGGGTTGAGGATGCCCTTGGGGTCGATGGAAGCCTTCATGCGCCGGGAAAAGGCGATGGCGCCCCGGCTGGTCTCGAGCTCCAGGTATTTGGACTTGGCCTTGCCGATGCCGTGCTCCCCGGACAGGGTGCCGCCAAGGGAAAGGGCCTTGTCGAAGATGTCGTCGATGGCTTTCTCGACCTTTTCCCACTGCTCCTTGTCGCGTTTGTCGGTCAGGATGGTGGGGTGCAGGTTGCCGTCGCCGGCGTGGCCGAAGGTGCCGATGGTCAGGCCGTATTTCCGGGAGATGCCGCCGAGAGCCTCCATCATGGCCGGGATCTTGCTGCGGGGGACGGTGGCGTCCTCCAGCACGCAGGTGGGCTTCAGCTTGGCCAGGGCGGGCAGGGCGTCGCGCCGGGCCTGCCAGACCTTGTCGCGCTGGGCCGCGTCCTTGGCCACGGTGATGGAGGAGGCGCCGTGTTCCTTGCAGATGGCCTCCACCTTGGCCGCTTCCTCTTCCACCTGGGCCTTGTGGCCGTCCACTTCGATCAGAAGCAGGGCCTGGGCGTCCACGGGAAGACCCGCCTTGCGGAAGTTCTCCACCGTGCGGATGGTGAAATTGTCCATGAATTCCAGGGTGGCGGGCACGATCTTGGCCGCGATGATGGCGGCCACGGTTTCCGAGGCCGCGGCCACGTTCTCGAACACGGCCATCATGGCCTTGGCGGCGGCGGGCGGCGGCACGAGCTTCAGGATGAGCTTGTTGAACACGCCGAGGGTGCCTTCCGAGCCGGTCATGAGCCCGGCCAGGTTGTAGCCGGTGACGCATTTGACCGTGCGCGAGCCGGATTTGACCAGTTCGCCCTCAACGTCGAAAAATTCGATGCCCATGACGTAGTCCTTGGTCACCCCGTATTTGAGACCGCGCAGGCCTCCGGCGTTCTCGGCCACGTTGCCGCCCAGGGTGGACACGGCCTGGCTGCCGGGATCGGGCGGGTAGAAAAGACCGCGTCCCGCCACTTCGGCCGCGAACTTGGCCGTGACCACGCCCGGCTCCACCACGGCGTAGAGGTCGGCCTCGTTGATCTCCAGAATCCGGTTCATGCCGTTGGTCAGGATGACCACGCCGCCGGGCAGGGGGATGGTTCCGCCGGAGAGATTGGTGCCCGCGCCGCGAACGGTGATGGGCAGCGCGTTGTCGTTGCAGAGCTTGACGACCCGGCCGAGTTCCTCCTCGCGCATGGGTCTGACCACCAGGGCGGGGATCTGGGAATCGAGAACCGCCGCGTCGTAGGAATAGGCGTGGCGGTCGGTTTCGGCGGTCATGACGTTTTCAGGGCCGACGATGGCCTGAAATTCCTTGATGAGCGCGTCGTGCGACATGCTGGAACTCCTTTGGCGGCCGCTAGGCCGCTTCTTTTCATGCCCCGGCGCGGGCGGGCCCGCGCCGGGACATGCGAGGGGAGGTTGGGGCTATTAGAAAATACCCGGGAACAGGACGTAGATATATATGAGACCCATGGTTCCCGCCACCAGGCCGTATATGGTCATGGGCAGGGAGTTCCTGCGGATGAGCATGCCCTCCATGCCCACGAGACCCACGGTGGCCGAGGCGGCGACGATGTTGTGGATGCAGACCATGTTGCCCATGGCGCCGCCCACGGCCTGCAGGGCCACGGTGATCTGGTGGGAGATGCCAAGCTGGGAGGCCACGCCGTACTGGAATTCGGCGAAGAGCAGGTCGGAGACCGTGTTGGAGCCGGTGATGAAGGCCCCGAGGGCGCCCACGAAGGAGGCGAACAGCGGCCAGGTGGATCCGGCCATGCCGGCGGCCGCCTTGGCCATGGCCAGGGGCATGGAGGGCAGATCCAGACCGTTATGAGCGGACTGCTTGAAGATTTCCACCAGGGCCACGGCGAACAAGAGGGCGATGGCCGGGCCTTTCATGCGCTTGATGGAGTCGGTCCAGGCGGCCTTGACCTTCGCGCCGGGCATCCCGTGGATGAAGATGGTCAGGATGGCCACCAGCATGAAGGGGATGGTGCCGGGCAGGTAGAGGGGCTGCATGGAGAAGCTCACGGTCTCGTAGCCCAGGATGTTGGGGATCTTGATGACCCAGGCGCTGACCATGGCCTTGAAGGGCAGGTCGGTGATGCGGGTGAGCACCAGGATGAGGCCGATGAGGACGTAGGGCAGCCAGGCGCGGAACTGGCTCATGTGGGCCTTGAATTCGCATTTGTCCGTGGAGGCGATTTCGCCGGTCCATTCCTTTTCCCAGGTGGACTGCGGTCCGAAATCCCAGACGTCCTTGGGCAGGAGGAAGCCCTTCTTGGCCGCCATGACCACGATGCCGGTGCCGATCAGGCCGCCGAGCAAGCTCGGGAATTCCTCGCCCACCAGAAAGGCCACGGCCACGTAGGGGATGGCGAAGCAGGTCGAGGCGAACAGGGAAAACTTCCAGGCGCCCAGGCCTTCCTTCCAGGACTTGTTCTGGCCGAAGAAGCGGGTCAGCATCATGTTCACGAAAAGGGGCAGGATGAAGATCATGGGCAGATGCAGCACCGAGGCCCATTCGCCGATGACCTTGAGGAACATGGAGAAGGAGGTGATGTCCCCCGCCTGTCCGGCGGCGATGGCGGCTTCGATCTGGGGCTTTAAGTTCTTGAGGCCGAACCAGACCGGGGTGCCCACCGCGCCGAAGGTCACGGGGAAGGAGTTCAGGATCAGGCAGACCATGGCCGCGGCCAGGGCCGGGAAGCCGAGGCTCAAAAGCAGCGGCGCGGCGATGGCCGCCGGGGTGCCGAAGCCGGCCGCGCCTTCCAGGAAGGCCGAAAAGACCGTGCCGATGATGATGACCTGAATCCGGCGGTCGCGGCTGATGCCGTGGAAGCCGCAGTT
This sequence comes from uncultured Desulfovibrionaceae bacterium, assembly GCA_937934715.1. GTDB lineage: Bacteria > Desulfobacterota > Desulfovibrionia > Desulfovibrionales > Desulfovibrionaceae > CALGYO01. The sequence goes on along the minus strand of CALGYO010000238.1, from coordinate 31,447 downwards.
GATGGTCTCCATGCCGCCGCTGTCGCGCAGGGTGTAGAGGATGAGGATGGCGCCGAAGACGATGATGAGGACGTTGATGGCGCCGCCGAAGCCGCTCAAGGTTGAGGCCAGGACGAATCCGGCGGGCATGTCCCAGACGAAAACGGCGGCCAGGGCCGTGACCAGCCAGGCCAGCGGCATGGCTTTGGTGGCGGGCCAGCGCATGCCTACCATGAGAACGAGGGCCAGGGCGATGGGCGCCAAGGCGATAAGGGCCAAAGTTGCGAGCGGCATAGGGCGACTCCTTGGGTTGAGATGCGAAGCCAGGGCTTCAGGCCGCCCAAATCAAGAATGGCGCCAAACCGATATTTCTAGAATATATCTTTAATTACAATGTGTTGCGCTAAACATGGATATGAGACCGGGCTCCATGCCCGTCTGAATTTTCAGACGATCGCCTCGCCTGGCGGCGTCTTTCGCCAGGGAACCCTTTTCACGGGCCGTTCGGGTCTCGTCCGAAAAAGCGGACCAGTCCGCTCCGATATGGGCCGGTCCCATTCCGGACAAGGGGGCGCCGGGTTATTTGAATTCCATGCCGTGCTTTTTGAGCAGCGCGTAGAAATGGGAGCGGGACAGGCCTGAGATGTCCAGCATGGCCGAAAGGTCCCCCCCATGCCGGGCGATCAGGTTGTCCAGATAGACCCGCTCCATGGCGGTCTTGAAATCCTTGAGGCTCGTGCGCGCATCCGCCAGGGCCGCCGGCCCGGCGCCTTCCGGAATTCCGGGCGCCTGCGCCGCTTCGGGCATGCGGATCCTGGATTTGGCGGCGCTGATGCGGATGTCCGTGGGCAGGCTGCGGGAATAGAGCCGCTCCTCGGAGACCGAGGCGGCGAAGGCCCGCTCCAGGGCGCCGAAAAGCTCGCGTACGTTGCCCGGCCAGGAGTACGCCTTGAGCGCCTCGTAGAAATCCGGTTCGGCCTCTTTGGGCGGCGCGCCGTATTTCTGGGCGATCCTGGCCAGATAGCGCCTGGCCAGCTCCGCCACGTCCCCCGCCCGGTCTCGAAGGGGAGGCAGGGAGATGGTCAGGCTTTTCAGGCGAAAGAGGAGGTCCTGGCGAAAGCGCCCCTCCCGGGCCATGGCGTCGAGATCCCGGTGCGTGGCGGCGATGACCCGGAAATCGCTCGTCTCTTCGCGGCTGGCGCCCACGGGCCGGAAGCGTTTTTCCTGGAGCGCCCGCAAGAAGGCCTTCTGGATCTCGGGGGAGAGGTCCCCGATCTCGTCGAGGAAGAGCGAGCCGCCGTCGGCCTGGGCCACGAGCCCGGTCCGGTCCTTGTCCGCGCCGGTGAACGAACCCTTGCGGTGGCCGAAAAGGGCGCTTTCCACCAGGGTGGGGGTGAGCGCCGCGCAGTCCACCACCACGAACGGCCCCTTGGCCCGGCGGCTGTTTTTGTGGATGGCGTAGGCGAAAAGCTCCTTGCCCGTGCCGGTTTCGCCGGTGATGAGCGCGGCCGCGTCCGTGAACGAGGCGCGGGCGGCCTGCTCGAAGGCGGCGCGCATGGCCGGGCTTTCGCCGACGATGTCGCCGGGATCGAAGGCGGCTTTGGCCTTGCCGGCGCATTTTTCGGCCCGGTATTTGAGCGCCCGGTCCAGAGTGAGCATGATCTCCTTCACCGAGGCGGGCTTGGCCAGGTAGTCCCAGACGCCGCCCTGGATGGCGATCTCCGCGCCCTCGGCCCCGCCCCGGCCGGTCAGGACGATCACTTCCGGGGCGCAGGCGGCGTTTTGCACGGCCGGGAGCGCGTCCAGTCCGTTGCCGTCGGGCAGGCTGATGTCCAGAAAGACCACGTCGTAGTCGCCCGAGGCCAGGGCGCCCAGGCCCTGGGCCAGATTGGCCGCCTCGCCGCAGTCGTGGCCCATGCGCGCGGCCAGGCTTTGCATGGTCTGGCGGATTTGTTCGTCGTCGTCGATGATCAGGATGCGGGCCATACGGCGCCCTCCCCGCCGTCCAGAACCCGGCGGATGGCCGCGGCGATGGAACGGGAGTCATAGGGTTTGAGAAGAATTTCCCGGACGTTTTCCGGGCGTCTGGCCGCGGCCATGTCCTGGGTTCTTCCCGTGACCACCAGCACGGGCATGTCCGGCGCGCGCTCAAGGAGGATGTCCGCCAGTTCGAAGCCGGTCTTTCCGGGCATGTCGAAATCCGTGACCACGAGATCGAAGGCCCTGCCCGAGGCGTCCTTTTCGGCCGTTTCCAGGATCTTGAGCGCCTGGGCGGCGTTTTCGGCCGTACGCACGGCGTAGCCCGCGTTGGCCAGGATGCGCGGGATGAGTTCCAGTTGGGAGGGGTCGTCCTCCACGAAGAGGATGCGCTCGCCCCGGCCCTTGGGCGCGGGCTCGTCCGCGCCCAAAGGTTCCAGGCTTTCCTTGGCGCAGGGCAGATGGATGGAAAAGGCGGCGCCTTGTCCGGGCCCGCTGGCCGCCGTGATGGAGCCGCCATGGTTGCGCACGGCGCCGTAGACCACGGCCAGTCCAAGCCCCGTGCCGCCTTCGCGGCGCCTGGAGGTGAAAAACGGATCGAAGATCTTGTCCATGATCTCGGGCGCGATGCCCGGGCCGTCGTCCTCCACCACGATATGGGCGTAGACGCCTTCGGGCAGGGCCAGTCTGCGGCATTCCTCCTCCGAAAGCGAAACCAGGGAAAGCCCCACCTTGATGGTTCCCGAGGCGCCGCGCAGGGCCTGCCAGGCGTTGGCGCACAGGTTCATGAGGACCTGGTGGATCTGGTCGGGATCGGCGAGGCACATGACCGGGGTTTCGGCGATGTCCTCGACCAGACGCACGTTTCCCGGCAGGGAGGCCCGGAAAAGCCCCAGGGCCTCGCGCACGGCCGGACGCAGGTCCACGGACCGGAAGCCTTCGCGCGAGGGGCGGCTGTAGGTGAGAAGCTGCCGGGCCAGGCCGCTGCCCCGGCGCGAGGCCCGAAGCGCCCTGCGCAGGTCCTCGGCCGTGCGGGAATCCTCGGGAATGTCCAGCAGGGCCAGCTCCGTGGAATTGATGATGGAGGTGAGGATGTTGTTGAAATCGTGGGCCAGGCCTCCGGCCAGGGCGCCCAGGGCCTCGAATTTCTGGGCCTGGCGCAACTGTTCCTCGAGCATTTCCTTGCCGGTCACGTCCTCGGCCAGGCTCAACACGCCCACGATCCGGCCGCGTTCGTCCCGAAGCGGGGCCTTGGTCATCTCAAGCCACGAGGGTTCGCCCTGGCGGTTGCGGAAGGACCAGCGCACCCGCTGTCTGGGCTTGCCGGTGGCGATGGCCTCGCGGTCGAGCTTCTCGGCCATCTCCACATATTCCCACCAGTCGGGCATGAGCTCCGCGTTGGTCTTGCCCATGACCTCGGACGGGTCGGCGATCTGGAAAAACCGGGCGAAGGCCTTGTTGGCGCCCACGTAGCGCAGGGAATTGTCCTTCCAGAAAACCAGCTGGGGGAGGTTGTCGAGAAGAAGCTGGAGGAAATCCAGCTGGGAGCGGATGCGCTCCTCGGCCCGGCGCCTGCGGGCGATGTTGATGGCCAGAAAGAGCACGGCCATGGTCAAAAGCGAGGCCGCGGCGATGATGGTCCAGAAAAGGTGCGGGTCCAGCCGGAAGAAATAATAGGGCTTGTTCTCGATTTCGCTGCCCGGGGGCAGGCGGGATTCGTTGATGCCGTGGCGCTTCAGGGCGTTGTAGTCGAAGACGTAGGATTGCTTGGTTTCCTTGATGATGGGAATCGAGGAGGGGGAGACGCCGGAGAGGATCTGCAGGGCCATGCCGGCGGCGAGTTCACCCTGTTGATAGCCGCTTAAGACCTTGCCGCCCACCATGCCGCCGCCCACCAGGAATTGCCAGGCGCTGTAGATGGGGATCTCCGAATGGTCGGCGATGGCCCGCATGACCTCGTTGGCCGAAAGGGTCCGGCCGCTTTTGCCCTTGTAGAAGGGAATGAAGAACAAGAAGGAGTCGGAGGGCAGGGTTTCCACCCGGCGCAGGATCTCGTCCAGGGAGAAATCCTCCCAGTACTCCACGGTAAGCGGCTCGCGCCATTCCTTGAGCTGTTCGCGCACCTGGTTGGCGATGGCCTGGGACGTGACCGAGCGGTCGCCCACCACGATCATGCGCTTGGCCTTTGGATGCAGGGCGGCCACCAGTTCCAGGTTGGACCTGAGATCGAAATTTTCCAGCACGCCGGTGATGTTGTTCCGGCCGGAGAGGGCGCCGTCCTTCAGGTCGTTGACCCCGCAAAAGACCACCGGGGTCCCGGGAAAAAGCTCCTCCCCGTATTCCAGGATGAAATCGAAGGCCACATTGTCCGAGACGATGATGATATCGAAGCGCTCGTCCTTGAACTTGTATTTGTACAGTTCGTACAGGAGCTGTTTGATGGTTTGATCGTAGTGTTTTTTGGAGTCGAGAAACTCGATCTGCAGGTCGATGGAATACGCGTCCTGATCAGCCAGGGCGTTGCGCACGCCCTCCATGATCTCGTCGGACCAGCCGTAGCCGTTCTGGTAGGAGTTGATGTAGAGGATCTCCTTTTTGGGCAGGGGGGCCGCGAGCGAAAGGGAGGGCAGAAACACGAGGAGAAGGAGGGGAAGAACGCGTCGAAACATAAAACGACCGCCGGGTTTATTTGCGTCAGCTTTTTCGGACTATACGCAATCCCGGGATCGGGGCAACAGGCAAGGGGCGTGCGTCTCCTGGCGAGGCGGGGAGAGGCGGGGCCAAGCGGCGCCCCGGAATCGTCTGGGGGCGATCCCGGGGCGCCGCCTTGAGCGTTCAAGGGAAGAACGCCCCTGCGCGCTCGCGCAAGGCAAGGCGCCCTTTCCGGAACAGCGACTCTCGTGAGGCGTCCCTTAAAAAATACGGCGGTATTTTTTAAGAGGATAAAAATGAGAGTGAAACAGCATCCTCGAAGAAAGGATACGCCTTCTTCGAGGACGCGCCCCTAGACGTAGTGGATGTCGTCGAACGGGTCCTGGGGCATGACGATGCCAAGAAGCTTCCACATGGATTTGCGGAAATAGCAAATCTCATGACTGTCGCATTGCAGGATGATCCTGCCCCGGCCCTGCTCCTCGAGAAGCCCGGCCAGCCGGTTGAAGATGCCGATGAGCTTGTCCGGATCGTGGACGATGCCCTGGGCGCCCGTCACGTCCAGCGTCCCGGCCTCGGGTTCAAAGGAGACGAAACGGAACAGGTCTTCCAGAAAGGTTTTGTTTTTTGCGAAGCTTTCAGCGGATACGCCCAAAAAATGCCCGCAGTGCAGACTGCAAACGTTTTGCATAACGCCTCCCGTGGCTTGTGGTTGAGGGATTCCGGGCCTAGGTGAACATGTTGATGGCGCATGTCTCCGCCAGCTTGAGATACTGCTCCGCGTTCATGACCTCCACGCCTTCCATGAGATCGTCCTCGGAGAGCTTCATCATCTCCAGGGTCATCTTGCAGGCCACCAGGCGCACGCCCTCGATCTGGGCCACTTCCATGAGGTCTTCGATGTCCGGGATGTTGGCGTCCTCGATCTGCTTTTTCATCATCATGGTGGCCATGGAGGACATGCCCGGAATGGCGCCCATGAAGCCGGGAGGATGGAATTTGAGCTTTTTGAGATAGCCCTTGCGCACGATGTTTATGCCCATGAAGGTATAGAACACCGTGGCCTCGTGCCCCAGCCGCCTTGAATTGATGGCCAGGATCAGCGAAGGGTAGGCCCCGTCAAGCGTGCCCCGCGAGCAGATGAAGGCGTACTTTTTCTTTTCGCTTTGTTCTTCCATGGTTTCCTCCGGCGTTTTACGAATCGATGAATTTGGTTATGAGGTCCACCGTGGCCTCCATTTTTTCCATGGCCTCGGTGGACAGGCTCTCCTGCAGCAGGTCGCTTTGACAGCGCAGGAGATAGACCTTGAGCACAAGCCCGGATACGGACTTGAGCGCGGATTGGGCCGCGCGCACCTGATTGAGGATCTGCTCACACTCCTTTTCCTCGGCCACCATGCCTCGCACCCCGCGAATCTGCCCTTCAATTTTTTTGAGCCGGGTTTCAATGTTCTTGCGCAGCTCTTCCCTGGTCTGTTTTTTTTTCGCCATGCTTCCCACCCTTGGTTGATCCCGACGGGACCCCCCTCAGGCCCCATATACGGTACCTGGGTATAGTATGCTGTTTCCAAGGACTGTCAAGCCCTTGCTTGCAAGCGGGGAGAATAACGCTTAGTCAAAACCCGAGGATCAACCGCTCCTTGCCGGAGCGCGCGCCGCTGGAAGCCGGAGCGCGTTCTCGCGGCCCGTACCAGAAGGCCATGGATGCGTCATAACGAGTCGGGAGCATACGGGAAGGCTGGCGCCGAAACGCGTATGGATGAAAGCACAAAGCGCGACGCTTTCGCGACAATGGAGCAAACCGTCCGTCAACTGCGGGATGAGGTGGCGCGGCTTCAGGCCCAGGTCCGAGGCGCTCTCGATTCCGCGCGCAACGCCTTTGATTCCCTTTCCATCCCCTACCAATCCCTGGACGTCGAGGGCCGCTTCACCCATGTCAACCCCGCCTGGACCGCCATGCTCGGGTTCGGCCTGGACGAAATCAAGGGCCGTCCGTTCTCCGATGTTCTCGCGCCGGAATCCAGGGAGCGGTTCGAAGGGTGTTTTTCCAGGTTCAAGCTCGCGCTCAAACGGCTTGACGCGGAATACCGGCTGACTGCGAAAAACGGCCGCCTGCTGCTGGCGCGCATCGCAACCCAGCCCCTTACGGATGCGTCCGGGACTTTCTGCGGATTCCAGTGCCTGGTTCAGGACGTGACTGAATCCCGGCGGAGGGAGCGCGAGATCCTGGAAAGCCGGGAGCGGCTCATGACCCTGGTCCAGCATATCCCCGTTATGATCCACGCCCATGGCGAGGACGGGGGGTACGTGTTCTGGAACAAGGAATGCGAGCGGGTCACGGGCTACGCGGCGCGCGAGATCATCGGCAACCCAGAGGCCAAACGATTCCTGTATATGAACCCGGAGGATCGCGCGGCCTGCGAGCGGGACGCCCAAAACGGGGTGGAATACCGCAACAGGGAGTTGCGCTGGAAGGCCAAGGATGGCGGGCTGCGCATCATCTCGGAGACGAGCATTTCCCGCAGCTGTCCCATTCCCGGCTGGGCGTCCTGGGAGATCGGGGTGGACGTGACCGGACGGGTCAAGGCCAAGGAGGCCTTGTTCGACCAGGTCCGCTTTGTCCAGACCCTGCTCGACGCCGCGGGCGCGCCCATTTTTTACAAGGATCTGGACGGAGTCTATCTGGGCTGCAACGCCGCCTTCGAAAACTATGTCGGCGCGGTAGGCCGCCCCCTCGTGGGCTCCACCGTCTATGACGCCCATCCCAAGGCGCTGGCCGACGTCTACGCCGCCAAGGACAGGGAGCTGATCGAGCAGGGCGGCAGGCAGGTCTACACCACCAAGGCGCAGCGCAAGGACGGGGAGCTTCGGGACGTCATCATCGACAAGACCGTCTACCGGGACGCCTCGGGCAGGCCCATCGGCCTCATCGGCGTGGTCACGGACATCACCGAGCGCAAGATGATGGAGGAGGCGCTTCGGGACAGCGAGGAGAAATACCGCCAGGTGGTGGACAACGCCACCCAGGGCATCGCCGTGTTCCAGAATGGCGGGTTGCGCTTTTTCAACAGACGTCTTCTCGAGATGGGAGGGTATTCCAGGGAGGATATCCAGGACCACCCCTACCTGGACTTCGTCCACCCCGAGGACCGGGCCATGGTTGCCGGTTTCCACGAGAAGCGGCTCCGGGGAGAGCCGGTTCCCCAATACTACTCCTGCCGGGTCATCGCGGCCACGGGCGCCATACGCTGGCTCGAGATCTCAGGCGTGGTCTGTGATTGGGGGGGGGCTCCGGCGACGCTGAATTTCATGACCGACGTCACCAGCCGCAAACTGGCCGAACTGCGTCTGGAAAACGAGCGCAAGCGCCTGCAGTCGGTGTTCGACAACATTCCGGGCCCTGTGTTCGTGCTGCGGACCGACGGGGCGGTGGTGGAGTACAATACCGAATTTCGCAGGCTGTTCGGCGATCCGGCGGAAAAAAGCTGCCACAAGACGCTCTTCGGCGAAAGCGGCCTGTGCGCGGCCTGCCCGACCTTTCGCGAGGATTTGGACGGCGGTCCGCTGGTCTGGGAGCGGGTGGACCATGAAGGCCGGACCTGGCAGATCTACGACGTGCCCTTCCTGGACGCCGACGGCTCCCCGCTCATCCTGAAGCTCATGCTGGACATCACGGACCGCAAGCGCTTCGAGGACGAACTCAAACGGGCCAGAGCGGCGGCGGAGTCCGCCAGCAAGGCCAAAAGCGAATTCCTGGCCAACATGAGCCACGAGATCAGAACCCCGCTCAACGGGGTGCTCGGCATGCTCAACCTCCTGAAGGACACCGGGCTTACGGAGGGCCAGCTGGAATACGTCAACACCGCCCTGGGCTCCGGGCGCAGTCTCCTGACCATCTTGAACGACATCCTGAGTTTTTCCCAGATCGAGGCCGGGGTGGTGGAGATCGCGCACAAGCCTTTTTCCCCGGCGCGGCTTTTCGAGGAAACCTGCAAGCTCTTCGCCCCCATGGCCCTCGACAGGGGGCTGACCCTTGCCTGCGAGACGGATTCGGGCCTGCCTGCCTTGCTTCTCGGCGACGAGGGCCGGCTCAGGCAGATCCTGTTCAACCTCGCGGGCAACGCCATCAAGTTCACCAGCCACGGGGGCGTGCGGATCACCGCCTGCATGCTGCCCCGGTCCAAGCATCCCGGCCGGGCGCTTTTATATTTCACCGTGTCCGACACGGGCATCGGCTTTCCCCAGGACAAGATCCAGGCGGCCTTCGGGGTCTTCACCCAGGTGGACGGCTCCTATTCCCGCAGACGCCAGGGCGTGGGCCTGGGCCTCGGCATCGTGTCCCGGCTGGTCTCGCTCATGGGCGGAACCGTGGCCGTGGAGTCCGAGCGGGGCAAGGGCAGCGTCATCCATGTGACCGTGGAGACCGGCGTGCTGGCCGACGGGGCGCTCCCCGGCAAGGCCCGAAGCGTCGCGCCCAAGCCGCAAGCGGCCGGGCTGCGCGTGCTTCTGGCCGAGGACGAACGGATCAACCAGATCACGGCCATGCGCTTTCTGGAAAAACTCGGCCACAGCGTGGTCTGCGCGGACAACGGACGCCAGGCCGTGGAGCTTCTGCGGGCCGAGGATTTCGACCTCATTCTCATGGATATCCAGATGCCCGGCCTAAGCGGCCTGGAAGCCACGGAAATCATCCGGACGGATCCTTCCCTCGGCCCGAAGGGCGCCATCCCCATCGTGGCCCTGACCGCCCACGCCATGGCCGGGGACAAGGAAAAATTCCTGGAACGCGGCATGGACGGCTACCTGTCCAAGCCCGTGGAAATCGAGGATCTGGCCCGCGTCCTGACCGAAGCGATGAACAAGGACCGGCCCGGGAAATAACCGGCCCGGGAAATGATCCGGCCCGGGCCGCCCGGCTTGTTTCTCCCGCATTTTCCCCTGTCTTCCGTTTACCCCGCCATTTGGCCGTTCATGGCCGCATTCCCCGGTTTCTTCCGGAAAACCGGGCCGTTGCCCCTTCGAGAGCGATGCGCTCGCCGTCATGTTCCGTTTTCAGGGTTTTCGGCCGCGCCGGGCATGAACGGCGCGGCCGGCGAGGTCAACGGCGCGCGGCGTCGCTAAGCGGGGCCGCCGCCTCCCCTTGCATTGTTTCGCCGCGCCGTACGCCGCTCGTCGAAAAGCGCATGCGTTTTTCGGGCAAGCGGCTAGATTGGGCCGTAAAGGCGGAAGCGCCCGCTTTTTCCGGCTGGGCCGGAGAACATCCAACACAGGGGGGAACGCTGTGGAAAACAAGATGGAGAGGTACTGGAAAACGAATCTTCGCTACATGGTCATTTTGCTTAGCATCTGGGCGCTCGTCTCCTACGTGTTCGGCATTCTCCTGGTCGTACCCATGAATTCGATTATGATCGGCGGATTTCCTCTTGGATTCTGGTTTGCCCAACAAGGGTCCATATACGTCTTCGTTCTGCTTATCCTGGTCTATTTTCTTCTGATGGACCGGCTGGATAAGCGCTACGACGTGCACGAATAGACTTGAGCGCCAAGGAGCGAATATGTCGATACAAATATGGACCTATCTTATCGTGGGAGCGACCTTCGCCCTCTACCTGAGCATCGCGTACGCCTCCCGGGTGAAAGACACCAAGGGCTTCTACGTGGCCGGCGGCGGCGTGCCGCCCCTGGCCAACGGCATCGCCACGGCCGCCGACTGGATGAGCGCCGCCTCGTTCATCTCCATGGCGGGCATCATCTCCTTTTCCGGCTACCAGGGCTGCATCTACCTCATGGGCTGGACCGGGGGCTACGTGCTGCTGGCCCTGCTGCTCGCCCCATACCTGCGTAAATTCGGCAAGTTCACGGTGCCGGACTTCGTGGGCGACCGCTATTATTCCTCCACCGCCCGCCTGGTGGCGCTCATCTGCGCCATCTTCGTCTCCCTGACCTACGTGGCCGGGCAGATGCGCGGCGTGGGCATCGTGTTCTCCCGCTTCCTGGAAGTGGACGTGAACACGGGCGTGTACATCGGCATGGCCATCGTGTTCTTCTACGCGGCGCTCGGCGGCATGAAGGGCATCACCTGGACCCAGGTGGCCCAGTACGGCGTGCTCATCCTGGCCTTCCTCATCCCGGCCGTGGCCATCTCCCTGAAAATAACGGGCAACCCCATTCCCCAGCTGGGCTTCGGCGGCTCCATCGCCGAGGGCAAGGACGCCGGGCAGTTCCTGCTCACGGCCCTGGACAAGATCAACGTGGATCTGGGCTTCGCGGGCTACACCGAGGCCTTCGGCAAGGGCCAGCGCGGCATGCTCGACGTGCTCGCCATCACTATGGCCCTCATGGTGGGCACGGCGGGGCTGCCCCACGTGATCATCCGCTTCTACACGGTGCCGAGCGTGCGCGCGGCCAGGCTTTCCGCCTTCTACGCCCTGCTTTTCATCGCCATCCTCTACACCTCGGCCCCGGCCGTGGGCGCCTTCGCCCGGTACAACATGGTCAATTCCTTGAACGGCGTGGCCTACGCCGACGCCCCCTCCTGGTTCAAGAACTGGGAGAAGACCGGACTCATCGCCTGGATGGACAAGAACGGGGACGGGATCATCGAATACCGCGCGGGCGCGGCCTTCAAGGGCAAGCCCGTCTTCGAGGACAAGACCGGCCAGTACGGACAGCCCCTGCTCAAAAACGCCCCCACGGACACGCCCAACGAACTGTACGTGGACAACGACATCATGGTGCTGGCCAACCCCGAAATCGCCAAGCTGCCCGCCTGGGTTATCGCCCTGGTGGCCGCGGGCGGTCTGGCCGCCGCCCTGTCCACGGCTTCCGGGCTGCTCCTGGTGATCGCCTCCTCGGTCTCCCATGACCTCTATTACCGGATCATCAACCGTCAGGCCTCGGAAAAAAGCCGCCTGCTGCTCGGCCGGATCATGATCGGCGTGGCCGTGCTGGTGGCCGGATACTTCGGCGTGAACCCGCCGGGATTCGTGGCCCAGGTGGTGGCCCTGGCCTTCGGTCTGGCCTCGTCCTCCTTCTTCCCCATCATCGTGCTCGGCATCTTCTGGAAGCGGGCCAGCCGGGAAGGCGCCATCGCGGGCATGATCTGCGGCATCGGCTTCACCATGCTCTACATCGTGCAGACCAAGTTCATGGGCGTGGCCCCCTGGTTCATGGGCATCAGCCCCGAGGGCATCGGCGCCGTGGGCATGGTCATCAACTTCATCGTGACCATCGGCGTGTCCATGATGTCCTCGCCGCCGCCCGAAGAGGTGCGCGAGATGGTGGAAAGCGTGCGCTTCCCGCGCGGAGCGGGCGCCGCAGTGGACCATTAGGACTCGCCGGAAAAGGCCCCAAGACGACTGCGGCCCGGGGAAAACGCTCCATGGGGGGATTTTCCCCGGGCCTCTTTCAAAACAGCCGGATTGCGGGCACTGTGGGAGCATGGGGAAAAAATCCGGCTCCACGGCCCGGGCGCGAAGGGCGCAACCAAGCGGCGCCGGTAAGGAAAACGTCATGGCCGCAGAGAAAAGGCCGCCGGTTGATTTCGACGTGGTCAGCGACTTTCTGCGCGGCGCCCTGCCCTTTTCCGAAATGGAGGAGGACGGCCTGCGCAAGCTCTCGCGCCGTTGTCTGATCGATTTCTTTCCGGCCGGAACCCGGATCTTCATCCGGGGCGTGACCGAGGTGGACGGGTTGTATCTCATCCAGAAAGGCGGGGTGAAGCTGTTCATGGAGGGCCCAGGCGCCCAGGACTCCCGGGAAGGGTGCTCGGCGGTGATGGATTACCGCAGCGAGGGGGCGGGATTCGGCGCCCTGTCGCTGTTTCGGGGAGAGCGGGCCGCCCTGGACGTGGAAACCGTGGAGGACGCCTTTTTCATCAAGATTCCAAGGGAGGCCTTTTTCCAGGCCGTGGCCGACTGCCCGGCCATCGCCCGCTACTACCTCAAATCCTTTTCCGACGCCTTCGTGTCCAAGGCCTTCGCCGAAATGCGCTGCCGCACCCCGGAGATTCCCTCCGAGTCCGGGCTCACCCTGTTCAGCGAAAAAGTGGGCGATCTGGTGGCCCGTCCGCCGGAATCCGCCCCCTTCGGGACCACCATCCAGGCAGCCGCGAGAATCATGGTCAGGCAGCGCATCGGCTCCCTGCTCATCCGCGAGCCCTCGGGCGCCTATTGCGGCATCGTCACGGACAAGGACCTGCGCACCGCCGTGGCGCTCGGCGTGAGCATGGAGGCGCCCGTGGAAACCATCATGAGCGCGCCGCTCGAAACCATCGGGGCCGAAGCCGTCTCCTTCGACGCCCTCTACGCCATGATGCGCCGCAAGCTGCGCCACCTGGCCGTGACCGAAAACGGCGCGGTGACCGGCGTGGTCACGGCCCACGACGTCATGGCCATGCAGGGCCGCTCGCCCATGGCCCTGTTCCGCGACATCGCCGCCCGCCAGGACATCGAGGGGCTCTATCCCCTGCACGCCAGGGTCCCCCGCATGATCCGGAGCCTGGTTCAGGAGGGCGCCCGGGCCGGGAACATCACCCGCATGATCGCGGTGGTCAGCGACATGATCCTGACCCGGCTTCTGGAACTCATGATCAAGGAGATCGGCCCGCCGCCCGTGAAATTCACCTGGCTGCTCATGGGCAGCGAGGGCCGCCGGGAGCAGACCTTCGCCACGGACCAGGACAACGCCCTGGTCTACCAGGACTGCGAGGAGGATTTCCTGGAGCGGGCGGCCGAAACCTATTTCGCGGCCTTCACCGAACGGGCGGCCGCTCATCTGGTCAAATGCGGCTTTCCGCTGTGCCCCGGCGAAATCATGGCCAGGAACCCCAAATGGCGCGGGACGGTTTCCACCTGGAAACGGCTGTTCGATTCCTGGATCGACGCGCCCGAACCCAAGCAGGTCATGCATTCCAACATCTTCTTCGATTTCAGAAGCGGCTTCGGTCAGGAAGACTTCGCCGGAGCGCTGCGCAACCACGTGACCGCCAGGTGCCTGGGCAACGATTTTTTCCTGCGCCACATGGCGGCGGACTGCCTGGCCTCCCGGCCGCCGCTCACCTTTTTCAAGAACATCGTGGTGGAAAAGAACGGGGAGCGCAAAAACACCCTGGACCTGAAGGCCCGGGGGCTCATGCCGTTCACGGATTTCGCCCGGGTGTTCGCCCTGCGCTGCGGCGTCAGGGAAACCGGGACCCTGGCCCGGCTCGACGCCCTGCGCAAAGGCGAGCACATCCCCGACGGACTGGGGCGGGACGCCATGGAAGCCTTCGAATTCCTGCTGCAACTGCGCCTCGTGAGCCAGCTGGAGCGGGTGGAGCGCGGAGAGACCCCGGACAACCGCATCGACCCGGCCCGGCTCTCGCCGCTCGAAAAACGCACCCTGCGCGACTCCTTCGAGCTCATCGGGAGCATGCAGACCCTGCTCAAGGAAACCTTTCGCCTGAACATCGCCTAGGAAGGCGACAAGGACCGGTCATGCCCCATCTCGCCCGCCGCCCCGCCTTTCTCGGCGCCCTTTCGCGGCTTCTGGGCCTTGGCGGGCCCGTGCGCGGGCAATGCCCGCCAAGCCTTCTCGACAACAACGCCCTCTGCCGGGACATCGATCAGGGCAAGCCCCTCGAAGCCTACGACTACGTGGTCTTCGACGCCGAGATGACCGGCCTTTCCCCCCGGCGCGACGAAATCGTCTCCCTCGGGGCCGTGCGGGTGAAAAACCTGCAAATCCTGCCGTACGAACGTTTCGAAGCCCTGGTCAAACCCTCCATCCCCCTGCCGCGCCTCAGCACGATCATCCACCGCATCACTCCCCAGGCCATACGCGAAGCCCCGCCTCTGGCCGAGGTCCTGCCGGATTTCTTCGCCTTTTGCCGGGGAAGCCTGCTGGTGGGGCACCATGTGGGCCTGGACATGGCCTTCCTGACCCGGGCCTGCCGCGCCCTGTACGGCGAAACCCCGGTCAATCCCTGCCTGGACACCATGCGCCTGGCCATGCTCTGGCGGGAGCGGCTTTTCGAGAGCCACTACGACCGCTACAACCTGAGCGTCTCCTACAACCTGGCCGACCTGGCCCGGGAACACGGACTGCCGGTTTTTCCCTCGCACAACGCCATGGCCGACGCCATGCAGACCGCCTACCTCTTCCTGTTTCTGGTGAAGAAGCTGCGTAAAAGCGGCATCGGCGCCCTGAAGGAGCTGTACCTTTCGGGCCGAAGCTGGAGATGGTACGGGTAGGGCCCAAGGAAGACCCATGAAAACATATTTCGTTCTTTTGTGCGTGTTGTACGTGAGCGTGGCCGCCAACGCCGTCATGAGCTTTCTGCTCGGCGCCCCGGCGGCGCTCACGGGCAAGGCCGTCCTCGATCTTGCGGCCATGGGCTTTTGCCTGTACGGGACGTACGGCCTGGCCTTCGGCAAACGGTATTTCGCGGCCTTCGTCTGGCGCATCGCCTACCAGGCGGTCCTGCTCCTGGGCGCGCTCACCGTGATCATGTACATAAACGGCGAGGCCACGGGCGCGGCGCCCGCGCAGGGATTGGGGCTTTTGCACATGACCATGATGTTCCTGCCCTTCCTGCTCTTCGCCGTCCCGCCCATCCTCTACGCCAATAAACTCAAGGAGAGCGCGAAAGCGTGACCCGAAACGAAGCCTACCCCCCGTTTTTCGCCGACGAGGCCGCGCAGAGGGATGCGGCCCTTTTCCACGTCATCCCGGCGCCCTACGAAGAAACCGTCTCCTACGGCGGGGGAACCCGGCTCGGACCGTCCGCCATCCTGGCCGCCTCGGACCAGTTGGAGGAGTTCGACGGGGTGGACGTCCCGGCCGCCCACGGCGTCTGGACCGCGCCCCCGGTGGACTGCGCGGGCGGTCCGGAAAAAACCCTGGCGACCATCGAGACCGCCGTGGCCGAAAGCCTGGACCAGGGCAAAATCCCCGTCCTTCTGGGCGGCGAGCACACCGTGACTCTGGGCGCCCTGCGGGCCTGCGCCAAACGCTTCGGCCCCTTCGGCGTCATCCAGTTCGACGCCCACGCCGACCTGCGCGACGCCTACCAGGGGTCGCCCTTAAGCCACGCCTGCGTCATGCGCCGGGCCTTCGAGCTGGACCTTCGGCTTTTCCAGATCGGCGTGCGCGCCCTGTGCCTGGAGGAAGTGAACTTCCGCCAAGCCAATCCCCAAATCGGCCATCTCGACGGCCGCGACCTCGGCGCCCGCCTGCTCGCGGGCAAGGGACTGCCCGAAACCATCCTGCCGCCGGATTTCCCGGAAACCGTCTACCTGACCTTCGACGTGGACGGCCTGGACCCCTCGGTCATCGCCGCCACCGGCACTCCCGTGCCCGGCGGCCTGTCCTGGCGCGCCGCCATGGACGCCATGGAAAAATGCCTGAAAGGCCGCCGGGTCATCGGCTGCGACGTGGTCGAACTCGCCCCCCGCCCCGGCGCCATCGAATCCGACTTCGCGGCGGCGCTTCTTACGTACTGCATGATGGGCATGATCGGCAGGGGAATGCCTCCGGCGGCTCAAGGAAACTTTTGAAAAAGTTTCCTTGAGAATCCTTCAAAACTTTCATCGGCGCTTCGCGTCCCGGCGACGTGGACCCGTCGCCGGGACGCGAAGCGCCGATAAACGTTTTTGAAAGGGGTCCAGGGGAAAGCTTTTTTCAAAAAGTTTTCCCCTGGCCGCCGGAGGCATTCCCCATGACGCATACCCCCATCGACCGCCGCATCCTCGGCGCAACCGGCATCGCCGTCTCGCGCGTGGGCGTGGGCACGGGCACGAGCGGCTTTACCGGGGTGATGGCCCAGGCGGCCATGGCGCCCGCCGATTTCGCGGACATCCTGGAGTACGGCTACCGGAACTACGGGATCAACCTGTGGGACACGGCCCACACCTATGGCACGTATGCCCATTTGCGGGCCGGGCTTGCCCGGGTTCCCCGGGAGGGCGTGGTCATCGTGGGCAAGACCGGGGCGGCTTCAGCCAAGGGCGCGCTGGGCGATTTCGAGGCGGCCTTGCGCGGGATCGGGACCGGCTATCTGGACGTGTTCATGCTGCACGGAGTGCGGGGCGAGCGGGAGTTTCGCCTGAAGCGCGGCGCGCTCGAGGCCCTGGTCCGGCTCAAGGAAGCGGGGAGAATCCGGGCCGTGGGCCTGTCCGCCCATGGGTTGGGGGGCTTGCGGGCGGGGCTGCATGATCCGGCGATCGAGGTGGTTTTCGCGCGCATGAACTACGCCGGAGCCTGCATGGACGGCCCGCAGAAAGGGATTCTGGCCACGCTGGCGGGCATCCCGGCGTTGAAGGAGGCGGCCCGGCGGCTTATCCCCAAAAGCCTGGTTCCCTCGCTGTCGGGCGTGGTGGAAGCCGAATGCGCCTTGCCGGTTCACCAGGAGGAGGCGCTTTCGCTTACCCGCGCCATAGCCGAAGCGGGCAAGGGCGTGCTCGGCATGAAGCTTTTCGGCGCGGGCAAGCTTACGGCCGATCCCGAGGCGGCCTACGCCTTCGCCCGGACGCGCCAGGAGGCGGCCGCCTTCGTCATCGGCGTGGAGCGCCTTTCCGATCTGGACGCGGCGGCCGCCGCCCTTGGCGGCGTTTGAGGCGCTTCATCCCGGTCTTGTTTTTCTTCGGGGACGATGTATCACAAGAGCGTTTCTCCGGACGAAGCGGCGGACGCGGGGAACGGCTCCCGGCGTCGTCGCCTCGCAAAGCGCGCTATCCGCATGAACCATAATTTACGGCGTAAAGCCTTGGCGGTTTTTCTCGCGGCCTTATGGGGGGCGGTCATGGCTGCAAGCGGCGATTGTCAAACCGCGGCGCTGACGATCTACGGCCCCGGCGGTCCGTATCGGGCCATCCGGGCGTGCGCGGACCGCTTCGGCGCCGGGCGCGGCGTCACGGCGGACGTGTTTTCCGGCGAACCGTCCGTTCAGGCCGGGCAGGCGGCCAGGGACGGCGACGTCTATTATACCGGCGCCGAGTACATGATGGACGATTTCATCCGCGACCACCCCGGGCTCATCGACGCGTCCTCCATCGTCTATCCGGCGGCCCGGCGGCTGGGCGTCATCGTCGCCCAGGGCAATCCCAAGGGAATCGCAAGTCTGGCGGATATTGCGGCGCCGGGCATGCGCATTCTGGACGTGCGTCTGGAAAACATGGGCGGTCTGCGCGGGGCGGCCAACGCCAACGTGGCGGTTTCCGTGACAACCGGCCGGGAGGGGCTGGCGGCCTGGAAGGCGAACAAGACGGCGAAGAACCTGGACGCCTGGGCGACCTACAAGACCTGGGCCGGAGAGCTGACGCCGGAGGAGGGGGAATTCATTCCCATCGACGGCCCCCAGGGCGTGCGGCGGATTCCGGCGGCGGTCATGCGAAACGCGCCGCATCCCGGCCTGGCCAGGGATTTTCTGGCATTTCTCCAAACGGACGAAGCCCGGGCCATATTCCTTGAAAACGGGTATGAGCCGTACTGAGGGAGGAAACATGCGCATTCTCGGCCTCAACTCCAGTCCCAATGGGAAGAAAAGCCAAACCCGGCGGCTGGTCCAGGCGGTTCTTAGCGGCGCGGCGGAAAAAGGCGCGCAAACCGAGTACGTGGACCTGCGCAAGCTCAAGATCGAGTACTGCATCGGCTGCCGCAAATGCTTCGCCACGGGCAAATGCGTTTTCGAGGACGACTACGCCCCGCTTTTCGAGAAGATGCTGGCCGCCGACGGCATGGTCTGGGGCTCCCCCAACTACTCCTTTTGCGTGAACGCGCCCATGAAGGCGCTCATCGACCGCATGGCCGACGTGATCCACTGCCAGTACTTCGACGGCAAATACTGCGCGGCCGTGTGCACGGCGGGCCGGGACCACGCCGTGATCACCCGCTTTCTGGCCAACAATTTCAACGACCTCGGGGCCTATGTCACGGGAACGGCCGGAGCGCTGGTCACGGACGGTCCGCAGGCCGTGGCCCGGGCCGAGACCCTGGCCTTGGCCCTGGGGCGGGCTCTGGCGGACGATATCGCGGCCAAGCGCTCCTATTTCGACCAGCGCGTCGCCATCGACGCCAACAGGCGGGCGTTTCAGGACAAGATCCGGCAAAACCGGGAACAATGGCCCTCCCAGTACGCGTACTGGGAAAAGCGGAACTGGGCCTGATCCCGGGCAACGAGAAGGCGCGCAAGCAATTGACGGCGACAGACGCTCCCCGAAGCGTCACGAAATCCGCAAGCGTCTCGCTTGTGACCTACACCTACAACGACCACGCCCTGGCCGCGGGTCTTCTGGCGGACGTGGCCGGTTGGACCGTGGCGCCCAGGGAGATCATCGTGGTGGACGACGGGACCCCGGAGCCCTTCGTCCCGCCCCGGATGAACCCGCGGGTCACGGTGATCCGGTTTACGGACAACCAGGGCTGCGCGGCCGTGACCGCCGCCGGAATCGGGGCCGCGACCGGAAAATACGTCCTGTCCATCGACGCGGACATGCGTCTGTCGCCCGACTGGCTGGAAAAATGCCTGCCCTACGCCGCCCGCAAAAACATCGGCATGGCGGCCTCGCGCATCGAGCACAAGACCGGTTCGGCGGTCCTTAACGCCTATCTCGACGCCATGTATTCCAAGAGCGAGCTGAAGGGCGTGGTGAAATTCATCCCCGGCCCTGTCTACATGCTGCGCAAGGAAGTCTTCGACGCCATCGGCGGCCTGTCCGGCTATGGGGACAAGCGCGGCCAGGACACCTATCTGTGCGGGAAGCTGGTGGAAAAGGGGTACGATCTCTACCGCGTTCCCGGCATCGCGGCCCGGCAGACGCGCAGGCTCTCGCTGCCCCAGTGCGTCAAGCGCTGCCTCAGCTGGGACATGCCGTATTTCCTGAAGCGCATGGCGCGAAAGGACGGGCTGGAGGAGCTTCTGCCCATATTCATCCTGGGCGTGGGCAAGCGCATGGAGGCGATCGGGACGGCCGGGGGTCTGGTCCAGTACGTCCATCTGGTCCTCATCCTGTCCGGCTGCCTGCGGATCGCCGAGGGGTACGGCGACGCGGCCGTCCGGGGGGTCTGGCGGTCCTTCGTCCATTTTCTGCGCGACCGGCCCCAGGCGCTCGCGGCGTTGGCGCGCGACGCCGGCCGGTTCGGGATGGGGGAGCGCCGCACGGACGGGGAGGGCGCCCGTTTCGCCGGGCTGGACGCGCTTCTTGGCGACGTCTTCCCGGCGCCTGTCCTCGACGCCATGGACGCGGCCCTGACGTCCGGCCGGGTGGACGAGGCGGCGCAAACGGATTTTTCCATGTACGAGGCGGACTAGCGTCGCGCCCTTGAAGACAGGCGCATGTTTTTCAAGGAAACATGTTATATTTTAGGGTAGTATCCTCAAGATTCGTATTCGCTCATTTTCTGGATGCGACGCTTGCGGGGCGTCCCTGACGGGGCGCGTTGCGGGGTAGCGCGTTTCTTCCGTGGCGCGCCGTCCCGTTCGCATGCGTCCGCTTCGGGGGGCGGTCCGGGGACCGCGTGCGGTCACGCCTGCGCAGCGAGCGATCACGCTTGGCGCGCGAGCGGCAGCCGTTCCCCCAGCCCCACGCCTTCGGGTGAAACGGCCGCGCGATAGGCGAGCATCTCCACGCCCGCGTGAAGCGCCTCCCAAAAGAGCCGGGCGTACTCCGGGTCCACGAAATCCGCAGGCTTGAAACAGGCGCCGTCCGGCCGCTGGACGAGGAAGAAGCAGGCCGCCCGGACCCGGCCGCCCGGACCGCCGCCGTCCCTGACCAGTCTGGTCAGCTCCGCCAGGTGCTTCTGGCCGCGCTCGGTGACCGCGTCCGGGAAACAGGCCGCGCCGTCCTCCACCATGGTCACGTTCTTGGTCTCGATGAAAAACCGTCTCTCCCCGTCCGAGAGCAGCGCGTCCAGCCTGCCGTCCGCGAACCGGGGTTCGCTCTTGTAGTCCGCATAGCCGCGCAGCTCCGGGATGAGGCCGCGCTCGACGGCCGCCCGCAGGAGCCGGTTGGGGGTCATGGTGTTGACCCCGCACCACATGTCGCCCGCGAAATCCGGGATGCGGACCATCTCCAGGGTGTGCGGCAGCTTGCGGGAGGGATTGTCGCTTGTGGAAAGGACCACCGTGGCGCCCGGGCGCAGAAGCCCCAGCATGGAGCCGGTGTTGTTGGCGTGGGCGGTGAAGGCGCCGCGCTCGTTTTCCACGTCGATGAGAAAGCGCATGCGCCTGCGCGCGAACGCGGCGAAAACCACGGGTCCGGGCGTGGGGACGAGGACGGGATCAGGTTCGGGGAAGCGTCGGGGCATGGCGTCTGGCCTTACGGGGTTTCGCGTCACGTCCGGTTGCATGGCTGCATGGGCTGCATGAGGCGCGTCCCGGTTTTCGACCACAAAACGTCCGCCCCGGCAAGCCGGACCCGGCTTGCGGGACCCGGGGGAAAACGTCCGCCCCGCGCGCCTTTTTGGCCCTTTGAGAATTTACCTTTCTCCGGAATTTCACTACAACCCGCCCAAGGACCGGCCAGCGGTCCAAATTCAATCGAACAGGATGCAGTCATGCGCACTTCGCTTCGGATGAACAAGATCGCTCCGTCGGCCACCCTGGCCATGAGCGCCAAGGCTTTCGAGCTTCGTTCACAGGGCCGGGAAGTCTTGAACCTGAGCGCCGGGGAGCCGGATTTCCCCACCCCGGACCACGTCAAGGAAGCCGCCAAACAGGCCCTGGACGACAATTTCACCCGCTACACCCCGGTGCCGGGCATCCCGGAGCTGCGCCAGGCCGTGGCGGACTATTTCAAGCGCTTCTACGGCGTCGAGGCGCCCAAGGAGGCGGCCATCGTCTCCAACGGCGGCAAGCAGGTCCTCTACAATCTCCTCATGGCCCTGCTCGACCCGGCGGACGAGGTGCTCGTGCCCGGCCCCTACTGGGTGAGCTACCCGGACATGATCCGGCTGGCCGGCGGCGACCCGGTGGTCGTGCCCGCCTCGGTGGAAAACGGCTTTCTGGTCACCGTGGACCAGCTCGAAGCCGCCCGCACCCCCAAGACCCGGGCCATCATCCTGAATTCCCCGTCCAATCCCACGGGCTGCCATTATACCAGGGAGCAGGCCGCGGACATCATGCGCTGGGCCCTGGCTCGCAACGTGATCGTCATCTCGGACGAAATCTACGACCAGATCGTCTACGAACCGGCCGCCAAATGGTCCATGGCCGAGTGGTTCCCCGAGCATCCCGAGCATGTGGCGGTGGCGAGCGGCCTGGCCAAGAGCTTCGCCATGACCGGCTGGCGCGTGGGCTACTGCCTGGCCCACCCGGACCTGGTCAAGGCCATGAGCAAACTGCAAAGCCAGTCCACCTCCAACATCTGCTCCATCGCCCAGAAGGCCGCCGTGGCCGCCCTGACCGGCTCCTTCGACTACGTGGAGACCATGCGCCAGGCCTTCAAGCGCCGCCGGGATCTGTGCCTTGAGATCATCGGAACCTGGGACCGGGCCGTGTGCCCCAAGCCGGACGGCGCCTTCTACCTCTTCCCCAAGCTGGACGGCTATTTCACGGCGGACGCCCCGGATTCCGCCGCCCTGTGCCAGAAGCTCCTGGAAAAGGACGGCGTGGTCACCGTGCCGGGCGTGGCCTTCGGCGACGATTCCTGCCTGCGCATCTCCTACGCCACGGACGACGCCACCCTGGAAAAAGCCCTGACCCGCATGGGCGAAACCCTCAAAGGGTAATCCCTTCACCGCCGGGGCCGCGCCGCTTTCCGGCGCGGCCCCGGCCGCCGCGACCGTCTCCGGCCCCGCCGGGCGCGGCCGCCGGAGCCGCCATTGAGCAAAGCCGACGCCAAGGATTCGCAACGCTCCCTGGGACTGGTCAAATTCATCTCCTGGTCGTCCCTGGCCCTGATTCTCTTCGTCAATCTCTTTTTGAGCGTGTTCCTCTCCAATTTCGGCCGCCGCGAGGTGCTCGCCCGGCAACAGGAATTCGCCCTGCTTCTGGCCGAAAACCTCAACCACCAGATCTACCAGCGCTTCACCCTGCCCACGGTCATCGGCTTCGGCCGCGTGGAACTGCAACGCAAGGAACAGTACGAACAGCTGGAAAAGGTCGTGACCTCGACCATCCACAGCTTCCACGTCATGCAGGTGAACATCTTCGATTTCGACAACCGCGCCTCCTTCTCCACCAACAAGGATATCGTGGGCCAGACGGGGTACAGCGGCGAGGCCGTGACCCAGGCCCTGAAAGAGGGCAAATCGAGCTTCCAGCTCATCAGCCGCACCGGCGCCTTCGGCGGTCTGTTCGACCTGAAGCCCCGGCCCGCCTCGGTCATCCTGCGCACCACCTACCCGCTCAAAGCCGAACAGGCCGTGGTGCCCGGCGCGCCGTCCGGGTTCGTCATGGGCGCCCTGGAATTCACCCAGGACATCACCGACGACTACTGGAACGTCATCAAATTCCAGCGGATCATCCTCGTTTCCGGCGCCGCCTCCTCCCTGGTCCTCTTCTTCGTCCTGCGCATGGTCATCAGCCGGGCCCAGCGCCTGAACGCCCAGCGCATCACGGAACGGGCCGAACTCGAGCGCGAGCTGCAACAGCAGGAAAAGCTGGCGGGCATGGGCCGGGTGGTCTCGGGCATCGCCCACGAGATCCGCAACCCCCTGGGCATCATCAGAAGCAGCGCGGAGCTTCTGCTCAAAAAGGCCAAGGCCGCCAACGATCCCAACTCACGGCTCCTGCAGGCCATTTTCGACGAATCCAAGCGGCTCAGCAAAACCGTGGGCGATTTTCTGGACTACGCCCGGCCCAAAACCCCCAGGCAGGAACCCGTGGACCTCGCCGCCGTGCTGGACCACGCCCTCACCTTCCTCGACCCCAAATGCGCCGAACTCAAGGTGGCGGTCTCCAAGGACTACCCCGAAGGCCTCACCGTGCGCGGGGACAAGGACCTCATCTACCGGGCCTTCTACAACATCATCTCCAACGCCCTGGACGCCATGCGCGACGCCCCCAACCCCGAAGGCTCCAGGCTCAAGGTGATCGCCCGGCGCGAAAACGGCCGCATCACGGTGGCCTTCACGGACAACGGCCCGGGCTTCGATCCCCAGTCCAAAGACAAGGTCCGCGACCCCTTTTTCACCACCAAGGACACGGGCACGGGCCTGGGGCTCGCCATCGTGTCCAACATCCTGCAAAGCCACGAGGCCACGTTCTCCCTGGAGGAAGCGCCCGGAGGCGGCGCCCGCGTCGTCACCCGCTTCCCGGCCGCTTGATGGCGTAGGGGAGGCCATGTAGGGTAGTTGCGCCTGCGGCGCGGGACGGGGGCGCCGCCCCCGGACCCCCGCCAGGGGGAACCTTTTTAAGGAGAAGGTTCCCCCTGGACCCCTTCCAAGACCTTTGGCGGGGGGCTGAGGCGTAGAGCCGTCTTGACGCGCGGGCATAAGATCCCGCGAAGCGAATGTAAAAGTTTTAGAAAGGGGGTCCGGGGGGAAACCTTTTCCAAAAAGGTTTCCTCCCGGCCGCCGGAGGCCTCTCCCCATGCCGAGCCAGATACTCATCCTTGACGACGAAAAAAATTATCTCCTGATCCTTGAGGCCCTGCTCATGGACGCGGGCTATCAGGTCACGGCCCTGGACGATCCCGAGACCGGGCTGGCCTATCTGGACGAGTCCGAGGTGGACGTGGTCATCACGGACATGAAGATGCCCAAGGTGACCGGCCAGCAGGTCCTGGAGCACGTCAAGAAGAACTATCCCCATATCCCGGTCATCATCATGACCGCCTTCGGCAGCATCGAGGGCGCGGTGGAGGCCATGAAGCTCGGGGCGCTGGACTACATTTCCAAGCCGTTCGCCAACGACGAGCTCATGCTCACCGTGGACAAGGCCGCCAAGTACGCCGAGGCCCAGCGCGAGAACCTGCTCTTGCGCCAGAGCCTGGAGGA
Source organism: uncultured Desulfovibrionaceae bacterium (assembly GCA_937934715.1). Taxonomy (GTDB): domain Bacteria; phylum Desulfobacterota; class Desulfovibrionia; order Desulfovibrionales; family Desulfovibrionaceae; genus CALGYO01. Next base: position 6,922 of record CALGYO010000238.1, on the reverse strand, counting down.
CAAGTTCTCCGCCCACCACATCATCGGCCGGGGCAAGGCCATGCAGCGGGTGCTCGACCTGGTCAACAAGGCCGCGCCCAGCCGCAGCACCGTGCTCATCACCGGCGAATCCGGCACGGGCAAGGAGCTGGTGGCCAAGGCCATCCACTACGCCTCGCCGCGTAAAAAAGGCGCCTTCATCTCGGTCAACTGCATGGCGCTCAATCCCGGGGTGCTCGAAAGCGAGCTGTTCGGGCACGAGAAGGGCTCGTTCACCGGCGCCACGGCCATGAAGCGCGGCCGCTTCGAGATGGCCCACAACGGCACGATTTTCCTGGACGAGATCGGCGAACTCTCGGCGGACATGCAGGTGAAGCTGTTGCGGGTCCTGCAGGAACGCAAGTTCGAGCGCGTGGGCGGCGGCGAGCCCATCGAGGTGGACATCCGGGTGCTGGCGGCCACCAACAAGAATCTCCAGGAGGCCGTGGCGGCCGGGGAGTTCCGCGAGGACCTGTTCTATCGGCTCAACGTGGTCCAGATCGAGATGCCGCCTCTGCGCGAGCGCCGCGAGGACATTCCGCTTCTGGCCGCCCATTACCTGGAGCGCTATTCCGCCGAAAACAGCAAGGCTTTCAAGAGCTTTTCCCCCGAGGCCATGGACTACCTGACCTCGTACGAATGGCCGGGCAACGTGCGGCAGCTGCAGAACGTGGTGGAGCGTTGCGTGGTGCTGGCCTCGGGCGAGACCATCGGGGTGGAGGATCTGCCTCCCGAGATCAAGGACGAGGAGTCCCAGTACAAAAGCGCCGTGGACCTGCTCCCCGCCGAGATCAACCTGTCCGAGACCCTGGAGAAGATCGAGGCCGCGCTCATACGCCGGGCCCTGGCCCGCTCCAATTTCGTCCAGGTGAAGGCGGCGGAAATGCTCGGCCTGTCCAAGAGCCTGCTCCAATACAAGCTGAAAAAATACAAGCTCACGGGGCATTAGCCCCGGGGCGCATCGCAAACGGCCTGGGAAAGAGGGCGCCTTTCACGGGAATGGGCGTCCTCCTTCCCCGGACGTTCCGCTTCCTACGATAACCTCGTTTGTAAACGCGAACGCTCCCGCCGGGTTCTTCCGGGTTCCATTGGTTCCTCCGCGTCCCGCTGGGTTCCGGCGTTTTTTTCCAGGCGTCCAGGGCCGCGCGCGAGCGGCCCGAGCCGTTCTTGAGACCGCCGCATCATTCCCTGAAAGCGCTGTAAGCGCCTCTCGTTCATCATTCCAACCAGCTACATGGTATGGGATTCCAAAGGGCGAGAGCCCGTTGGCCGCCGAAGACCGCCATCCCAACCCATTGCGCGGCGGTCTCCGCCTACTCGGCGCTCAGGCGGCGGGTGGCCAGCAGGAGGATGAGGGAGGCCAGGCCGAGGACCAGGGTCAGGGCCATGGCCCGGTCGTATTCGCCGGTGAACACGGCGTTGTAGATTTCCAGCGAGATGGTGTTGGTCTTGCCCACGATGTTGCCGCCGAGCATGAGGGTGACGCCCACTTCGCCCATGGCCCGGGCGATGGCCAGGAACATGCCGATGGCGGCGCCCCGGCGGATGGAAGGCAGGACGACCTTGAAAAAGGTGACAAGGGGCGACTTGCCGAGCACGTAGGCCGCTTCGATGAGCTTGCCCGTCTCGCCCCGGACCGCCGCCTGCACGGGTTTGACGATGAGCGGCAGTCCGGCGATGAAAGCCGCCAGGACCACGCCCCAGAAGCTGAAGATGACCTCCACGCCCAGGGCCTCGGACAAAAAGCGGCCGATGACGCCCCGGCGGCCCAGGACGAGCAGGAGCAGAAAGCCCGTGGCGATGGGCGGAAAGACCAGGGGGGCGGTCACGAAGAAATCCAGCAGCGCGGCGCCCCGGCCGCGCCAGCGCCCGAGCGCGTAGCCAGCGCCCACGCCGAAGACGGCGAAAAGCGGCGCGGCCACGCACAAAACCCGCAAGGTCAAAAGCATGGGGCCGAGGGCGCCGGGCGCCCGCAGCCCCTCCCACAAGGCAAGCCCGTAGGCCATTACAATCCGTGCTTGGCGGCTATCTTGCGCGCTTCCTCGGACTGGAGGAATTCGCCGAATTTCTTGGCCGCGTCCGCGTCCGGGGCGTCCTTGAGGCTCTTGGCCACGATGCGGATGGGCTTGTACATGCTTTCATCCACGTCCAGGATGCGCTCCACCTTGTCCTTGATGCCCAGGGCGTCGGTCATGTTGATGAAGCCGAGGTCCACCTCGCCGCTGACCACGTAGGCCGAGACCTGGGGCACGGTGCCCACCACCAGGAGCTTGTCTCCGACCTTGCCGGCCATCTTGGCGCTTTCCAGGTATTCCGAGGCGGCCCGGCCGTAGATGGCCTTTTTCGGGTCCGGCATGGCCACGCGTTTCACGGACGGATCGAGGATGGCGCTCAGGCTCGTGATGGCCGAACCTTTGGGAACGGCGGCCACCAGCTTGCCCTTGCCGATGAGGTATTCCTGATCAAAGGGCAGCGTCGTGGCGTCCAGGAAGCGCTTGTCGCCGATGACCAGGTCCACGGCGCCGCTTTGTTCGGCCTGGGCCGTCACCTGGCCCATGTTGCCGAAGATCTGGCGCACTTCGACCCCGGTCGCGCCGGTGAAGGCCTTGGCCTGTTCGGTCACGAGCTTCTTGTAGCCCGCTCCGGCGGCCACGGTCACGGCGTCTCCGGCCAGGGCGGCGGAAACGAGGCTGGCGGCGAAGACGAAGGTCAGAGTCAGGACAAAGGCGGCGTTGCGAAGGCGTTTCATGAAAAGACTCCTTTTCAGGCGGCTGGGCGAGCGTGGGCGGCGTGGCCGAGGCCGCCGAAAAGGCTGGCCTGTTCGGCGGCCAGGAGCGCTTTTTGACGTTCGAGCCAGGCGTCGTCCCGGCGCCCGTTTTTCAGGGAGACGATCCGGTCGGCCATGACGAGGGCGTCGGCCAGATCGTGGGTCACGTGCACGATGGGGATGTTCCAGGTCCGTTTGATGTCCATGATCCGCTCGCGAAGGCCCATGCGGTTTTCCACGTCCAGGGCGGAAAAGGGCTCGTCCAGAAGGAGCAGGGCGGGGCGGCGTGCCAGGGTCTGGCACAGGGCGGCGCGTTGGCGCTCGCCGCCCGAGATGTCCCGGGGCTTTTTCCGGGCGAGGCTTTCGATGCCCATGATTGCGAGCAGGGCCATGGGATCGTCCGGCAGTCCGCCGTGGCGGGCGGTTCCGGTCTTCGGCCCGGAGGGCAGGGCGAAGACGACGTTCTGGAGCACGGTCATATGCGGAAACAGGGCGTAGTCCTGGGTGAGCAGCCCGGCGCCCCGGGCCTGGGGCGTGAGGCGGATCTTGCGGCCGGGTTCGTCCCAGACCGCGCCGTCCACGGCGATCCGGCCGCCGCCCGGGGCTTCCAGCCCGGCCAGACAGCGCAAAATGGTGGTCTTGCCCGAGCCGGACGGCCCCACCAGGGCCAGCAGCTCGCCAGGGGCGCAGGCGAGCTCCACGTCCAGGGCGAACCGGCCGCGCGTCTTGACGATGCGGGCCGCAAGACCCGGACCTTCGGTCCGCGCCGGGGCGTTCATCACAACCGCTCCGCCGCGTCGAGCAGAAGTCCGGTCAGCTCCCCGGGGCGCATGACCATGGGGCAATGGCCGCCGTCCATGGTGAGAAGCGGCCAGCCCGCGCTTACGGCCTTGTCGGCCATCTTGCGGATGAACGGCGCGGCCGTGTCCTTGCAGGAAATATGCACGGCCCGGATGGAGGCCGGGCGGAAGGCGCCGGGGAAGGGCCGCTCGAAGGCCTCCCTGGGGAAGGGCCGCAGGCGGTTTTCGAACCACTCGGCCTTTTCGCCCTCCACGCCGAAGACCGGCAGGCCCCAGGGTTTGATGCGCCAGGAGTCCAGCCTGAATTTTTCCAGCATCTGGCGGAAGGGCTCTCCGGCGAGACCGGCGAAACATTTGTCCGAATCCGGGATGGCCGCGTCCACGGAAATGAGCCGCCGCTTGTCCTCGGGCAGGGCCATGAGGACCGCGCCGCAGACCATGCCGGAATAACTGTGGGCGACCAGGATGGCGTCTTCCAGCTCCTCGTCCTCGATGTAGCGCAGGACGTCCTGAACGTAGGCGTTGAGATCCATGCCCTGGACCATGCCGTGCTCCAGGTAGCCGCAGCCCGTGAGCGTGGGCGCATGCGCCTCGTGTCCGGCCGCGCGCAGCCCTTTCGCCACGTCCTTCCAGACCCAGCCGCCCTGAAACGCCCCATGCACCAGAACAAACGCCGCCATGCCGTCCTCCTTCGCTTTTCGAAAATACAGCCAGACCGGAAAGCCCGCGCGGACGCGGACGCTCACGGCGCCCGGCTTTGGCGTTTCGTAACATATTGTTGGCTAACCACATAATTTTTTTTACTTTATCACGAACGCCCCAAAAAGCGTGACAACTCGGCCAGGCGCGGCCAGCCCGGCGGCCTTGACGGCGCCTGGGGTTTGCTTTTTGATGAACCGCCGCCCGGCCGGGCGGCCGCGCCGGACAACGAGGAGCTTGGATGAAAAAGACGACCCGTTTCAGATCGCTCGTAAACGCCCCGGAACTGCTCATGATGCCCGCCGCCCACGACGGCATAAGCGCCCTGGCCATCGAACAGGCCGGGTTCTCGGCCATGTGCGCGGCGGGCTTCGGCTCTTCGGCCAGCGCGCTGGGCCTGCCGGACTTCGGACTCATGAGCTCGACGGAGATGCTCAACCACTACGCCGGGATCATCGCCAGGGTGGAGATTCCGGTCATGATCGACGTCGACACCGGCTTCGGGGACGTGAATAACGTCATCCGCACGGTGCGCCAGGCCGAGGACATGGGCGCGGCGGCGCTTTTCATCGAGGACCAGACCTTCCCCAAGCGCTGCGGCCACATGGAAGGCAAAAGCGTGGTTTCCGCCCAGGAATACCTGCCCAAGCTCAAGGCGGCCCTGTGGGCCCGGCGGGATCCGGATTTCGTGATCATGGCCCGCACGGACGCGGCCGCCCAGCACGGCCTCGATGAGGCCATTCGCCGGGCCCGGCTCTACGCCGAAGCCGGGGCGGACATGGTCTTCGTGGAAGCGGTGCGCACGGTGGATGACATGAAGAAGGTGAACGCCTCGGTGAACGCGCCCAGCATGGCCAACATGATCGAGGGCGGCCGCACGCCCTTTTTGAGCGCAAAGGAACTGGAGGCGGCGGGCTACGCCGTGGCGGCCTATCCCTGCGCCTCGGTCTTCGCCACGGCCAGGATCATGCAACGCTGGGCCGGGCATCTCAAAGCGCGCGGCACGACCGAAGGCTTCGCCTCGCCCGAAACCATGATGGATTTCGACGAATTCTTCCGCTTCATCGGCGGCGAGGAAATCCGGGAGCGGGAACAACGCTTTACAAAATAAGCGGCGGGAAGACGGCCGCTCCCGCCGCCCCTGGGGCGCGAACGGCTTCGGCCGTCACCGCCCTGGCGCGCCAGGATCTCCCAACAGCGCAACGTTTCGCCGCCCAGGAAAACCCATGCACATATACGCCGACGCCGACGCGCTGCCGAACCCCATCAAGGAAATCCTCTTCCGCGCCGCCCTGCGTCTTTCGCTTCCGCTGACCCTTGTGGCCAACAAATCCCTGCGCGTCCCGGATTCGCCGCTCATCAAGGCCATCCGGACGGACCGGGGCTTCGACGTGGTTGACGAGGCCATCGTCAAGCTGGCCGAACCCGGCGATCTGGTCATCACGGCGGACATCCCGCTGGCCGCCCGGCTCATCGAAAAGGACGCCCACGTCATAAGCCCCAGAGGCGAAACCTTCGACAAGGACAACATCCAGGGACGGCTGGCCATGCGCAACCTGCTCTACGACCTGCGAAGCGGAGGCGTGGTCACCGGCGGCCCGCCGCCCCTTCGCAACCGCGACAAGGAAGCCTTCGCCAACCGGCTCGACGTTTTTTTGACCGGGCGGCTTAACCGCTAAGACCGGGCGGCATAGCCGTAAAGACCGAGACGGCTTGGCCGCAGTGACCGGGGCGGCATAGCCGCAAAGACCGGGCGGCATAGCCGCTGAAACCGGGCGGCATAGCCGCTGAAACCGGGCGGCATAGCCGCTGAAACCGGGGCGGCGCGCGGATCCGCCGCGCGCCGCGCGCCGTTCCCTCCGCTCCCCCAAGGAGGCCCCATGGCCATTCTGCTTCGCGACGCCGTCCCCTGGGGACGCTCCTTCGACGAATACCGCCGCATGTTCTCCCTGACGAGCGAGGATCTCGAAGGACGCATCCTCGGCTGCGGCGACGGACCGGCCGCCTTCAACGCGGGCATGCGGGCCCGGGGACTTCGCGCCGTCTCCTGCGACCCGGTCTACGCCCACTCCGCCCCCGCCATCGGGGCGCGCATCGCGGAATGCTTCGACGACGTGATGGAACAGACCCGGCGAAACGCGCGCCGGTTCGTTTGGGACGAGATCCCGGACCTGGACGCCCTGGCCGAACGGCGCATGACGGCCATGCGGGAATTCCTGGCGGATTTCCCCGAAGGCGCGCGCCAGGGCCGCTACGTGGCCGCCAGCCTGCCGGACCTGCCCTTTCCCGGGGACGCCTTCGATCTTTGTCTGTGCTCGCATTTTCTCTTCCTGTACGAGTACGCCTTCGGCCTGGACTTTCACGTAGCGGCCCTGACGGAACTGACCAGGACCGCGCCCGAGGTCCGCGTCTTCCCCCTGGCCGACATGCAAGGCGACCCCTCGCGACTCCTGAAACCGGTCCTGGAACGCCTCGAAACGCGCGGCCTCTCCTGCCGCGTAGAACAGGTGGAGTACGAATTTCAACGCAACGTCAACGCCATGCTGGTCATCACCCGAGAAGATCATTACGAATAACCCAAGAGGCGCCTCCGGCGTTGGGGGAGAGAGGGAACCTTCTTTAAGGAAGAAGGTTCCCT
>CALGYO010000237.1 GCA_937934715.1 uncultured Desulfovibrionaceae bacterium | reverse complement strand
ATGCCGCCGGCGCTTCTGTCCACCAGGGTGCTGCGCTGGTAGTGCATGAAATTGTAGACGGACAGCGCCACCAGCGAGGAGGCCACCCCGTGGCCGCTCACGTCCAGCATGTACATGCCGATGTGCCGGGGGCCCAGGGGAAAGACGTTGAAGATGTCGCCGCCGATGCTGCCGCAGGGATGGAATTCCCAGGCGAACTTGAAGCTGTCGCTCATGCCGAAACGCCGGGGCAGCAGGCTCTGCTGGATTTCCGCCGCGGCTTCCAGGTCCTGCAGGTGCCGGTTCTGGCGCCTGATCAGTTCAAGCTTCTGCTTCTCGAACACCGTCACGTCCTGGATGTTGAGGACGAGATTGTTGTTGGGCATGTAGGAGAAATGGATGCGGCACCAGCGCTGCTGGCGGTCCTTCGGGGTGAACGGCAGGATCTCCAGCCATTCGAGGCCGGACTTGCCCCTGGTCAGCCATCCGGCCACCACGGCCTTGTCCGGCGGATTGTGGGTGAAGACCAGGTCCATCCACTCGTATATGGTGGCGTAGGACTCGGCCGGATAGCCGAAGATGCGCTCCATGCCCGGGCTAATGAAGGTGAACCGCCCGTCCCTGTCGGCCACGGCGATGCCGTCGTAGGAGTTTTCCAGGATGACGGAGACGAATTCCTTTTCCCGTAAAAGCTCCCACTCCCTGGCCTTGCGTTCGTCGGTCTCGAGCTTGAGGCGAAGGGCCGCCGCCACCCGGGAGAGCAGTTCCAGCTTGCGCACGGGTTTGGTGATGAAGTCCGCCGCCCCGGCCTCGAAGGCCTCCTCCAGGCTCTGGTCCTGGTCGCTCACCGTGACCACGATCACCGGGATGTCCATGAGCCGGGGATCGGCCTTGATGAGCCGGATGGCCTCGATGCCGTCCATGTTCGGCATGCGCAGGTCCATGAGAATGAGATCCGGCAGGTTCTCGCCGCCGCACTGGCAGGTCTTGTCCAGATATTCCAGGGAGCGTTCGGCCGATTCCGCCATGATGGGGGAGGCGTAGCCCGCGCCGCACAGGAGGCTTTGCAGGTAGGCCCGAAACGTTTCGGAGTCGTCCACCAGCAGGATGCGCATGGACGGCCCGGGGCCGGCGTGCTTCAAAAACGCGGATACGCGCGAGGTCATGTTCGCCTCCGGGAAGGACCAGGCCGCGCGACGCGGCTCCACGAAGGAAGCGAACGAGGCGGGGCGGTTGTCCGGACGCCGTTACGCGGCGACGACGTCAAAATATTCGTTGAGTTTGAGCATGGACAAGAGTTTGAAAATGGCCGGAGCCGGAGAAAGGAGTCTGAGCTTTTTTCCATGCTGGACCGCGTTTTTTTGCAGCCCGATGAGAAATCCGATGCCCGAACTGTCCATGAAGACGACCCGGGACATGTCGATATCGATGTTTTTATGCTCATTGGCGCCGAGAAAGGCGTCCAGGTCGCGGCGCAAATCGTGCAGCGTCTCCAGAACCACTTCGCCCTCCAGCTGGATGACGACGGTCCGCTCCGCCTCGTTGAAGATGAACACGCCCATGAAACATCCTTTTACCGGCTCGCCGCGAGGTTATTCCGGATCCGCTCCCTGACGGGGCGACGCTATCAAAAAGGCTGGCAAAAACCAACAGGAAATCCCGTCGCTCAAACGGCCCTGGCGGCCGGGCCTTCCTCGGCCAGACGGGCGGCGATCTCCCCGAGAACGCGCATGCCGTCCTCCAATGCGTCGTTCCAGGGCGAGCCGTGGCTCAAGCGCACGCAGTCGCCGTATTTGTCGCAGGTGGAGAAGATGTTTCCCGGAGCCACGGCGATGCCCGCTTCCCTGGCCGCGTAATAGAACCGGCTGGCGTCCACGCCGCCCGGCAGCCGCACCCACAGGACCGCGCCGCCCTCGGGCCGGGTCACGCCCACGCCCTCCGGAAAATAGCGCAGAACGCGGGACTCCATGATCCGGGCCTGGCGGGCCATGGCCGCGCGCAACCCCCGAAGGTGCCGGTCGAAACCGCCCATGCCCAGGTATTCGGCCACGGTCATCTGGCTCGGCCCGGCCGAGGACACGCTGGTTGTGGCCTTCATCTCGAAGGCCTTGTCGAAAAACGCCCCGGGCAGCATCCAGCCCACCCGGTAGCCCGGACACAGCACCTTGGAAAAGGACGAGCAGTACAGCACCAGCCCCTTGCGGTCGAAGCTCTTGCATGTCAGCGGCCTGCGCTTTCCGAAATACACGTCCCCGTACACGTCGTCCTCGATGAGCGGCGTTCCGCTTTTCGCCAGAATCCCCACGATCTTTTCCTTGTTCGCATCCGGGATCAGGGCGCCGTCGGGGTTGTTGAAATTTGGGGCCAGGATGCAGGCCGCCACGTTGTAGCGCGCCGCCACCCGCTCCAGCTCGTCCGGGTCGATGCCCCGGTCCGGCCGTGAATCCAGCTCCAGGGCGCGTAGCCCCATGTTCTCCAGAAGCTGGAGAAAGCAATAATAGGAAGGCGAAGCGATGATGACGTTGTCTCCCGGACGCGTCACCGAGCGAAGCGCCACGAAAAGCGCCTCCATGGCCCCGGCCGTCACGATCATGCGCTCCGGGGAGGCCTCGATGCCGAGGTCCGCCATGCGCAGGGCGATCTGGCGGCGCAGTCCCTGGTCCCCGACCACGTCGCCGTAGGAGGTGGCCTGCCAGCCTCGCTCCGCCATCACCCGGGTCATGATCCGGCTCAAGGCCTTCACCGGCAGAAGGTCCGAGCTGGTGCGGGCCGCGCCCAAGGGCAGGTGGTCGTACCCGGCGAACTCGTTGAGCACCTGAAGGATCAGGCCGCTTCTGGTCACGGCCCGGGGGGCGCATTCCCGGCGCCTGGGCGGTTCGGGCGCGGGGGGGCGCTTTCGCGCGGCGCGTACGAAAAAGCCGGACTTGGGCCGGGCCTCGATCACCCCCAGGCGCTCCAGCTCCATGTAGGCCTGGTTCACGGTGGAGACGCTGAGCCCCAGCTTGGCGCCCATGCCCCGCAGGGAGGGGATCTTGTCCCCGGGGCCGAGCTCCCCGGAGTCGATGAGGGCCAGGATGCGTTTTTCCACCGCTTCGTAGCGGAACAGCTCTCCCTGTTGGGCGGCGAGGCTTTCGCTGGGCATGGGCGCTTCCCGTATCCGGCCGTCTGTCCGGACTGTTATGTTCGTTTTTTAAAAAAACTGTGTCTGTTCCGATAACAGATTTCGTGGTTCAAGGAAAGCGTCATCTGAACGGGGCATGCAACAGGGAAATGGAGGGATGGTCATGTTCGTGGATCGCGCGGCGGAGGATCTTCGCCTTGGAAATCGCAGGCAGGGGCTTTTGGATCTGTTTTTCGAACGGGCTTCGCAATCGGCCCCGGCCAGGAAGGCCGCCGAGGCCGCGACGCGTTTCCTGGCCAGGATTTTCAGCAGGCCGGCCGCCCTGGCCGTGAACCTGGGGCCGGGCAAGACCATGAGCTTCACGGCGGATGGACGTTGCCGCATCGACGTGAAAAAGGGCCGGGTCTGGGTGACCGCCCGGGGCTCGGTCCAGGACTACGCTCTGGGCGAGGGCGGGCGTCTGGAACTGGCCGGAGCCCGCCGGGCCGTGATCACGGCCATGGAGAGCGAGGCCAGGGTGATCATCCGCTGGCGGTAGCGTCGCGTTCTCGAAGAAGAGTCTGTTTTTTTGAGGGTAACGCTCGCATACTCGGTTTTATTCGAAACAATACGGTGGCGTTTTTAAGGGATGCCATGCGAGCGCGGCGTCGCCGTCCAAATTTCCGGCGCCCCGGGGAGGATCACTCCTTTTCCGGGGCGCGTATTTTTCCGGTTTCGCGAAGCGTTTCGGCCATTGCCGCGAGATCCTCCTCCGTGAAGGCCCGGATGCGGGCGGCGTCCTCTTCGGGGATGCAGAGAAATTCCAGAAACTGCGCGTGTTTTTCCGGACTGTGCCGCTCGAAGGCCATGTGCCAGCGCATCTGTTCCACACATCCGAAGCCGGCCTGGGCGAGCAGGCCGGTCCACAGTTCCCGGTTCATGTATCCCACGCGCTCCTCGGCCTGGCGCATGGCGCCGCGCCGGGCGAGCAGGCCCACGATCAGGCGCTGCTGTTCGCGGATTCCGGCCATGTCCCGGTTGAGCTCGTCCAGACGCCGGGCCAGGCGGTCGCACAGGGCCGAGTCCGGGCCGTCCAGGGCTTTTTTTATGTCGTCCAGGGACAGCCCTGCCTGACGGTAGAGGAGGATGCGGGCCAGGGTTTCGGCCTCCTCCTCGCCGTAGCTGCGGTATTCCCCTGGGGCGCGTTCGCGCGGCTTCAGCAGGCCGATGGAGTCGTAGTACAAAAGCGCGCTGCGCGACAGGCCGAAGCGTTTGGCCAGGGCGCTGACCGTGTATTGCATGGGCCATCCTCCGCGTGGTTTTCCGGGAGCCCCCCGGCGTGAGGGGGCCCCGGGCGGGATTCAGGGGATTCTAGCCGTGAAGGGCTTCGCGGGGAAGCATCTTGCCGGTTTCCAGATAGTGGCCGAGCATGCGCTTAAGGCGTTCGACCATGGCGGCGTGCTGTTCGGGCGCCGTGGATTCCAGTCCGGCCAGGGCGCCGGAGGAAAGCCCGGTCATGATCTTGGTCCAGACCAGATTCGATCCGCCCGCGCCGTCGTCCTCCACGGTGATGACGTAGCGCATGACGCGCTTTCCGGGCAGGAACCGGGTGAATTCGATGCGGCCATGGGGCTCGTAGCGGTTCACGCTCCAGACCTCGCCCTCTTCGCCCGGAAAATGGGTGACGAAGACGCAGTCCTGTTCCGCGACCCCGCTTTGGGTGAAGACGAGATCGCAGTCCCAGCCATCGATCCAGTCGTATTCCAGGACCGGGCACAACAGCGGAAAGACCTTTTCCGGCGGGGCGCAAAGCTTCATGGTTGCGGCAATGACCGCGCGTTTGGCGGGGTCGGCGGCGTTTTGAACGTTCATGACCTTCTCCTTTGGCGAAATGGGTTGTGGTGAAGGCCCGGGTTTGCGCTATGAAGCCGTAGACGGGTCAAGGGCCAAAGGCGTTTTATTTCCGGCATGGGGCGCCGCCGGGCCATGTTGCTTGGAGAGGCAAGAGTTGGTATCGCCAGGGAAACGCGACAACGCCGCCGCGCGCGGCCGAGCCCTGGAGACGCCCCATGTCCGAAATCGCCTGTCCCATGACCACGGTGGACCCCTCCATCGCCACCCTCGGCCCGGCCAAGATCCCCTCCCCGCTGGACTACTGCCGCTTCATCCCCGACGACAAGCGGGTCCGGGTGGAGTTGACCAACGAGGACATCGACGACATTTCCGGCTCCTGCGTGGCCGAGTTCGAGGTCGCCGGTCCGCGCGGGAAAATCTATTTCGACTCGTCCAAGGTCAAATGCGCCATCGTCACCTGCGGCGGCCTGTGTCCGGGCATCAACGACGTGATCCGGGCCATCGTCATGGAACTCAGCCACAATTACCGGGTGGCCAAGACCATCGGCATACGTTTCGGCCTGCAGGGGTTCATTCCCTCCTACGGCTACGAGCCCGTGGAGCTGACGCCGAAGACGGTGTCGGACATCCACGAGTTCGGCGGCACGGTGCTCGGCTCCAGCCGGGGCCATCAGGAGCCCGTGGAGATCGTGGACGCGCTGGAGCGGCTCAACGTGAGCGTGCTGTTCATCATCGGCGGCGACGGCACCATGAAGGCCGCCCGGGTCATCCAGAACGAGGTCAAAAAGCGCGGGGAAAAGATTTCGGTCATCGGCGTGCCCAAGACCATCGACAACGACATCAATTTCGTGACCCAGTCCTTCGGCTTCGACACGGCCGTGGAGAAGGCCACCGAAGCTATTCGCTGCGCCCACACCGAGGCGTTGGCGGCGCTCAACGGGGTGGGGCTGGTCAAGGTCATGGGCCGGGAGTCCGGGTTCATCGCCGCCCAGTCCACTTTGGCCCTCAAGGAGGTCAACTACGTGCTGGTGCCGGAGTATCCGTTCGAGCTGTACGGCGAGCGGGGGCTCATTCCTTCTCTTGAGAAGCGGCTGAAATCGCGCGGGCACGCGGTGATCGTGGCGGCCGAGGGGGCGGGGCAGCATCTGCTGGCCCAGTCGGGCAAGACCGACGCCTCGGGCAATCCGGTGCTCGGGGACGTGGCCGAGCTGCTCGTGTCCGAGATCGAGAAGCATTTCAAGGAGCGGGAGATTCCGCTCACCCTCAAATACATCGACCCGAGCTACATCATCCGTTCGGTGCCGGCCAACGCCAACGACCGGGTGTATTGCGGCTTTCTGGGCCAGCACGCGGCGCATGCGGCCATGGCGGGCAAGACGGGCATGGTGGTGAGCAAGCTGTTCGGGCGCTACGTGCACCTGCCGTTCGACTTGGTGACGAGAAAGCGCAAGAAGCTCAATATCGCCTCGGACTACTGGCGGGCGGTGCTGGAGTCCACCGGCCAGCACAGCGTCTCCCCCATGCTCGGCGACGAGAAGGTGGTTTGTCCGGTTCCGTGAGCTTTACGGGAAAAAAGCGAAGCAAAGAACGCCGGTTCTCCGAGAGGGGGGCCGGCGTTGTTCTTGACCGTATCGTCAGCGGTTCCAAGGGATTGTCTCAGCGCTGGTCAAGCCCCGCGCGAACGCCTGCGTTCCCCGGCAGGCGCGGGTAACGCGCAACGCAAGAACATTGAGCGGTCAAACAATGGCGGCCGCGTAAGGAGGGGCAAGGCCGTTTGTATCCCGGATGGCAAGCATCTCGAGAAAGAAGACGATCTCCAGCGCGTTGGCGGAGGAAAATATCCGGCCGCCTACAACACCGCCACCGCTTTGAGCGCCTTTTCCAGCAGCTCCTCGACGGGGGCCTCGGGCAGGACGGCCTGGGCGCTTTGCAGGTAGAGATGTTCGCGCTCGCGCAGGGTGGCCGCCACCTCTTCCGCGAATCCCATCGCCGTGAGCTTGGGGCGCTGCTCGGGCTTGGCGTCCGCCAAAAGCCGCTCGGCCAGCCGCTTGGGATCCGCCTGCAGATAGATCGCCAGCCCCTTGGCCAGGACCTTGCGGTTGGCCTCGCTTAAAATCACCCCGCCGCCCGTGGCCACGACCTGGCCCGGAACCGCCGCCGTTTGCGCCAATATCTCCGACTCGACCTCGCGAAACTTCTCCCAGCCCTCGCGCTCCACCAGGGCGGCGATGCTCTCCCCGCGCGTCTCGCGAAACACGTCGTCCAGATCGACGAACGGACGCGACAGCCGTTCGGCCAACAGCTTTCCCAGGGTGGTCTTGCCCGAGGCCCTGGGGCCGATCAAATAAATGATGCGGGGATCAGCGCTTTTCATGCTCGCCTCCTGGAACGGCTTCCTAGCATGGCCCGTTCCCCTTTGCCAGAACTCCGGCCGCACCCTGGAACGCAGGCCTCTCGCCGTCGCCCAGCCGGAAGAGAAGGCTCTGTTTCACGGAAACTGTTACTGTAAGTGGCCGGGATGATGGCCTAACTCATTGCCCTTGACAGCCAAGGCGGCTCAGCTTATCCAAAAAAACATACTATTCCAGATGAATATATCGGGCGTGTAATACGGTAAACGTAATGACGCCAGAGAACGATTCCATTGTCTCCGGTTCCTGGAAATAGTATGGAGAGAGCGAAATGTTGCATCATTCTTACGTCTTTTGATCATACGCTCTAAACGTGATCATTGCCTGTTTCAGCTAGGAGCCGGACAATACAATCCGTTTTTGATGCGCCTTCGCGCTTCAGCGCGAAAAGCGTCAGCCATGTTACCGTTCTTGGGGCGATGGACGAGGCGGATATGCCGTTTTCCGGTTCATACCGGCGCCGTTTCGAAACGGCCCTTTGCCTATGATCGCATATTTGTTTCTGTGCCTCGTCAGTCTGGGCTTGGGACTCTCCCTCTCCCGGTTGTTTCGTGGGCGCGGCGCCGGGATAGGGGAGCTGTTTCTCGCTCCCGCGCTGACGGCGGCCTTCTGGACGATCAGCCTGTGCGCGGGCGCCTCCTTTGGGCTTGAAGTCCGCGCCATGACCCCCATCCTCTGGCCCGTTTCCGTGGTCCTGGCGCTTGCGGGGCTGCCCCGCTTGCGCCGCGTATTGCTCCTGGCGCCGCGCGAGGCCGCGCTTGCCGTTCTGGCGATCGCCTGCCCCATGATCCTGCTGGCTCCGTATTTCCTCAACGGCCTCGACCTCTTCCCGGGAAGCTGGTTCTGGGACCGCTGGTATTACGTGGCCAAGGGCGCGAGCCTGTGGCGCGATCCCGGGACGGCGGACGCGTTATCCCCCCTGTACCGGTTCGCCGGACTGTATCCGTTCCGGTACGCCGGGGCGGCTCTCCTGGGCTTTTTTTCACCGCTCGGCGGCGAAGCGGGCGACGTTTCCAGGGCCTGCGGGCTGTTCTTGGCCTGGAGCTGCTTCGTTTTTTCCGCCGCCTCGCTCTTTTTCGTCCTGTCCGCCAGGTTCTGGACCAGATGGCGCTTCTACGCCGCCTACGCCGTCCTGGTCACGGTTTCCGGATGGGTCATCAACCTGGTCATCGCCAACAATTTCGACAACCTCTTGGCGCTGGGCCTGCTCCCGGTCCTTCTGGGGCTCTTGCGCTCGCCGGGGCCATCCGGGGACGGACGGCCATGGGAGCCCGGGCGCCGGGAAAGCGTCATGGCCGGAACGCTTCTGGCGGCGGGTCTCTATATCTTTCCGGAATACGTCCCGTTCATGACCGGTTGCGCCTTGAGCTTCCTCGTGACGGACCGGTTGGCGGCCGGGGAGCGGCCGTGTCCGGCCCGGATCGCCCGGATCGCCCGGATCGTTTGGCCTGCCGCCCTGGCCGCCTTGCTCCTGATCCTGCCCGCGATCAGACCGCTTTGGGCGCTGGCGGACTTCCAGACCGGGGACGCCTTCGGCGCCGCCCAGGTCCGGCCGGGCCTGGGGTATTATCCCGGCCTGCTCGTTCCCTGGTCCTTCATTCCCGCCTATTTCGGCTTCGAGCCCCCCCTCATGGCGCATGATCCCGTCATGGCCGGGGCGGGCGGGTTTTGGGGAACGCTGGCCTCGGCCCTGGCCCTGGGACTTGCGGTCATGGGCGTCGAGCGCATGTGGCGCGAAAAACGCCGGGCCGATCTTGCGGCCCTGGTCCTTTTGGCGGGATGCCAGGCCGTGATGCTGTTTTATTTCTCCTATGATTATGGGGCGTCCAAGCTCATCGTCCTGGCCTGGTTTCTGACGGCCGCCCTGGTGGTCCACGGAATGTGGAGCCTGGATCCCGTTTCCTCCAGGGCCGGAGAGGCTGAAGCGCCCGATTCCGGCGGCCAGGCGGCAAGGAGCCGTCCGGGCCGCATGCGCGTCATCCTGGCCGCCGCGCCCGGCCTTTTGACGCTCCTTTTCGCCTGTACGGCCGCGCTTAACGTCTCCATGACCCTGAACCGGGACCGCTATCCCATGACCCAGCGCGAACTGGCTCCCCTGGGAAAAGCCGCCGGGCTCGCCCAAGGCAAGACCATCGCGGCGGTCCTGCGGGACCCGCGCCACATCCCCTGGGCCTTGTACGCCCTGCGGGACGCGAAACTGCTCTTGGCCGGGGAGGACCATCCCTATTTCCATCCCGCGGCCCCGGGCGACGGGGAGGAGGAACTGGCGGGGGCGTCCTTTCTTCTGTCCGACGAGCCCTGGCTTTTCCCGGCGCGTACGCCGTCGCTCATTTGCAGCCCCTTTCTGCTGTGGACGCTTCCAAAGGACTGGATGGTGATGCGCCGGGCGCACGGCGCCTACGGCGGGCTTTTCCTCGGGGGGGTGTCCTGGAACTGGCTGGGCGAGGCGCCGCTCATCCTGGAGGCTTATTCCTCCTTTGCCGGGGCGGCCGTGATGCGGGCGCGCATCGTTCA
Source organism: uncultured Desulfovibrionaceae bacterium (assembly GCA_937934715.1). Lineage (GTDB taxonomy): Bacteria > Desulfobacterota > Desulfovibrionia > Desulfovibrionales > Desulfovibrionaceae > CALGYO01. The sequence continues at coordinate 5,109 of CALGYO010000237.1, read as the reverse complement.
GGGACCGGATCCGCATGGCGGCGTCCGGACCCGGTTGACGATGAGCGTCAACGGCGGCCCCCAACGCGCCGTCCCGGTCTCGCGGGGCGACGTCGCCCTCGCCTTTGAAGCGCGTAAGGGCGTGAACCGGATTTTGTTGCGGGCGGTTACGGACCCGCCCATCCCGGCCGGTCCCGGCCGTTTCGGCCCGAAGCGCCTGCTGGGCGCGTCGGCCATCCGCTTCGAACCAGGCGCGGGCTGACCGATGAGCCGCCCGCAGGACATTCGTTTTTCCTTCGCCGATCATGTCGCGCCCCAGGACACGGGGTGAAAAAGGAGCTTCCATGGACGCGTCCATCATCATTCCCTGCCTGAACGAGGAACCGCACCTGTACGGCAATGTGGAGGCCATCATGCGCATCATGGCGGCCACGCGGTTTTCCTACGAATTGATTCTTATCGACGAGGTCAGCGAGGACGCCACCCGGGAAACCATCGCCCGCCTGGCCGATATGGCCCGTGAACGGGGCGTCCCCTGCCGGACCGTCTTTCATGAGCGGCGCATGGGACGCGGCGCGACCGTGCGCGAGGGGCTGCGTCTGGCGCAGGGGCGCATGGCCGGTTTTCTGGACGTGGATCTGGAGATCGCGGAAAGCTATATTCCGCATCTGTTGAGCCTGCTGGACCGGGGAGAGGCGGATATGGCCATGGTCAGACGCTGCTACAAGATAAGCCTGCGTCCCCAGGCCTTGCTGCGCGTGGTCCTGAGCAGGGGGTACGCGGCCATGGTGGAAAAGACCCTGGGCATCCCGCCGCTTGACAGCGAAACCGGCTACAAGTTTTTCCTCATGTCCTCCATGCGGCCGGTTCTCGAGGAGTGCGAACACGACGGCTGGTTCTGGGACACCGAGATTACGGCGCTCAGCATGATGCGCGGCCGGCGGGTCGTGGAAATCCCGGGACTGTTCATGAAAAACCCGGTCAAGCGCTCCACCGTGCGCATCGTGCGGGACGTGCGCGACTATCTGCGCTGCCTGCGGACCTTTGCCGGAAAACGCCGGGAAGAGCTGCTCATCGTCAAAAAGCGCCGTCCCGGGTTCTTCTACCGCAACAAGAAGGCGTATTCCCTGCTCATGAAGGCCCTTTACGGCAAGGGCCTGGAGGAGCGCTACCGGGAGGCCGCCGCCAGGATCGAGCCCGGCGCCAGCGTGGCGGACGTTTGTTGCGGGGAAGGACTGTTGTGGACGCAGCGCCTCAAGGGGACGGGCGCGCGCTATCTGGGGCTGGACCTCAATCCGCCGGAGCCTGACGTCTCGGACCGGGAGCGGTTCCGGAAGTTCGACCTCTGGGACGAGGCCATTCCCGAGGCGGACCACGTGGTCATGTTCGCAGCCCTGTGTCACTTTCATCCCAGGACCGAGGCCGTCATCCGCAAGCTCCAGGCGGCGGCCAGAAAGACCGTCATCATCAGCGAGCCGGTCCACAATCTCATCAATCCCAAACGTCCCATCCTTGCGCGCATGATGGGCTTTTTCGCCGATCCCGGCCGGGGAAACCACGTGTTCCGCTACGATCCCGAATCCCTGGGCGCGGCGCTTGCGCCGTTGCGGGACGAGATCGTGGAACGGCTCGACGTGTGCGGGGGCAAGGAGACCATGGTCGTGCTCCGGGGCCGGGCGGGCGCGCCGGCCGGGGCCGCTTGAGCGTCACGGCCTCGCCTGGCGAAACGAGCCGGACGCGGGGATGCGCATTCCGGGGCCGGCCGGGCCGCCCGCAAGCGTCCGGCCGCGCCCGGCGTTCTCGCGATGGGGGAAAAGGAGGCGGTCAGGCGCCGCCGCGCAGGGCGATTTCCGCCAGGGCGTTGACCGTGGCGGCGGCCAGGGCCGAACCGCCCTTGCGGCCCTCGATGGCGATGTAGGGAATTTCGGTCTGGGCCATGAGCAGGGCCTTGGATTCCGCCGCATTCACGAAACCCACGGGCATGCCCACGATGAGCTCCGGGGCGACGCGGCCGCGTTCGACCAGTTCCAGCAGGCGCAACAGCGCGGTGGGCGCGTTGCCGATGACGTGGATGACCGGCCCCTCGATCCCGGCGGCCTTGTCCATGGCGGCCAACGCCCGGGTGATGTTCTCCCGGTTGGCCCGGGCCGCGGCCTCGGGGTCGTTCATGAAACACGCGCTCACGCAGCCCAAAGGATCGAGGCGGCGGTAGGGGATGCCTTTTTTGGCCATCTGCGTGTCCGTGACGATGTGGCAGCCCGAACGCAGGGCGTTCAGCCCGGCCTCCACGGCTTTGGGATGGAACCGTACCAGGGAGAGCAGCTCGAAATCCGCCGTGGTGTGGATGAGCCGCCTGACGATCTCCCACTGGGCGCCCTTGTAGGGCCTGGGCTCGGGAACTTCGGCGTCGATGATCTCGAAGGAGCGTCTTTCGATCTCGGCTGGGGCGAGACGGGTCAAGGCGGAAACGGACGGGGCCTGTGGCATGGAAACTCCGGCGGCGGGCGGGACGGCCGCATGACGTCCCCCTGTTTCCCGGCCGGGAAACAGGGGGACGGTTCAAAAAGGCGGCCGCGCCGCCATGCGCGTTATTTGTTGAAGATCTTGATCTCGTTGGTGCCGGGGGCGGGATTGCCCGGGGTGGGCCGTCCGGCGGTGATGACCAGCGTGTCGCCCTTCTTGAAGTCCGCACTGGCTTCCAGGTAGTCCTCCACGGCTTCCATGTGGTTCTTCTCGCCCTGTTCGTTGAGCCGGGGCTTCACGCCCCAGGCGAAGTTCAGGGCGCGCAGGACGCGGGTGTCGGGCGTCAGGGCGTAGATGGGCTGCTCGGGGCGCCGGGAGGACAGCAGTCTGGCCGAGCTGCCGGACACGGTGTGGGCGATGAGCGCCGGGCTTTCGGTGTTCTCCGCCAGAAGACAGGCGGCGTAGGCCAGGTATTTGGCGGGGTTTTTTTCCTTTTTCGGCGCGTACGGGCCCTGGATGCGCTCCAGGTAGTAGTCGATGGCGTTGTCGCAGATTTCCTTCATCACCCGTACGGTCTCCACCGGGTAGTCGCCGATGGCCGTTTCCTCGGAGAGCATGACGCAATCCGCTCCGTCCAGCACGGCGTTGGCCACGTCCGTGCTTTCCGCCCGGGTGGGGATGGGGTTTTTCACCATGGAAAGAAGCATCTGCGTGGCCACGATGGCCGGTTTCTGGGCATGGCGGCAGGCCCGCAGGATGCGCTTCTGGATGACGGGCAGCTCGGGAATGGGGCATTCGAGACCGAGGTCGCCGCGCGCCACCATGACCACGTCGGTGAGCGCCAGTATCTCGTCCAGCCGCTCCACCGCGTTTTTGCGCTCGAGCTTGGACACCACCGGGATCCAGACCCCGTGCTTTTTGATTTCGTCCTTGATGTGGGCCACGTCTTCCGGGCCCTGGACGAAGGACAGGGCCACGGCGTCGATGCCCACGTCGATGCCCTCGTGCAGGTCCTTGATGTCCTTTTCGGTGAGCGCGGGCATGGGGTGGACCTTGCCCGGGAAGGCGATGCCCTTGTGGGAGGTGAGGATGCCCGCGTTTTGCGCTTCCAGGGTGAAGAGCCTGTCCTTTTTGAGTACGCTGCTCACCTTGAACTGCAGGAGCCCGTCGCTCAGATTCACAGGCATGCCCACGTCCAGACCAGCCAGCAGCGCCGGAATGTCCAGGCTGATGAAGATCTCGTTTTCCTTGGCCGGGCGCTCGTCGGGGAGACCCAGAACCAGGGTCTGGCCCTTTATCACCTGGCGCGGAGAGTCCGTCACTTCGCCGATACGGATTTTCGGGCCGCACAAATCGCCCATGGCCGTCAGCGGCACGCCGAGCTCGTTTTCCAGGTCGCGGATGATCTTGATGGCCGGAACGAAGTAGGCGGCGTCGGCGTGGGAGAAATTCAGCCGGAAGATGCGCACTCCCGCCTGGGCCATTTCCTTCATGGTTTCGTAATTCATGGATGCGGGCCCGAGGGTGGCCACGATCTTGGTGTGCATGGGGGCTTTCCTCCCGCGTTAGAGACTTGGGGCCGTATGGGAAGCGGCGTTCGCGCAGGCGAGACGCCGCGAGGAGCGCATACGGTTTCATGATACATAAAGCCGGATCGCTTGTGTACCGTTTTCATGACGGTTTTTCGCCGAATCATCCGCCGACGGCCGCTCGGACCGGGAAAAACCGGATGCAATCGCGGGGCGTTTCGTGTAGCATGAACGCCGTCTTTGAGAGAATGGCCGCGCATGCGGCGACACAGGAGATGGCTATGAGCGAGCATCACGAAAAGGAAGCGGCCAAGGCCGAAGAGGATTGCGGCTGCCGGGAAAAGCGCAAAGACCGGGAACCGTGCTATCCTCCCGTTTCCTTTACCACCTTTCTTCTGTCCCTGGCCTCTTCGGCCATGGTGCATCTGGGCGAGGCGCCGGAGCCGGAGACCGGCGGTTTTTCGGTCAATCTGCCGCTCGCCAAGCACACCATCGATATCCTGGCCATGCTGGATTGCAAGACGCGCGGCAATTTGAGCCCGGAAGAGTCCTCCATGCTGAATAACCTCCTGTACGAACTGCGGCTGACCTACGTCAAAAAAGGCGAGTAGGCCCGCGCCCGGCCGCATCCGGCGGCGGGCTTGCGTGAGATCATACATTCCGGTCCGCCCCGGCGGTTCCGTCCTTGCGGGAGCGGGGCGGATGGCGGCGGACGAAGGGCGCGGCATATGGGTAAGATTCCTGTCGGATTGGTGGGGGTGACGGGCTACGGCGGCATGGAGCTGGCGCGGCTTTTGGCGGCGCATCCTTCCCTGGAGCTGGTTCGGGCCACTTCCCGCGCGGAAGCGGGCAAGCGGCTGTGCGACCTCTATCCCTTTTTGAGCGGCTTTCCCCTGGGCGAGCTGACCGTGACCGCGCCCGACGCGGCCGATCTGGCCTCGGCCTGCAAGCTGGTCTTTCTGGCCGTTCCCCACGGCGCGGCCATGGACTACGCGGCCGAGCTTCTGGAGGCGGGGCTCAAGGTGGTGGACTTCAGCGCGGATTTCAGGCTCGCCGAAAAGGACGTCTACGCCGCCTGGTACGGCCTGGACCACCGCCATCCCGGCCTGTTGCCCGAGGCGGTCTACGGCCTGCCCGA
>CALGYO010000236.1 GCA_937934715.1 uncultured Desulfovibrionaceae bacterium | reverse complement strand
TATCGGACAACGACTCAACAACTTTTTCCGTGGCAACGACAACCGGGCTGGATTCGGCATTCAACATGTTTTCACTCCTTGACTCTGTGTCTTGGAGCGGGTACAGTTTCCCCACTCCAATTGACTTCCTGTCTTCATTCCACAAAGCCCTCGAGACTCTGCACCTCGGGGGCTTTTCCTTTTACAATTAATGGACGGTATCGCCATCGGAAAGATCCTCGCCTCTTCGTGCGCGGGATTCCGTAACGAGCAAAACGCTCCCTGCTCTGCAAGCCGGCCGGATATAGCCGCGTCGCATCATCAGGTTCAAAATGTCCTCGATGCCCTCAACTGTAGTGGCGAGATTTTCGGCAAGCTCTTTTAAGGACTTTGCGGTCACGGCCAAATGCTGCTTTTCCTCGATGTAGAAAAACACAGCGGCCAAACGCGCATAATCCATCGGCTCGAGGATATCGCGCAGATCGGTTGCTTCGTCTTCGGTGTGGTCTCTGGCACCTTCCATTTTTCGCTCCATTTTTTCGCTGTCGCTGTGCGGAATCCACCACAGAGGACAGCGCCTTAATGCTTCAATGCAGTACGGCGTATTTTCTCTGTGAGGGCTGGGGCTGGCCGGTCTATGCGCTGGGCTTTTCGAGCAACCACTTCAGGAAGCTGTCGCGCTCAAGGACGATGCGCCGGCCAGACCGTTGATGCGCGGGGCCACGGCCTTGCTGGATAGCGTTCCTGATGGACCCGGCGACGCAAAGTCCCGGCAGCAGTTTGGCGGCTTGCTTCGGAGAGAAAAGGGGCGGGAGTTCTCGGCGGGCTGCACCGAAAAAATCAACAGCGTTGTTGCTGTCGTGGGTCATGGCGTACCTTCCTGGTTTTGCTGCATGCGGGATTTTCCGCACAGGCAGCGTGGACGTCCTGTCCAGTGTTGCTAGATTGCCGGGCGTTTTGCGGGGTGTCAACCGGGTTGGCATTCCCGTTTCCCCGCTTCGGCGTCAAAACGCCGTAAAACACCAGCCCAAATTTATTTTGCGGGTAACTTCGACCCACTTTTTCAGCCACCCAGCCCAGAGGCCAAAAAACGCCATCCTGGCGGCTTTGCGGTTTGGGCCAAGGCGTCGGCCATCTTTTGCGGGAAAAGCGCCCAGGCGGGCGTTTAGGCGGGTCTGGGCCGGGTCTGTGAAAGTCCCCTGCGTGCAGGGGGCTTTTGCCCGGGGTCGGGGATCGGCAAGGGGATCGGCAATCCCGACACCCTTGCCGGTCAGGGCCATGCGCCTGGAGGTGGAGCCGGTCTGGTCGGCTGCGCCAAAAGGTCGGGCGGGAGTTGGTCAAAAATGACCAACAGCAAGAACATAAAACAAATCAGGAAGTTAAGGTGGAGACAGCGGCGCCCCAACAGGAGGATTTAGATCCCCTGCGTGCGGGGGATCTAAATCCGGGCCACTGTGTTGGGTATAGCGTTGGGCATGACCGACGACCTGGCTAAACGCCGCCGGGCATCATGGCTTTATTCTTGGAGAATCATTGACGTAGTGCGGCAATGTTATCGGCTTGCTAGGCCGGAATCATGCCTTTCACCCTCACGGGAAGGGCGCGAAGCGCCGGCTGTTCCGTGTCGTTGACGATGTGGAAGCCGTGCTGGTCGGGATGACGGAATGGGCGGGATGGACAGGATCGGGCCTCGGCTGGTTGCCGGGCTGGTCGGAATCGGCGGTGGGGATCAACGCGCGCGCGCGGGCGCTGTTTTTTCTTTTATCTATTCTTAAGAATCTAGAGCGGCCAGGAACCCGCGCCACGCCTTGGTTTGCGGGCGGCATAGGTAGCGCCCATGCGACCTATGCCCCTGGAAAGGGTCGCTCTCATGCGACCTGTGAAATATCGGCACCAAATAGGTAGCACCCATGCGACCTATTGCTTGGCCTTCCTTTTCGACTCCATCCGCTCGACCAACGCCCGAAGCTGCGGGTCTTTGATGTTCCCAAGGTTGAATTGTGTATTATAATCGCCGACCTGCACATTGAGATTTAACGTCTCGATGTGGATGACCTTGTAGTCGGTAGCCTCGCCCGTCATGACAAAGTTCTTCAACTCTGCCTGTGCGGCTTTTACAGTGCTTGGCAGATAATCCCATAACGCAACAGCCTGTGGCCTACCTTCTGAATCTTCGACACAGACCTTTTCGCGCAAGGTGTAGGCATTAACTCTCCCTACTTTTTCCTTCCGCAGATAGTCCATATCCTCTAGCGTTTTCAGTGACCGCAGCACCGTATCTTTGCCGATGCCGGCCTTCTCCATAATTGTCTCAATTGTCGGAAAAGATTTGCCGGTGCTCCAGTTCGTATGGGCTTTGATGACGGCGTAAACGAGGAATGTCGTTCCTCCCATTTTGGCGGCATCGCCCTTATCTATCATTGAGCGGAACACATGGAACCATGTCGTTTCAGCCTGCAAAAGCTGCCCTTGCTTCGTCTTTGCGGTCATGGCCGGTCTCCTTTCAAAAGGGCTATCGCTGTACGCCACCAGGATCTGGGCTGGGCCTCGGCCCGGTTTTCCGGCTGCGACGCCTGTACGGGGCAATTTGGGGCATCCTCCTGGCCCGTGTCGCGCAGCTGCTCATCCATGCCCTGTCCACTGGGTGGAGCCGCCTGTCCCAGGCCGCCTTGCCCTTCCAGCCGGGCCAGGGAAGCGGCTATGGCAGCCAGGGCGTCGGCCTGTTTCTCCATGGCCGCGACGTATCGCTCAGCCAGCGGCCCCGGAGCGGTCAGGAGCGTTTCCCCGACGCCGGGCACCGCATCAGTTCCCGCTTGGCCGGGCTGTACGTCGATCACAGGCGGATGATTCCCGGCGAGCAGTTCATGGACCTCGGGCGCAGTCCTGCCCTCGGCGAAGGCGGACCGGATCGCCTCGACAACGTCTACGGCATCAGGGTGGAGCCGGAAGGCCCGCCCGATTTTGCGCGTGGGCAACCAGGGCGCGAACTCTTTGGCGTAACGCCGCAGGGTCTGCGCCGGCAGTCCCGTCCGGGTAGCCAGATCCTCGAAGCCGATGAGGTCTTTTTTGTCGTAACTAACCATCTCACCACCTTCTCACCACGAGGACAAAGTCCCGGCATCAAAACATAATTCATGAACTTCTCATGAGACTCTCATGGGAAACTCACCGTCTGCTCACGGGCAGAAAATGGCCCAGGATCAGCCGGGGACACCGTGCCTTGCCCCAAGATCCTCCGCAAGGAAAACGTCCAAAATCGGGGCGGAAATGAGCCATTCAGATGGGCCCCGACACCAGCATGCGCGAGAAGAAAAAGGGCGGTCACCGACGCATGGCCGGCAGCCGCCCCATGGGATTCATGCCACCGGTGGCAGCCCTGGTTCAACTGACGCGACGGCCGCTGACATCGTAGTCGCCGC
>CALGYO010000235.1 GCA_937934715.1 uncultured Desulfovibrionaceae bacterium | reverse complement strand
AGCGCGTAGAGTTCGTCGTAATCGATGGAAAAGGAGGATTCCCGGCTCATCAGGGAGCGAAAGGCGAATTTCTCGCAGGAGCCGCCCTTGGGGTCGAAGGGCGCGGCGTGGACGTAGACCCCGTCCCGGCCGTCCTCATGGCGCCCGCAGGCCACGCGCTCCCCTTTCTTGAGCGTGCGGAACTCCCGCACGGCGATCTCGCCGTCGTCTCCAAGCACGGCCACGCAGTCCATGCGCGATGAGCGCGGCAGCTTCCACGTCCCGTTCGCGAGCTTGAAATATTCGGGAAAAACCGAGGTGGCGTGAAAGCCGTCCGGGGCGGTTCCGTCTTTTTCCACGGACCTGAAGTTCGCGGGCGGGGCGTCTTGAAACTCCGGGGCCGAAAAATCCGGAGCGAGGTAGGACGGAAGGGCAAAGGTCATGGGATCGCCTCCAGTTCGCCATGGGTTGCTTGCTTACTTATGGTCTGGGACGCAATAGCGGTAAAGTCAAGACGCTCTCGTGCGATCGTCCTGCGCAAAATCATTTTGAAAACATCCCGGCGCGACGGTTCCGCCGCTTGCCGGGGCGGCGTATTTTGTCTATTCAAAAAACTGTATACCCCAAACTCCAAACCGGAGGACCTTATGATAGATGCGATAACCGAACTGTTGGCCGGCGAGGCTGATTCGTTGTTGAACCATGTTTGCAAAACGGTTTCCAAGGACAATCTGCATCTTCCCGGGCCGGATTTCGTGGACCGGATTTACGCCCAGTCCGACAGGCCCATCCCCGTCCTGCGCAGCCTGCAAACCCTTTTCGGGACAGGCCGCCTGGCCGGAACCGGCTATCTTTCCATCCTGCCGGTGGACCAGGGCGTGGAGCACTCGGGCGCGGCCTCCTTCGCGCCCAATCCCATCTATTTCGACCCGGAAAACATCGTGAAGCTGGCCATCGAAGCGGGCTGCAACGCCGTGGCCTCCACCTACGGCGTCTTGAGCTCCGTGGCCCGTAAATACGCCCACAAGATTCCCTTCCTGCTCAAATTCAACCACAACGAGCTGCTGACCTATCCGGCCATCTACGACCAGACCCTGTTCGCTTCGGTGGAGCAGGCCTACGACATGGGCGCGGTGGCCGTGGGCGCCACCATCTATTTCGGTTCGGAGAATTGCCGCCGCCAGATCCAGGAAGTGTCCGAAGCCTTCGAACGGGCGCATGAGCTCGGCATGGCCTGCTTCCTGTGGGCCTATCTGCGCAATTCCGCCTTCAAGAAGGACGGGGTGGACTACCATACCTCGGCCGACCTGACCGGGCAGGCCAACCATCTGGCTTCCACCATCGGCGCGGACATCGTGAAGCAGAAACAGGCCACCAACAACGGCGGCTACAAGGCCATCGGCTTCGGCAAGACCGACCCCAGGGTCTATTCCGAGCTGACCACGGATCATCCCATCGACCTCACCCGGTACCAGGTGGTCAACTGCTATATGGGAAGGGCGGGGCTGATCAATTCCGGCGGCGCATCGAGCGGGGCCAACGACCTGGCCGAAGCCGTGCGCACGGCGGTCATCAACAAACGCGCCGGGGGCATGGGCATGATCTCCGGCCGCAAATCCTTCCAGCGCCCCATGGCCGACGGGATCAAGCTCCTAAACGCCATCCAGGACGCGTATCTCTGCAAGGAAGTGACCATCGCGTAACGGAAACGCTGCGAAATACGCCCGGAAGGTCCGTCTTCCGGGCGTTTTTTTATTGTAACCGGCGCGTTGGTCCGGACGACGAACCTCGTGAACGCGAAAAAGGAGGTTCGTCATGAAAACGATCATCGCTGGCCTTGTCGCCTTATTCCTCGTCTCCGGCGCAGCGGGCGCCGCAATGGCCGCCGGAACGGACGCCGCCACGCCGGAGGACGCTTTCGGCTTGCGCCAATCCCTGGCCCGGACCATATTGGAACTCGACCTGACGGATGCGCAGAAGACCCAGGCCGCCCGCATCCTCAAGGCCAACGGCCTTGAGGCCAGGACGCGGTTCGAGGAGCTGCGCGACGCGCTCGCGGGCCTTCGCGCGGCCATCCGGGAAACGCCCCGGGACGAGGCGGCCGTGCGCGCGGCCTTTCGCCGGGCCGCCGCGGCGGGCGAGGAGCTGACCGTGATCCGGGGCCGGATCATGGCGGACATCGAAGACATCCTGACCCCGAATCAACGGGAAACTCTCGATGCGCGCCGCAAGGTCATGGACGCCAAAATCCGCGACAGGATCGACGCGGGCCGGACGCTTGTCCAGGAATGGATCGCCATGCGCGCCGGACAATGACCGATTCCGCCTTCCTCCAAGGCCGGGGGACCGCCGTCCCCCGGCTCCAAGCGGGCCTTGCCCGGGACGATGCGGCCATGAAACACGACGTCCGGACGAACACGGGTCCCGGCGAGGAAGCGGCCCTGATCGAAAGGGTCCTGGCCGGGGAGACGGACGCCTTCGCGGCCCTGGTCCGGGCGCGCCGCCAGGAAGTTTCCCGCGCGGTCTCGCGCCGGGTTCCGCCGGACAAAGCGGCGGAGACGGTCTGCGAAGTGTTTTCCAGGGCCTATCTCGCCCTTTCCGGCTACCGGGGAGAAAAACCCTTCTCCCATTGGCTCGCGGTCATTGCCGCCAGAACCTGCCATGATTTCTGGCGCAAGGCCTACCGCGAACGGGAGACGCCGGTAAGCGGCCTCTCCGAGGCGGGCAGGGCGATGGTTGCAGGAGTGGCCAGCGAGGACAGGGACGGCTCGCCCGAACAGGCGTTCGAAAAAAGAGAGGCGGCGGAGCTTGTCGCCTACGCCTTGTCCGGGCTTTCGGCCACGGACCGCATGGTGGTCACGCTCATGCATCTCGAGGAGCGAAGCGCGGCCGAAACGGCCGAGCTTTTGGGCATATCCCGGGCCAATGTGAAAATCCGGGCCTTTCGGGCAAGAAGGGCGCTGCGCGGGAAGCTCGCGGCCGCCCTTGGGGAGGAATGAATGGCGTCACGACATTCACGGGACAGCCGCGTAACGCGGCTTGAAAACGCGCTCAAGGACATGCACCGGTCCCTGGAGGACCCGGACGCGGCGGACGAGGAGCGCATTTTGAGCCATGTGCGGCGAAGGGCGGCGCGCGCCGCGCGACCGGCGGCAAGGCCTCTGGCCGCGTCCATCGAACTCAGGGAGGCCAGGCGCCTCTTTTCCCGGTTCGCCGCCGGAGCCGCCCTGGCCGCCGTCCTGGCCGCCGTCTACGCCATGACGACGGGGTACGGCCCGGAAATGGAACTGGCGCGCCTGTACGCGCTCGATCCGGCGGGCATGCTGCTCATGCCCCTGCTGGGCGTTTGAGGGGAAATGCCATGCAACGGCTGAAAATCATCGCTCTGGCCCTTTGCATCTTCGCTTCCGGCATCCTGACCGGGGCGTTCGGCATGCGGCTGTACGTGCAGCGGGCGGCCCGCGACGTCCTTTCCGGCGATTCCGCCTTCGCCGAACGCCTGGTCCTGTCCCGTCTCGACGATGCGTTAGGCCTCAGCGGAGAACAAAAGGAGCGGATCAGGCCCATCGTATCCGACGCGGCCCGCAAGCTCGGCGCCATTCGCCAACGCTTCATCCCCGAGGTGGACGCCATTTTGGAGCAAGCCGCGAAAGATATGGGCGGCGAACTGACGGCGAGCCAGCGGGAACAGCTTGAATCCATGCTCGAATCCTTTAAGAATCTGCGCCAGGCGAAACGAAAACCGGGCGAGTGACGGCGCGTCCAAGCCGCGACGTTCCCCAAAGGAGCGGTTTTGAACACCCCAGGGCTTACAAATGACGTGGTCTTCCACCACATCATGAAAACCGCCGGGACTACGTTGGCCCGGCTTTTGGAAACGGTCTACGGCGCTTCGCGCATGTGTCCGCTGCCCCTTTACGAAGGAGCGGACAAAACCGCCTTTCTCGAGGGCGTGGCCGATCCCGCGCCGCGTATTTTCACCGGCCACCCGCAGGAGCATTTCGATCTCTGGGCGCGCATCCGCCAGCGCCCCGGCCCCAAAACCAGTATCGCGTTCCTGCGCAGCCCGGCCGACCGGGTCCTGTCCTGCTACCATTTCATACGGGACAGCCGGTTCGTACGCAAAAACGTCGGCGCCTTCGACCTCTCCCTGACCGAGGCGCTTGAATCGAACGATCCGCGCATGGCGGACAACATGATGACCAAAGTCCTCGCTTCCCTCGGGGAGCCCCGCGATTACGCCGTCCCGGCCGCTCCGCAAGACCTCAAGCGCGCCCTTGCCAATCTCGCGCGCATGGATCTCATCGGTATCATGGAGGAGTTCGATTTGAGCTACGCCCTGGCGGCGGCCAAACTCGGGTTCATCCCTCCGCCGGTGGTCAAATGGAACGTCAATCCCAACAAGACGCGAACCGGGGAGCTTCCCAAGGAGACCCTCGCCCTGATCGTACGCAAGAACGTCTTTGATTTCGAATTGTACGCGTTTGCGAAGACCCTTTTTGAAAGCCGGGTGGCCGAGGCGGGGGAGAGCCTGGAGCCGCTGATCCGAAGCATCCGCCAGGCCCCGCGGACGTATTTCACCAACATTTGAACACACGCGTCGAGAAAGGGAAACGGGCCGCCGGAACGGGGTTCCGGCGGCCCGTGAGGCGGAGCGGTCTAGACCAGCGCCTTGGCCTTGTAGGTTCCCGGACGAAATCTGATGATGGCCCGCGCCCGTTCGGCGTCGATCCTCTCAACGGTTATGTCAGGTTTTTTCCCAAAAAAATCAGCCGTTCCGCGCAGGATGCCTTCGAAATAATCCTGATACCCGCGCTTGGAATGGTAGGTCATGACCAGGGTGTCGCCCTTGTCCTCATAGGTGAAGCGGGGAGGATGGATTCCGGGGAAATCCTTGGTGAGCCGGGCGTGGGTATCGTTCATGGTCAAATAGAATTCCTTTAAATCCGACGCCTTGAAGTAGCGCTTATACATCTTGTGGAACGCCTTCACCGTGAACTGCCCCAGTCCCACGAAGATATCACGCTGGGAGCGGCCGGTTTTTTGGGTCAGATAATCGGCCATCTGGTGGAGAACCTGGTCGGGATAACTCTGGGTCGGCAGGAAAACGGGGTTGCCCATCTCGGCCTGCATGCCGTCATAGACGGCCTTTCCCATGGATTTCTCGACGTATCCCTGCATCAGCTTCGGCAAAACGCCCTTCATCTCGCCTTTGGATTTGCGAAGCTTGGCGCTGTCCGTCTTGACCGAGGAAAACCGCATGGAATGGTTGAGCAGGCTTTGGGACAGCTCGGCGAGTTCGCGGGTGGCCTGGGCGGTCTGTGAAGCGCCTTCCTCGGACTCCACCGCGACCTGGGCGATGCTGATGATGCTTCTATTGATCTCCTCGGCGGCGGCGGATTGCTCCTCCGCGGCGGTGGCGATCTGGGCCACCTGCATGGTCATGTCCTGGATGCGGGACATGATCTCCTCAAGCGCCGTTCCGGCCGCGTTGGTGGACTCGGTTCCCGCCGACACCTGTTCCTCGGTTTCACGCATGGAAGCCACGGCCTGGCGCGCGCCGTCCTGGATATGGGTGATGGAAACCTCCACCTCCTTGGTGGCGGTCATGGTTTTCTCAGCCAGTTTTCTGACTTCGTCGGCGACCACGGCGAAACCGCGTCCGGCCTCACCGGCCCGGGCCGCTTCGATGGCCGCATTGAGGGCCAGCAGGTTGGTCTGATCGGCGATATCGTTGATCACATTGATGATTCGGCCGATTTCCGCAGCCTGCTCGTCCAGTTCCGTCAGATTGCGCCCCAACCTGGACGCGGACTGGGCGACGCGCTCAACGCCCGCCACGGCCTCCCGCACCTGGGAGACGCCGCGCTTGGCCGCATCATCGACCGCCTGGGCCGCCTGGGACGTGGTGGCGGCGTTCTGCGCCACCTCCATGACCGTGGACGTCATTTCCTCCATGGCCGTGGCCACCGTTTCGGACTGGCTCCTTTGGGACTGCGCCCCGCGCGCCTGCTCGTCGGCGGAGGCGGAAAGCTCTTCGGAAGCGGAGGCGACCCGTTGCGCCAACTCGTTGATCTCGCCGCCGATCTCCCGCAACCCGGCCTGGGCAGCGTCGGCTTCCCGTTGGGTCAGCTTCCAGTCCGTCGTTTCAAAACCCAAAGCCAACGCCCCCGTGATCGCGCGCTCCGCATTGCGTAGCGGCGAGACGAATATCCGCGCGTCCCGCCGTCCCCCGGCGTGCGCAACCGAGATATCCACCGTCGCCGCCTGGTTGCCACGAACGCATGCAAGCATCGCCTCGCCAAGCTCCGCGACGCCGGAGAAAAGCGTCTTCACGGGGATGTTCCCGGTTCCATCGTTCCTGGCGGATGCGGCGCGATCCGGCAAAAAGGAGAAAAACGCCTCGTTGCAAAACGTCGCCGCTCCAGTCGCGTCGCACATCGCCATGGGAGCCGTTACCGCCTGTTTCATCGCGCGCTCAAAGGCCAGCGGTCCAGAGACGAGAGCATCAATATGTTTCTGCAAGGCGGCGAAAGCGGGAGTATCAGAGTCCTCAATCCGGGCATCCAAGCGGCCATGGGCCAGCGCGTCCAGGACCGGCGTAACGGCTTCCAACGGAGAGGCCAGTTCGGATAACAGCTTTCTAAAGGCATATATCGTCGCAAGAACAATCAGCAATCCAAAAAAAACAGCGAACACAAGCATAATTCCTGAAAGGGAGCCAACTGAAAAGACAATATACGATAGCGCATACTGCATAAGAATGAGAGCGAAAAGAGTAAGCAGAAATTTCGAATTTCCAGTATTTCCCATACCATTCATCCTTTTCCAGAGATTTTATCCGCAACTTGAGCATACGCCGTTTTTCAGCAAACGCGCCACAATAAAATGGCAGTTTCAGATTATTCCACCAAAGCAAGGCTATCGATATAAATCAGATTATTCAAAAGACCGCAACGGCGCATCGCTTCTGTTCGTACAACATACTGTAATCATTGAAATATATGTAAAATAAGCGAATAAATTCCACAATTTGCATTTTACGCTTGACGAATCCGCGGACAAAAACTAGATAAGAATCATTCCTACTTCGGAAAGCGAGGGGAACATGCAAAGCAAAGGATACGAGGAACTGAAAACCCTTTTTGCGGACAAGGGGCTCAAGCTGACCCATCAGCGGCTCGAGATCCTGAACGTCCTGGCCGAGGCCAAGGACCACCCGTCCGCTGAAACCATCTGGGAAAGAGTCAAAAAACGCGCGCCCACCGTGTCGCTCGATACCATCTACCGGACCCTTGGGGCGTTTGAGAGTCATGGGCTTGCCCAAAGGATTCCAGTGGAAGGGGAGCAGGCGCGCTACGATGGGGACGTGTCCCAGCACCACCACCTGGTATGCCGGAAATGCCGTTCCATCGAGGATTTCGACTGGCCCGAGTTCGACATCGCCTCCTTGCCGGAAAAGGCGCAAGCCTGGGGCAGGGTGGAGGACGCCCAGGTTATCGTCCGGGGAGAATGCGAGAAATGCCGCGAATTGTCCATGCGGCGCCGCTCGTAACCGTCAACGCAACATAACTACGAAACAGGAGGATACTGTGAGCAAGACCGGAAACAATCTCAAGGAAGCTTTCGCCGGTGAATCCCAGGCCAACCGCAAATATCTGGCTTTCGCCGAACAGGCCGACAAGGAGGGCTACGCCCAGGCCGCCAAACTGTTCCGCGCCGCCGCCGCCGCCGAAACCGTCCATGCCCATGCCCATTTGCGGGCCATGAAGGGCGTTGGCAAGACCATCGACAATTTGAAGGAAGCCGTGGCCGGAGAGACCTTCGAATTCAAGGACATGTACCCGAACATGATCGAAGAGGCCAAGGCCGAGGGCGAAAAGCAGGCCGAGCGCTCCTTCACCTTCGCCAACGAGGTGGAGAAGATTCATGCCGATCTGTACCAGAAAGCGCTGGACAACCTTGAGAATCTTCCGCAGACCGACTATCATGTCTGCAATGTCTGCGGATACACCTGCGAAGGCGACGCGCCCGACAAGTGTCCGGTCTGCGGCGCCGCCAAGAAGGCCTTCTTCAAGGTGGACTAACCGTTATCGTCGCGCCCGTTCGTTTGGGGCGTCATGAATGCGTAAACGGCGGTCCCCCGGACCGCCGTTTTTTTGTTCGCCGGGACGGGCCCTGCGCGCCCCGGCCCGGCCAAACCCCAAAAGGAGCCCACATGACCGCGACGCCGGAAGAAATGTACCAGTGCCAGACCACCAATTGCGGGTACATCTACAATCCCGACAAGGGGGACCGCAAAGGCAAGATTCCCGCTGGAACCAGCTTCGAGGATTTGCCCGACGACTGGAAATGCCCCATCTGCGGCGCCGGGAAAAAATGCTTTCGTCCCCTGGCTGGTCCGGGCTCCGCCAAGGACGCAGGCTGCGAGGTCTAGCGCGAGTTCCTTGCGAAAGCACGACGGTTATGGAGCGCTTACTCATTGATGCAACGAAGCATCCTCGAAATCCGTCATGCGCATTTCGAGGACGCCCTGCGCGAAAGGAATGCATATGGATGCCTATGAATGCCCGGTCTGCGGCTATGTCCACGGTCCGGACGAGGCCCGGGAGGAGTGCGCTTTTACGGATCTGCCCAAGGATTGGCGGTGTCCGGTCTGCGCCTGCGAAAAAGCGAAATTCACAGTGCGCGAGACCGTGAAAAAGGTCGCGCCAGCTGAAGACGCGCCCTGTTACATCTGTCTGGTTTGCGGCTACCGCTACGAGAAGGCCGTCGGAGATCCGGATCACGGCGCTCCCGCCGGAACCGGATTCCCGGACCTGCCCAAGGACTGGACCTGTCCCAAATGCCGGGCGCCCAAGCCCCGCTTCGCCAGGGAAGGATAGGGCGGTTCACAACGGTTTGACGCGCTCTCCGGCGAAATCGCCGGGCGTCCATGGCGCTGAAATGCAAAACGGGAAGCGTCACCCGGCGCTTCCCGTTTTTTGCCGCAACGATGAGCCCGGCTCATGCGGCGCTCTGAAAAACGACCCTCTTTTTCACGAACCCAGTATCAATCCAAGAGATGATCGTAACGCTTCGCAGGCGCGTCATTTCGGGAACGCGCCACTAGGCTTCCGGCGCGCCGTCCTCGTCCTGGCCCGGGGGGGCGGCCTTTTCCTCGTCCAGCACATCGGCGTAAACCTCGGCGTAGATGGACAGCATGATCATGGCGAAGCTGATGAGCAAGGGGCCATAGAGCAGCCCCAGCCCGCCGAAAAACTTGATCCCTCCGATGATGGCCAAAAAGACCGTGGCGATGGACATTTTGGAGCGTCCGCCAAGAAAGAGCGGCCGTAGCACCGTGTCGATCATGGAGACCACCACAGCCCCCCAGAACACCAGGAACAGCGCCCAGCCCCATTGGCCGGACAAGCCCAGGAACAAGGCGGCCGGTCCCCAGATGAGCGCCGTGCCCACCACCGGGATGAGCGAGCAGAAAGCCATCATGGTGCCCCAGAAAAAAGCCGGAATACCCGCTATGGCGAGCCCGATTCCCCCGGCAACCCCCTGGAGCACGGCGATGAGGAAGCAGCCAAGGATGACCGAACGGGACACTTCCTGAAACTGGCGGATGATCCTGTTCTCCTGCTCCTCGCGCAGCGGGGAGAGATATTTGATCCTGGCCAGAATGGCCTCGCCGTCGCGCACCAAAAAAAACAGCAGAAAGATGAGAATGCCGAAATTGACCACGCTCATGACGGCGTTGCCCAAAATGGACGTTCCGGCGTCGAGGATGTATTGGCCGATGCTCTTGGAGAGCGCCAGAAGGTCCCCCTGGATGTCCATCTTGGCGATATCCAGGAAGGGAATATTGCGTTCCAGCCAGGACAAGACCGGGGTGAGCGTCTCGTTCTCCGACAATTTGCCGAGATTGGCGGTGAGAAGCCACTGCTGCACGGCGTTTATGGTCTGCACGCCCTGGGTCAAAAGGGCGCTGACCACGAAGAGGAGCGGCACGATGATGACCAGGACCACGATGAGCGTGGTCAAAAAGGCGGAAAGGTTTTTCCGGCCGCCGAGCTTTTTCATGATCCGCAGATGGGCGGAATGGAACAGGGCGGCCAGCACGGCGCCTATTATGATGATGTGGACGAAGGGCTCAAGAACGATGTAGGCCCCGTAGAGGGCCGCAAGCAGCACCGCCAGGAAAAAGGCGTTGTAGAAATGGCTGGGTTTGAAATCCACGGACTTTGCGTACCAGATTCTTTTTTCAGGGTGAAGCGACAAATGCATGACGAACCCCGGACGACTCCCCAGGCGGCTGTTCCGGCCAGACGCACGGTGACGGCGCGCACGGCCGCCATCTGGCGCGGACTCTCCTCCCGGGAATTGCCGCCCCTGGTCTCCGAAGAATATGCGGCGCGCCCTCTGGACGCCTACGAGGCCAAGCAGTGGTCCCTCACCCTCGCCGCCAGAAACATCCCTCATCAGAAAAAACGCAGCGGATCGGGTTGGACCATCACCGCGCCCGGACGCCGGGCGGAGGAGGCCGCGCGGGAGATTGAGGCCTTTCTTGCGGAAAACCGGGAAGAGCCGCTTCCTCCTCCCGCGCCGCGAAAGCCGGGAAACGCTCCGGCGGTTCTCTGGACTCTCGGAGTCGTGGCCGTATTTCTAGCCTATCTCGGCTCGGATTCCTTTATCCTGGGACACCGCATCGATTGGACGAAAATCGGCTCGGGAGATTCGGCGGCCATGTTATCCGGCGCCTGGGAGCTCGCTGTCACGGCCTTGACCCTGCACGCCGATCCGCCGCATCTTATCGGCAATCTGGCGGTCGGGGGGCTTTTCCTGTTGCTGCTTTGCCGGGAGACAGGCGTGGGACTCGGCTTTTTTCTGGCCTTGGCCGCCGGGGCGCTGGGAAACTGGCTCAAGGTGGAGCTGCAGGGTCCGGGGCAGCATTTCCTCGGCGCGTCCACGGCGGTTTTCGGAGCGCTGGGCGTTCTGGGGGGCATACGCTCCATGCGCGGCTGGACGGGACTTTCCTGGAAACGCGCGCTCCCGGCGGGAGCGGGGCTTATGCTTCTGGCCATGCTCGGTTCGGCGGAAGAGGGCGAACGTATCGATCT
>CALGYO010000234.1 GCA_937934715.1 uncultured Desulfovibrionaceae bacterium | reverse complement strand
AGGTTGACCCGGTTCAGCGCGATGGCGCCGGCGATGGTCTGTTCAATGGTGTCTTTTTCCTCGCCGAGCTGGCGGCCGGGGAAAATCTGGATGGTGATGCGGCCCTTGGTCCATTCGTTCAAGAGATCGCCCATTTTTTTCACGGCCTGGACGGTAGGATAGTCCTCGGCGTGGGTGTCGGCGCTTTTCAGGACGATCTTGTCCTCGGAAAAGGCCGGCGCGGCCAGAGCCATGCACAAAAGTCCCGCCAAAACGGCGACCATCGTTTTTTTCAACATTTCTCTCCTCCTTGGATGTGGATCGTTGGGGTTGCCTGCCGAAGACCTAAAGCTTGTAGGCCTTCTTCACCAGGTTGTACGCCAGGTCGCGGGCCGTCTGCGCGGCCTCGTCCTCGCCGATGCGCCCTGTGCGCGCCATTTCCGCCAAAAAGGCGCAGTCCACCCTCCGGGCCACGTCGTGCCGGGCCGGAATGGACAGAAACGCCCTCGTGTCGTCGTTGAAGCCCACCGTGTTGTAGAAACCGGCGGTTTCCGTGGTCATGCGGCGATACCGCATCATGCCCTCGGGACTGTCGTGGAACCACCAGGCCGGACCGAGCCGCAGGAGGGGGTAGACTCCGGCCAGGGGAGCCAGTTCCCGGCTGTAGACGCTTTCGTCCAGGGTGAAGAGGATGACGGTGACGCCCGTTTCGTGGCCGAACAGGTCGAGCATGGGTTTCAAGGCCCGGACGTACTCCGTGCGCGCGGGGATGTCCGCGCCCTTGTCGCGGCCGAAGCGCTCGTACAAAAAGCCGCTGTGGTTGCGGAAGGAGCCGGGATGGATCTGGATGACCAGGCCGTCCTCCAGGCTCATGCGGACCATTTCGGTGAGCATCTGGGCCCGGAAAAGTTCGGCCTCGGCGGCCGTGGCCCTGCCTGACAGGGCTTTCGCGAAGAGCGCCTCGCATTCGGCCCGGCCGAGATTCGCCGTGGCGGCCGAGGGGTGGCCGTGGTCCGTGGAGGTCGCGCCCATGGAGATGAAGTACGCGCGCCGCGCGGCCAGGGCCTTCAGGTAGCCCCCAAATGAAGCCGTGTCCTCGCCGGTCAGCTCCCCGAGCTTTTCGACGCCCTTGGCGAAGCCCTCGAATTCCGGGTCCACCACGGGATCCGGCCTGAAGGCGGGCATGATGCGCCCGCCCCAGCCGCTCTCGGCCACGGCCTTGTGGCTGGCCAGGTCGTCCAGGGGGGAGTCGGTGGTGCTCAAGGCTTCGATATTGAACCGGTCGTACAGGGCGCGGACCGAGAATTCCGGCCGGGCCAGGGCGGCGTCGATGCGCTCGTACAGCGCCATGGCGTTGCCGGGGGTCAGGCGCTCGTGGATGTCGAAGACCTCGGCCATGACATGCTCGAACCACAGGCGCGACGGCGTGCAGCGGAAGAGGTAATAATGCTGCGCGAAAAGGCGCCAGATGGCTTGCGGGTCGGTTTCGGTTTCGCCGCCGTCCGCCCGGGGAACCCCCAGGGCCTCCAGGGGGACGCCCTGGCTGTGCAGCATGCGGAACACGTAGTGGTCGGGGATGAGAAACAGTTCCGCCGGATTCCTGAAATGAACGTCCTCGGCGTACCAGCGGGGATCGGTGTGCCCATGGGGGCTTATGATGGGCAGATCAGCCACTTCGGCGTAGAGCCGCCGCGCCAGATCGCGGGTTTCTGGATCAAGAGGGAACAGCCTGTCGGGATGAAGCGTTGTGCCAGCGGCCATTAGCGGCTCCTTTCTCAAACGTCTTCGTTGCTCATGAGTACGGACCGGACCTGCTCCAGGTGGCTGCGCATGGCCGATTTCGCCCGCTCCGGAGAACGGGAGGCCATGGCCGCGTGGATCCGGCGATGGGCTTCGGCGGCGATGCGGGCGTTCTCGGGCAGGCGAACCTTGTCGCTGATGGCCTTGAACATGGGGCCGCGCATGCCTTCCCAAAGCTGCTCCACGATGGAGCGCAGAACCGCGTTCTCGGCCACGGCGGCGATGCGGCTGTGAAAGAGCATGTCGCCGTCGTCGCGGTTGGAAACCATCTGTACGCCCTTGTCGATGTCAGCCTCCATCTTCGTGATGGCGTCCATGAGGCCATCCAGCTGGGCGCCGGTGATCTTGGCGGCGGCCAGGGCCGCGATTTCGCTTTCGATGACGATCCTGGCCTCGATCAGCTCAAAGGGGCTGGGACCGGCGTCCCCGTTGGAAAAGACGTTGGGACCGCCCATGTTCTGGATGGATTTGACGTAGATGCCAGCCCCGGTTTTGACCTCGACCAGTCCGAGCAGTTCCAGGGCGATCACCGCCTCACGCACCGTGGGCCGGCTCACCGCCAGTTGCTTGGCCATTTCCCGTTCGGCCGGCAGCCGTTCTCCTTCCTTCCAGTGCCCCTTGCGGATCAGGGCGACGATCTGGTCCGCGACGCGCTGGTAGAGCTTGGGTGTCTCGATGGCCTGTAATGTCATGGCATACCTTGATATGTTCGCTTTGCCTCGCGGCGGACAAAGAGAGTTTGTGAAGATTTGCGCTAGTATTACCTCCCGTGGAATTTTTGGTCAAGTGGCAAGGTGGTCAGGCCAATATTTTTTACACGCCAACTCGCGGCCGGTCGCGATCCGGCTGGAAGAAAGGCGTTGCGGAAAATGCGCCGGGAAACGGAAGAGCGATGCGTCAGGGGGCTGAGCGCCGATAATCCGGCCGAAGTCCTCGCCGCGCGGCGTATCCGCTCCGAATTACGCCGCTGCCCGCATAAACCTCGTCTCCGGCCATATGACGGGGACGCCTTGCGAGCCTCTTCAATGGGCGAATGCGTTCAAGAGAGTACAATGCGGGACGATGAAGCCCGTCTCGCGGCCCTTGGTCGCCTCCGCGCGGCCAGGGGC
>CALGYO010000233.1 GCA_937934715.1 uncultured Desulfovibrionaceae bacterium | reverse complement strand
GGACGGGCGCTGCAGGCGGGGGTGCGGGGGGGGTTTGTGCGTCTTGAGCGCGGGCAGGGGGACGGGCGCTTCTGGCTGATGTGCGGGGGGGCGCCCTTGGATTTTGAACGCGCGCCGGGGGAGCGGCCTCCGTGCGGGCTAACACTGAGTGAACGCTCAGTTTTTTGGGGCGGCGGCCTCCCAGGCGGGCGATGCGCCGGGTGTTGCATTATGAAACACTTAAAAATCAATTGCTTAGATTTGAAGCGGTTGTTTGTGAATATTTGGATTATCTCTTGACGGTCCTGCGGCAGGGGTGTATTCGCACACTGACTGAGCGCTCACTCAGTAATTGGCCCGCAAGGAACAGCGCATACATGTCCAAGAAAGAAGACATCTTGAAGGCCGCCACGGCCCTTTTCGCCCACAAGGGGTTCCAGTTCGCCACCATGAGCGAGATTTCCAAGCTCACGGGCGCGGCCGAGGGAACCATCATCTATCATTTCAAGAGCAAGGAGCAGCTGCTGCTGGCCATCCTGAAGGACGCCAAGACCCGCATCATCGAGGAGTTCGAAAAGTATTTCGAGGGCAAGACCTTTGAAAGCGGACTGTCCATGATGGAGGACGTGGTTTCCTTCTATCTCTATCTGGCGGGCATGATGGACGAGCAGTTTCTCCTTCTGCAGCGCCATTATCCCTATCAGCTTGCGGATACCAACCCGGAGTGCCGGGAGTATCTTGAGGCCATATACAACTGCCTGGTGGACATCTTCGAGAAGGCGATTCTGCTGGGGCAGGCTGACGGATCCATGGCTGATTTTCATCCCAGGAAGACGGCCATGATTCTTTTTTCCATGGTGGATGGGCTGGTGCGGTTCAAGAACTATAACCTGTACGACGCCGGCGCGCTGTATTCGGAGCTCATCGCTTCGTGCCGGCGCATGTTGCGAAACGCCTAAGGAGTGGAGACGCCGATGCTGACACGTGTATTTCCCTTTCTTTCCTGGTTCAAGGGGTATAACGGCCAGGCCTTCCGCGCGGACGCCATCTCGGGCCTGACCGTGGCCCTCGTGCTCATCCCGCAGTCCATGGCCTACGCCCAGCTGGCGGGCATGCCGCCGTACTACGGGCTGTACGCGTCCTTTCTGCCGCCGCTGGTCGCGGCGCTTTTCGGCTCCAGCCGCCAGCTGGCCACCGGTCCCGTGGCCGTGGTCTCGCTCATGACCTCGGCCTCTCTGGCCCCCTTGGCCACGGCCGGGAGCGAGGGCTACATCGCCTACGCCATCCTGCTTTCCCTGCTGGTGGGCGCCTTCCAGTTCCTTCTGGGCGTGCTGCGCCTGGGGCTGGTGGTCAACTTCCTTTCCCACCCCGTGGTCAACGGCTTCACCAACGCCGCCGCCCTCATCATCGCCACCTCCCAGCTTTCCAAGATGTTCGGCGTGAGCGTGGACACGGCGGAGCACCACTATGAAACCATCATCAACGTCGTGGCCTCGGCGGTCCACTATACCCACTGGCCGACCTTCTTCATGGGCGCTTTCGCCTTCGCCATCATGTTCGGCCTGAAGAAGATCTCGCCCAAGATACCAAACGTGCTGGTGGCCGTGGCCGTGACCACGGTCATCTCCTGGGCCATCGGCTTCCAGCACAACGCCACGGCGGACATCGCCTCCATCCAGGCGCCCGAGGCCGTGACGCTCATCGACGAGTTCAACGCCGCCGCCTCGAAGCTTCCCGAATACGCCAAGGAGCGCACCGCCAGGGCCAAGGCCATGGAGGAAGCCAAGCAAAGCGGCGATCCGGTGGCCATTATCGACGCCCAGCGCGCCTCCGACGTCCTGGACCTCGAAATCGAGGAAGCCAACCTGATCTCCGCTGAAAAACGGGCCGTCCTGCGCGACATGCTTTTCGACGGCGTGGAAGGCGAGGGCGGCAAGCTGAGCTTCTACCTCAAGGGCCAGGCCCCGGACGGCGCCAAGACCGACGGCCGCACCTGGCGGATCAAGGTGGGCAACAACGCCCTGAAAACGGACAAGCTCTCCATGATCGGCGGCGGTTCCGTGGTGGGCGAGGTGCCCCAGGGCCTTCCCTCCCTGACCGTCCCCAAGATCGACTTCAAGGTCATGCTCCAGCTGTTGCCGTTCGCGGCCATCATTTCCCTGCTGGGCTTCATGGAAGCCATCTCCATCGCCAAGGCCATGGCCGCCAAGACCGGCCAGCGCCTGGATCCCAACCAGGAGCTCATCGGCCAGGGCCTGGCCAACATGATCGGCGCCATCGGCAAGAGCTACCCCGCCTCGGGCTCCTTCTCCCGGTCCGCGGTCAACCTCCAGGCCGGGGCCATGACGGGCATGTCAAGCGTGTTCACCAGCGCGGCCGTGGTCATCGTGCTGCTCTTTTTCACGCCGCTGCTCTACCACCTGCCCCAGAGCGTGCTGGCGGCGGTCATCATGATGGCGGTCATCGGGCTCATCAACGTCTCGGGCTTCGTGCACGCCTGGCACGCCCAGTGGTACGACGGCGTCATCTCCGTCCTGTCCTTCCTGGCCACCCTGGCCTTCGCCCCGCACCTGGACAAGGGCATCATGGTGGGCGTGATCCTGTCGCTTCTGGTCTTTCTCTACAAGAACATGCGGCCCAAGGTCGCGTCCCTGTCCCTGTACGAGGACGCCTCCCACAAGGACGCCAAACTCTTCGGCCTGGCCGAATGCCCGTACATGTGCGTGGTGCGCTTCGACGGTACGCTCTTTTTCGCCAACGCCAGCTTCCTGGAAGACCAGATCACCGAGCGCCTGCAGAACATGAAGAACCTGAAGCACATCATCATCGAGGCTTCCGGCATCAACGACATGGACGCCTCGGGCGAGGAAGCCCTGTCCCTCCTGGTGGACCGGGTGCGTAGCGCGGGCGTTGACATTTCCTTGTCCGGAGTCAAAGAATCCGTCATGGCTGTGATGAAAAGAACGCACCTTGTGGAACATATCGGCGAGGATCATCTTTTCCCGACCCTCGACCGGGCCATTTGCGCCACGCACAAAGCCGATTGGCACAAGCCCGGTGAAAACTGCCCCCTGACAAACGTGTGCCGCATCAGCTAAAAAGGGAGACCACCATGCCCGTCATCACCGTATTCAGCGGCGTCTACTGCAAGACCGATTCGGTCGTGAAGGAAGTGATCGAGACGGCCGGCCACAAGCTCGTGACCGACGCCGAGCTGGCCGAAGAGGCCGCCGCCCTGTCCGGCATCGCCAGATCCAAGATCGAGAAGGCCTACAGCGGCCAGACCTCGGTCTTCAACAAGTTCACCCATGAAAAGGAACGGGCCGTGGCCTGGCTGCGCATGGCCGTGGCCAAGAAACTCGAGGCCTCGGACAAATTGACCTTCTCGGGCTTCTGCGCCCTGCTTCCGCCCAAGGAGATCAGCCATATCCTGCGGGTCTGCCTCATCGCCGACGTCAAGACCCGGGTGGCTCTGGCCATGGCCGAGGAAGGATTCAAGGAAAAGGACGCCCTCAAATGCCTGCAGCGCCAGGATGAGGAAAAGCGCGTCTGGGTGGAGGCCGCGGCGGGGGAAAAGGATCCCTGGAACGCCAGTCTCTACGACATGGTCATCCCCATGGACAAGACCGAGCCGGATCAGGCGGCCGCGCTTATCGCCCGCCACCTCGGCGACGCGGCCCTGGCCGTGACCGAGGCTTCCAAAAAGGCCGTGACCGATTTCCTCCTGGCCGCCACCGTGGAAACCATCCTGGCGGACAAGGGCCACGACGTGGCGGTCTCCGCCAAGGACGGCCGGGTGACGCTGACCATCAACAAGAAGGTGCTGCTTCTGGAGCGCCTGGAAAACGAACTCAAGGCCATCGCTTCCAAGGTTCCCGGCGTGGGCGAGGTCACGACCAAGGTGGGCAAGGAATACTATCAGACGGACATCTACCGCCGGGCGGATTTCGAAATCCCCAGCAAGGTGCTCCTGGTGGACGACGAGCGCGAGTTCGTCCAGACCCTGTCCGAGCGCCTGTCCATGCGCGACATGGGCTCCCATGTGGTCTTCGACGGCGAATCCGCTCTGGACATGGTGGAGCGCGACGAGCCCGAGGTCATGGTGCTCGACCTCAAGATGCCCGGCATCGACGGCATCGAGGTCCTGCGGCAGGTCAAGAAGACCCGGCCCGAGGT
Organism: uncultured Desulfovibrionaceae bacterium; assembly: GCA_937934715.1. Classification (GTDB taxonomy): domain Bacteria; phylum Desulfobacterota; class Desulfovibrionia; order Desulfovibrionales; family Desulfovibrionaceae; genus CALGYO01. Next base: position 46,007 of record CALGYO010000233.1, on the reverse strand, counting down.
GGAGGTCATCATCCTCACCGGCCACGGCTCGGAAAAGGACCGCGAAACCTGCATGGCGCTCGGCGCTTTCGCCTATCTGCAAAAGCCGGTGGACATTGAGCTCTTGAGCGAGACTCTCAAGAAAGCCAACGAAAAGGTTCGCTCCAAGAAATAGGAGCCAAGGAAGGACGCCATGTCCACTCCGGGGAAATTGCGGGCCCTCTTGGCCAAGTTCCGCCCCGCCTTCTGGGATCAGCGCGCGGAGGAGGGGCCGTACAAGAGCCTGTTCAACTATCAGCGCACGTGGCGGTTGTCGGTGGGACTGCTTGCGGCCGTGGCCCTCGCGCCGCTTTGCATCATGACGGCCATCGACTACAACGTGAGCAAGCGGGCCATTTCCTCGGAGAACAAGCTGACCATGGGGCGGCTGACCTCCAACACCCGGCGCTCGGTGGCCTATTTTCTGGACGAGCGCCGGGCCGCCCTCGACTTCATCGTGCGCGAGGAGACCTTCGCGGGACTGACCCGGCAGGACCGGCTGGAGGACGCGCTCAAGAACCTGAAAAGCGGCTTCGGCGGCTTTCTGGACCTGGGGCTCATCGACGCCTCGGGCCGCCAGATCGCCTACGTGGGCCCCTACAGCCTGCTCGGCCGGGACTATTCCGGGCAGGACTGGTTCAAGAACACCCTGGCCCAGGGGCACTACATCAGCGACGTCTTTCTGGGCTTTCGCAACGTGCCCCACATGATCATCGCCATCAAAAAGGACCTGCCCGACGGCTCGTTCTACGTCCTGCGCACCACGCTCGACACCAAGCCCATCAACGATCTCCTGAAATCCCTGGACCTGAGCGGCATCGGCGACGCGTTCATCATCAACAAGGACGGCGCCCTGCAGACCTATTCCCGCTACCACGGCGGGCTTCTCGAGAAGGTCTCCCTGCCCGTGCCGGAGTATTCGGCCCGGACCGAGGTCCTTGAAATGAAAAACAAGGACGGCGAGGGCATCTTCGTGGGCTACGCCTATATCCAGGGCTCGCCGCTGATCCTCATCGTGGTGAAGAACGCCGCCGAGCTCATGAAGCCCTGGTACGACATCCGCCTGGAGCTGGTCTGGTTTCTGGCGGCGAGCATTCTGGTCATCCTCCTTGTCATCCTGGGCGTGGCCACCTATATGGTCAATAAGATATACGTGGCCGACCAGACCAGGGCCATGACCCTGCACCAGGTGGAGCACACCAACAAGATGGCCTCCATCGGCCGCCTGGCCGCGGGCGTGGCCCACGAAATAAACAACCCCCTGGCCATCATCAACGAAAAGGCCGGACTCCTGCGCGATCTCATCGTCTACAAGGGCCAGTGCGAGGAAGGCGGACGGCTGGTCGGGCTCATCGACTCGGTCCTTGGTTCCGTGGAACGCTGCGGCGCCATCACCAAGCGGCTTCTGGGCTTCGCCCGGCACATCGAGGTGAGCATCCAGCCCGTCAAGATCCAGGACGTGATCGAGGAGGTCTTGAGCTTTTTGACCAAGGAGGCGGAATACCGCAGCATCCGCGTGGACGTGGACATGCCCGCGCCCGTTCCGGTCTTCGAATCCGACCGGGGAAAATTGCAGCAGATATTCCTCAACCTCATCAACAACGCCTTCCAGGCCATGAACGACGGCGGCCGCCTCGGCATCCGCATCGTCATGCAGGGCGAGAACCGGGTGACGGTGAGCGTGAGCGACGACGGATGCGGCATTCCCGCCGCGGACCTGAAGCGCATATTCGACCCGTTCTTCTCGACCAAGACCAAGAAAGGCGGAACCGGGCTCGGTCTCTCCATCACCTACGGGCTGGTGCAGGAACTGGGCGGAACCTTGCGGGTGGAAAGCGCGCTCGGCAAAGGCACGACCTTTTACGTGAGCTTTCCGCTGAAACAAGATCAAAGGACTGTGCGGCGTGAAAATTCTTCTGGTGGATGACGAACAGGAGCTCGTCTCGGCCCTGGCCGAGCGGCTCTCCTTTCGGGGGATAGATGCGGATTTCGCCGTGACGGGCGAGGAGGCTCTCAAAAAGGTCGGGGACAACGCCTACGAACTGGCCGTCCTGGACATGAAAATGCCGAAAATCAGCGGCATCAAGCTCAAGCAGGAAATCATGAAGATCCGGCCGGACATGCGCATCATCTTCCTGACCGGCCATGGCTCCGAGGAGGATTTCAAGGCCGGTTCGGCGGAGTCCTCCGCCTATCTGGTCAAACCGGTGAAGATCGAGGACCTCATCGCCAAGATGCGCGAAGCGCTTGCGTAAACATCGATAACGCGGCGTCCCCCAGGACGCCGTCCGCGCCGGGAGGCGGTCCATGGACAAGGACTGGGAGAAGCTCGGTCAGGAAGGATTGGCCTTTTTTGGCCGCATGAGCGCGTCCATCTCGCACGAGATCAAAAACGCGCTGGCCGTGATCAATGAAAACGCCGGACTGGTGGAGGATCTGGCCCTTCTGGCCGAACGCGGAGCCACGCTCGACCCGGAACGCCTGAAGCGCGCCGCCGCCGCCGTCCAAAAGCAGATCCGCCGGGGCGACGGCATCATCAAGAACATGAACGCCTTCGCCCACAGCGTGGACGAGCCCGTGCGCCAGGTCAACCTGGACGAGACCGCGGCCCTTATGGTCGCCCTGTCCCAGCGCTTCGCCGCCAGGCTCATGGTGCGTCTGGAAACCGGCCCCCCTTCGGGCGTCTGCGTCACCGTGAATCCCTTCCTTCTGGAGAACTGCATCCACCTGTGCCTGGCCTTCGCGCTGGAAAGTGCGGGCGCGCAAAAGGCCCTGACCGTCTCGGTTTCAGGGACGGACCAGGGGGCGGATATCGTCTTTTCCGGCATTGCGGAGCCTTGTGGTGATTTTCCGACCGAAATGGCCGAGCGCGTGGCCGGCGCCATTGACGCACGGCTCGTTTTCGATAAGACGAAAGAGACGCTGACAATCGCGCTGCCCCGAAAGCCCGCCGGGTAGACGCCGTCGCTCATACCCGCTACGGACCGTAGCGTTCACAAGGAGACTTTCATGGCCGAGAAAGTATTGCTGGTCGACGATGAAACCGATTTCCTGGAAGCTCTGTCCCAGAGGATGGAAGCCCGGGGCATGAACGTGTCCACCTCCTCCAACGCCGCCGAGGCCCTCAAGAAGGTGCAGGAGGAGGGCTTTGACGCCATCGTGCTGGATTTGCAGATGCCCGGCATGGACGGCATCGAGGCGCTCAAGATGATCAAAAAGGAAAACCCTGAAATCCAGATCATCCTTCTGACCGGCCACGCCACGGTGGAGAAGGGCATCGAGGCCATGAAGCTCGGGGCCATGGATTTCGTGGAAAAACCCTCGGACATCGAGACGCTCACCGAAAAAATCAAGAAGGCCCAGGCCAAGAAGATCGTGCTGGTGGAAAAGCGCACCGAGGAAAAGCTCAAGGACATCCTGGGCAACAAGGGCTGGTAGGCCCGCCCCGGCGTTTTTCCGGCCGCTTTCCCGGGACGTTTCGACGAAGAAAAGGCCCGCGTACGCTTGCGTTCGCGGGCCTTCGCTTGTTGGCGGCGTCCGGAGGCGGGCGTCTACATCTTGCCCATGACGTTGTCGTCGATCCAGTGCTGGTCCCACCACTCGATGGGCGTGACCGGGATGCCGTGGATGAGCATGCCGAAATGGAGGTGGTCGCCGCCGGCCAGGCCCGTGGCGCCCGTGTTCCCGATGATCTCGCCCTTTTTCACCACGTCCCCGGTTTTCACCGCAATCTTGCTCAGGTGCGCGTAGAGACTTTGCACGCCCATGCCGTGGTCGATGATGACGGCGTTGCCGTAGATGCCGTAAAAGCCCGTGAAAACGACCTTGCCGCCGTTGGCGGCCGGAACCTCGGCGCCCGCCAGGGAGGCCAGGTCCACGCCCAGATGGGTCTGGTTGTCCACGTCCTTGCCCTGGTAGACATAGGTGCGGTTGTCCGCGAAGCCCGCCCTGGGCGCGGCGTTGGGAAGGCGCAAGAAGGCCTTGCTCCAAAGCATCTCCGGAGCGGTCTCCTTGGCGATCTCAAGGAGCCTGGCCCGGTTTTCCTTGCGGGTCTCGTTGTTGACCTTCAAATAAAGCTGCAAGGGATCCTGCGTGTCCGGGTAGAAGGACTGGAAGGCGGGACGCAGGCTTTGCAGGAAATTGTCCGACAGGTTTATCTTGTCGGCCTTGAATTTTCGCGGAATGGCCTGGACCCGGTAGGCGGTCGTGGTTTCGTTGCCCGCCTTGTCGGCCGCGATCACCACGGGCAGAAAGGCCGCGGGCGCCATGTCGTAGGGGAAGGGGAAAAACGCCCCGTATTTGCCGTTCGGCAGCTTGTAGCCCGGGTAAAAGGCCTCGCCGAGCTTGACTCCGTTCTTACCGGGCTCCTCGGAAACGGAGTAGACCACAAAGGCCGTTCCACCCTGGCGCACGATGTTGCTGAGGCTTTCCACGGCCACGGCGGGGGGGGTGGAGTCGATGGTCATGGGCCGGGCGAGCGTGGCGGCGTTGCCCGAGCCGAAATGCGCGAAGGATTTGTCCGCGGCCTCGACGAGGATTTCGAAGGGGCCGTCGCTAAAACCGGAATCCTTCAAGGTGAAGGCTTCGGACGCTTCCCGCTCGCCGCCGGGATAGGCCTTTTCCGCGAGCACGATCCGTTTTTGCCCCTGGGTGGCGACGATCGTGATGCGGCGCACGCCGTCCTCGTCCTTGACCGTGGCGATGAAAGGCGTGTTGACCGAGGCGAAATCCCCTTCCGGGGAGAGCGTGATCACGGGCGGGACCTTGTCGGTGAGAAAGAAATACCATCCCGCCACGGCGAAACAACCAAGAACGAGAAGCGTCAAAAACAGGGCTTTCTTCATGCGGGGTCCTTTTGGGTTTGCGTTCAGCGCGAAAATAGCCCCAGCCGTCGCGGAGTCAACCCCATAAACCGGGGGGCTTCCGGACGGTTTTTCATAAAACCTCTTGAATGATAAGTGATTATCCCATAATGGTGGGGCGATCATGGAGTCGTTGGATTTTTTCGGCCCCGGCAAAATGGAGGACGCGGTGAACGCTTGTACGCCAATCGTCGCTTGGAAAGGGATGTTCGTTCGCGCGGCGGCCTGCCTGCTCGTCTGCGCCGTCATGGCCTTCCCCTCGCCGGCCGTGGCCGGGCCGGAAGAAAACGAGACCTGGCGGACCATCATCGAGGGCGTCAAGCGGGACATGGCCCTGCGCGAAAGCCAGCTGGGGCTTATCCGCGACGCGCTCCCGGACCTGAAAAAAGAACTCAATCACGGCCTGTCCAAGGCGGACAACCGCCTGGACCAGATCCTGCTCCTTCGCGGCGTGGCCGGCCGCACGCCCTGGGCCCAGCGGACCGTCCTCATCCAGTACCGGGAGCTGATCCGGTACATCGAGACGAAAAAAGGGCCGCTCATGGAGAAAAAGGATCTCCTGGCGCGCACGAAACGGGAATACTCCACCATCCGAACCATCCGCACCCAGAACGCGGATGAGAAATACGCCCAGGCCACCCAGGAAAGCCTGGCGGACACCGCGGTGGACTTCAGGGACCTGAAGCGCGACGTGTCCGAGGTCAAGGACGAGGTGGACAAGGCGCTTCTCTCCGCCGACAACCTGATCGCCCAGGTCCAAAAAGCCCACGACCTGGACGTGGAACATTACATCGAAATCCTGACGGATTATTATTTCGCGTCCTCGGGCAATCTGCTCAGCCCGCGCGGCTGGGACATCATCACCTCGGACATGTCCGAATGGTCCAACAACTGCATCCGGTTCTGGGGACCCCTTCTGACCTGGGTGGAGTGGAGCGATTTCTTCCTCTATCTGGCCATGTTCGCCGTGGTTTTTCTGGCCGCCGGACGTCTGGCCGGCCATTACCTGCAAAAGCGCGGCGAGGCCTCCCTGCGAAGCTACAAACGCTATCTCACGGGCTGGCGTTTTTTTTCCGTGGGCCTGGCCATCCTCCTGGCCGTCAACGCCACCATCTTCACCAACAACATGCTGGTGGCCATGGGCTGGGTCAGCCTGATGACCCTGGGGCTCACCCGGATGGCCACGGCCTTTCTGAGCGCCCGGGAAGGGCGGGAGACGGAGGGGAGGCTGTGGAATTCCCCGCTGTTCACCCTGTGGGTTCTGTTTACCGTGGGCGCCGCGATCGAAGTGATCAACGTCCCGGCCTCGGGCATCAACTTCTTCTGGTTCTTCCTGCTGTGCCTGGCCATCTGGCGCATGCTCGTCCTGCGCGGACAGACCGCCGCCGCCGGGGAACAGGCCTCCATCGGCTGGAGCGTCTGGCTGCTGACCCTGTTCGCCGTGTTCACCCCCTTCGGCTGGGGCGCCCAGACACTCATCCTGTCCCAGGCCTGGTACATGCTCATTCTGACCTTCTACCTGGGCGCGGCGCTCCGGCCCATCGTCATGAGCCTGGCCAAGGCCGGAAACGGGGACGGGGAGGAGGCCAAGGCCTCCCGCACCTACGTCACGCTGGCCTACCCCTTCCTGCTCACGGTCATGTATTTCCTCTATGTGGCCTGGGTGTTGACCTTCATGGGCGGACCGGGATTCATGGACTACGTCCTGGCGCTTTCCGTGAAGGTCGGCCAGGCTTCCGTTTCTCTGGAAGCCGTGGCCTATCTGCTCATCGCCTTCTTCCTGGTGCGCCTGGCCCTGTCCTGGTTCAAGTCCTTTCTGGAAATGGCCGCCTTTCGCGGGAAAAAGATCGACCCCGCCCTGGCCCACACGGTCTATACCGTGCTCTCCTACATCCTGTGGGTGTGCTTCGTGATCGCGGGTCTGGGACTGTTCGGCCTGTCGCTCAGCGCCCTGACCTGGATCGCCAGCGGCCTTTCCGTGGGCATCGGCTTCGGGCTCAAGGACATCGTCAACAATTTCATAAGCGGCCTGATCATCATGTTCGGCGGCTCCATCAAGAAAGGCGACATCCTCCAGCAGGGCAAGAACCTCGGGGAGGTTGTCCATGTGTCCGTGCGCAACACCACCATGCGCACCATGGAAAACACCATCGTGATCATCCCCAATTCCAGCTTCCTGAAGGGCGAGATCGTCAACTACAGCTACCAGGACGCCAAGATGCGCCTGGCCATCCCGGTGAGCGTGGCTCCGGGGACCAAGCTCAAAAAGGTCAAGAAAATCCTCCTGGAAGTGGCCAAGGAGAATCCCGACGTGCTGCACAAGCCCAAGCCGGAGGTCCTGTTCGCCGGATTCTCCCAGTTCGGCCTGGACTTCATGCTGTACGTCTGGATCGAGAATTACATGCAGAAGTTCAAGATCATCAATGACATGACCTGGGAGATCGATCAGAAGTTCCAGGAAAACAAGATCATCATCGCCTTTCGGACCATCAAGACCAAGTACAAGCCCAAGGGCAGCGAAGCCCAGCAGCTCGAAGCCCAGCGGGCCGCCCTCAAGGAGAAACGCAAGCAGGTCTTCAAGAAAACCCGCCACCTGCGGCGTACCCACGTCCGGAAAAAATGGAACGAGGCGGGGTATATCGTGCAGACCCCGGAATAGGGGCCGAACGTATGACGCGATCCTCCTCAAAAGCCCGCCGTCTGGCGATAATCGCGGCCATTGCCGCGCTCGGCTGCGCCCTGGCCGTCTTGATCCGGGCGCCCCGGCCCGCGTTCGCGGCCGGAAACGTCCTGGTGGTGGCCACCAAGGTCGCGCCGCCTTTCGCCTACAAGAACAAGTCGGGCATGTGGATCGGGCTCAGCATCGATCTGTGGACGGACATCGCCAAGACCCTGGGCGTGCCCTTCGAGTTGCGGGAATATCCCGACATGGACAGCCTGCTCGACGCCGTGGCCAGGGACGAGGCCGACGTGGGCGCGGCGGCCATCACCGTGACCGGCCAGCGCGAAGAGCGCCTGGATTTCTCCCACCCCTATTTTTTCACCGGCCTTGGCATCGCCACGCCCGCAAGACCGCAGGGGAGCGTGTTGACCCGCCTTTTGCGCCATCTGTTTTCGCCGGAGTTCCTCGGCTACATCGGCGCGTTGTTTCTGGTGCTTCTCGTCGTGGGCTACATCGTCTGGCGGGTGGAGCGCGGGCGCAATCCCGAGCATTTTCGCCGGGGACGCGCGGGCGTGGGCGACGGGGTCTGGTGGTCCGCCGTCACCATGACCACCGTGGGGTACGGGGATATCGCTCCCAAATCGTTCTGGGGACGGACGGTGGGACTGGTCTGGATGTTCGCCTCGCTCATCCTGGTCTCCTTTTTCACGGCGGGCATCACCGCCTCGCTCACCGTGGAGCAGCTGGGGGAAAAGGTCAAAGGTCCCCAGGACCTGCCCGGGGTGCGCACGGGGTGCGTCAAGGAGACCTCGGGCGAACAGTATCTCGAGGATGTCCTGCGCATCTCCCCGGCGCGCTTCGATAGCGTGGAGGAGGGACTTGCCGCCCTGGCTGAGGGACGGATCGACGCCTTTGTGGAGGATCAGGGGATTCTCAAGTATTACGCGGGCAAGGATTTCAAGGGCAAGGTGGGCGTACTCAAATCGACCTTCGATCCGCAAACCTACGGCTTCGCCTTTCCGCGCAACGGCAACCTGCGAAAACCCGTGAACGTGCAGCTTCTGGAACTCATGGACGACCGGGGCTACCGCCGTCATCTCAAGGAACGCTATTTCGGGATGGATGACGAAAATTGAGCGTCCGGCCCCGGGACGGCGCCCTTGAAGAACGGACCGTCAGCTCCAGGGGACGATGCCCGCTCCGGCCAGCCAGGAGCAGGGCGGACGCACCCCGAAACGCTCGATTCCCGCGTTCAGGACTTCCTCGGGCGGGCCGAACACAGGGGCCTCGCCCCTGTCCAGGATCATGATGGCCTGGGCCAGGTCGGCCAGAGGGTCCAGGTCATGGCTGGTCACGATCTGCGTCAGGCCGGCGGCCGCGTTGGCCCGCAGGATGGACCGCATCTCCGTCATGCCCGGATAGTCCAGGCCGCTTAACGGCTCGTCCAGCAGAAGAACCTCCGGCGCGGGCAGCCCGGCCCGGGGAACCAGCGCGGCCGCAAGGCACAGCTTGCGCTTTTGCCCGTAGGACAAGGTCTGCACCGGCGCCTCCCAGCGGCCGTCGAGATTGAGCCGCGCCGCCGCTTCCTTCGCCGCCTCCACGGTTTGCGTCTCGCTCGCCCTGACGCCCAACAGCAGATCCTCCTTCACCGTGGCCCCGAGAATCTGCAAGTCCGGGTCCTGCATGACCAGCCGCGCCTTTGCGCGAAAGGCCTTCCGCTCTCCCGGCGAGGTGAGTCCGAACAGTTCGATCCGGCCCTCGGTCGGCGCGTACAGTCCGGCCAAGAGCGTCAGCAGGGTGGACTTGCCCGAGCCGTTGGCTCCGGCCAGCACGGTCAGGGTTCCCGGCTCGATGACGGCGCTCAGGCCGCGCAAAACGGCTTTTTCCCCCGCATAGGCGAAGCCCGCGCCGTCGAGCCTGATCACGAGGGCAGAAGCCTTCTGCGGGCCAGATAGCGGTAGCAGGCCACCGCGCCCGCGATCTTGAGGACAAGGCCCGGAATGAAGGGAAAGAGCCCGACGCTTAACGCCTTGGTCCAGTCCGAGCCGATGACGGCCTTGAGCCGCCAGATGCCGAGGACATAGAGAAGAAGCGTCCCCAAGAGGCAGAACGCGACGCCCCGGATCCAGGACAGCCCGCCCGGACGCGGCTTGCCGCCCGTGGCCAGCCCCGCCCCGGCCGCCAGCAAAATGAAGCCGATGAGAAAGCCTCCCGTGGGCCCCATGAACTGGGCGAACCCGGACGCCCCCTTGGCGAAGACCGGCAGACCGATCAGCCCGGCCCCCAGATAGAGCAGCATGGACAAGGCGCCGTAGCCGGGACCGAGAATGAGTCCGGCCAGCAAGATGAAAAAGGTTTGCATGGAAAAGGGAACCGGACCCAGGGGGAACTGGATGTAGGCCCCGACCGCCGTCAGGGCGGCCATGATGGCCGTCCAGACCAGGCGATGCAGATTGGTCAGGGATTCGTCGGACATGCAGCCTCCACGCGCGCAAGACTTGAGGGAAACGCGCCGCGAGAACCTACCCGCGCCTTCAAACGTTGACAAGCGCCAACCGGCGGTCCGTTTTCGTCAGGCCGTTTTCCGGCCCGGCCCGGGATTGCAGGCCAGATGCGGACAGAAGGCCAGGGCCTCGGGCGTCAGGACCGAATCCCGTCCCTCGCCGCGATACAGGACAAGAGGCGGCTCCACAATGAGGCCGGGCGCGCCGTTCTTGACGCATTCCACGAGAACGAGCCGGGCGGGCTCCCCGATGCGGCTGTGGACGAACACAAGCCGCTTGGGCTCGAGCCTTTTCTCCCCGCAGGCGGCCATGACCGCCGCCAGACGCTCCGCCACGATGACCATGGCGAACCGGCCCCGGTTGCGCAGGGCGTAGGCGGCCGCCCCGATGAAGTCCGCAAGCCCGCCCCCGGTCTCGAACCGCGCCCTGAGACGTCCCTTTGCGGGCGGAACCCGGCCGCTCCCCGGATCGCGATAGGGCGGGTTGCACAGGACCAGGTCAAACGCCTCGGGACCGATGTCCGGATGCTCCCGGATGCGCCGCACGTCGCCCGCAATCACGCGGACGCGGTCCGCACATTCCAAAAGCCGGGCGTTCTCCCCGGCCGCCTCGATCATGGCCGGGTCGATCTCATATCCCGCAAGCCGCGTCCCCGGATCGTCCGCGCGCAACAAAAGCGCCAACCCGGCCACGCCGCAGCCCGCCCCCAGATCCAAAACCGCCGCATCCTTCCCCGCCTTTGCGAACGCGGCCAGAAGCAGCGGGTCCATGGAAAACCGATACCCGCCCTCGGGCTGAACAAGCCCGCGTGGAAAAGACGACCGTGGCATATGAAGCTCCTTGGCGCCTTCGGCGCATCGGGGGCGCCGCCCCCTGGCCCCCCTTCAAGAACTTTCTCGGCGCTTCGCGGCGTCATCGGCCACGCCTGACGCGTGGCCGATGACGCCGCGAAGCGCCGGTAAGGGTTTCTGAGGAAGGGAGGGGGTGGCGTGGGGGAGGGGAACCCCTCTTTCCCCAAAAGAAGGGTTCCCCTCCCCCACGCGCGCCGCAGGCGCCTTTCTTCTTTTTACTCTCCCTCTTCCACGCGCACTTTGGCGCCGGGGGCGAGGGTTTTGGGGGGCGCGACGATGACGGAGGCGTTTTCGTCGAGGCCCGAAGTGATCTGCGCCTGGTTTTCATTCATGAGGCCGGTCTTGACGGGCGTCAAGACGGCGTGGCCGTTCTGGACGGCGTAAAGGTTCCAGGCGCCGCTATTGTCCTGGAAAAGGGCCATGCGCGGGACGATGAGGGCCTTGTCGTCCTTGGCGGTGTAGATGCGGGTCTGGACGCGGTAGTCCGCGCCGAGGGAGCGGCCGGTTTCGGCCAGTTTGGCGAGGTCTTCGGGGGCGAAGCGGATGATGACGTCGACGCGTTGCTGTTCCACGCCCAGGGAGGAGGTTTTGGTGAAGCCGCGCGGGTCCACGCGATGGACTGTTCCGCGCATGGGCAGCGGTCCCACGGCTTCGCCGGTGATTTCGGCCTGGTCGCCGGGTTTGATGCGTGAGGCTTCCTGGGAAAGGATTTCGGCGGTGACTTCGAGCTGGCTGAGGTCGCCGATATCCAGGAGGGGCGATCCGGCGGGCAGGACGCGTTCGCTATCCTCATAGCGCTTGAGCACGAGGCCCGAGGCCGGGGCGGCCACCTCGCAGCGGGCCCGGTCGCGCTCAACCTTGGCCAGCCGGGCTTGGGCGGCGGCTTTTTCCATATGGAGGACCTGGGTGCGCATGTTCTTGACGATCAGGTATTCGCTGACGAATTTGGGGCCCAGGTCGAAGATGCTTTTTATGGTCCACATGGCCTGGCTGGTGAGTTTGCTGGTGGCCAGATCCACGTTGGCCTTGGCGTCGTCCATTTCCGCCTTGCGCAGTTTCTCGTCGGCCATGGCGCCTTCCATTTTGAGCGCCTTGACCGCGCTCAGCCACCAGTCCGTGTAGCCCTTGCTCGCCTGGTTGGCCTTTATGACCTCGTCGGCGGACTGGGCCGTGGTGGTCAGCGCGGTGATCCAGCCTTTGGCCTCGGCAAGGGCGGTGTTCTCCAGGCCCAGGTATTCGTTGACCGCGATCTCCGCCTCTATGCGGTCGAGATCCGCCTTGACGATGGCGATTTCCGAGTCCAGGTCCGAGGGGTCCAGACGGGCGACAATGGCGCCCTTGACCGTCGCGTCGCCGGGTTTGAGCGTGATGGGCAGGACCCGGCCGTCGATGGGCATGAAGACATGGATCACGTCCGGCAGGGTGGTTTTGGCCCGGTCTTCCACATAGGCGCGGATTTCGCCGCGCCTGGCCGCTACGGCGCGCACGGACTCGCCCGGGTCATGCTCCAGTAAAGCGGCGCCGAGGCCCGCTACGGCCAGGACGAATCCCCAGATGATCCAGGTCTTGAGTTTTTTCACGTCGTCCTCCCGTATTCGATGACGTTGCGTTATTCCTTGATGTTGAGCGCTTCGAGCCAGTCGAGCCTGTTCACCGCGCGCTGCACGAAAATCTGGGCGATGAGCACGAAAATGACGGTCAGTCCCACGGACCAGGCCCAGCTGCCGCCGGTCATGACGGCGGGCATGGCGTACATGTCGTTGGTGTAGAGCGCGGCCATGCCTTTTAACATGTACCAGCCAAGGGGCAGGCCGAAGAGCATGCCGGTCAGGTTGAGGATGAGGTTTTCGCGCAGGAGCATGCGGCCGATTTCCGTGGCCTGGTAGCCGAGCACCCGGTAGGTGGCGATTTCCCGCTGGCGTTCGATGATGGCGATGAGCGAGGCGTTCAAGATGGAGCCGAAGAAGATGACCGCGCCGAAAAAGATCAGGGGATAGGCCACGCCGCCCATTTTTTCCACAAAGGTGGCGTACATGTTCTGGCGCTGTTCGGAGGTCACCTCCACGTTCATGAGCGTGGGGTAGCGCATGAGATCCTTGAGAAAGTCGGCTTTTTGAGCCGGGGACTGGACGGCGCGCAGGCGGGCCGAGGACACGGCCGCCTCCTCGCCCATGACGTCGTTCAGGTAGCCGTAGTCCGCGTACACTGCCAGGCCGAACATGGAGTTGATAAGCCCGGCCACCTTGAACAGGCGCGGCCGCTGGTCCCCCTTGGAGGGAATGACCGTCACGAAGCCGCCCGGGGAGAGTCCCAGTTTGCCGGCGAGCCGCGCGGCCATGAGCAGTCCCTCGGAGGGGATGGCCGCCGGGCGCCCGTTTTCGTCGAAGGGCACGGTCAGCTGGGCGTTTTTCGTTATGCCGGTGACCTGCTCCTTGTGACGGCGCGAGCCGTTCACGAACGTGCAGGGTACGTTGAAGACGGGTTCCACCCGGACCACGCCGGGCAGCCGCGCCGTCTCGAAGACCGCGCCCCCGTCCAGCTCGTTCCTGAAATTGAGCGTATAGTCCGCCAGCATGGTCTTGCCGTACTGGAACTCCACCATGTATTTCATGGAGTCGATCAAGCCGAAGGTGCTGACCACGATGCAGGCGCCCATGGCCGCCGCGAACACGCCGATGAGCGAGCGGGCCTTGTTGCGGAAGATGTTGCGCAGGGTGGTCCGCCAGGAAAAGCCGAAGCGATCCCAGATGAGGGGAAAGCGTTCCAGGATGATGGCGCCGCCCTCTTTCGGAGGCGGCGGCCGCATGGCTTCGGCCGGACTCAGGTCAGCCACGTGTTTCACCCCGCGCAGGGTTCCCAGGCCGCCGAAGACCAGGGCGATGGCGGCGGCTATGGTCATGAGTCCGGGATAGGCGTGGTTGTCGAGCGCCGGGAAGGTGAAGATGGTCCGGTAGAAGAGGACCATGCCCCCGGAGATGCCGTAGCCCAAAAAGCATCCCGCCAGGGCGCCCGCCGCGCCGGTGATGAGGCCGGTCTTGAGGAAATGCAGGAAGATGGCGCTGTCGCCGTAGCCCAGGGCCTTCAGGGTTCCCACGATGACGCGTTGCTGGGCGGCGAGGCGGGTCATGAGCACGTTGAGCGCCAGGGCGGAGACGGAGAGGAACATGAGGGGCATGACCAGGGCCATGGTGGACAGGCCTTGCAGCTCGGAGGACAGGGACAGGTTGGAGAACTGCTGGGCGAGCGGGGTGGCGGAGAAGACGCCGTAGGGCGCGAGCCTGGCTTCCAGCTCCAGCATGACGGGATAGGGATTGCGCCGCGCTTGCGGGGTGAGGACGCCGGTCACGCTGTTCATGGCGCCGGTGAAATCGAGTTCGTCCTCGGCCAGGGAGCGTTTGACGTAGAAGACGCCGAACTCCATGGGGTCGGGCGTGGCGCAGCCCGGGGGGATGAGATAGACGAATTCCGAGGAAATGGCCGTCCCGACGACGCTCAGGGTTTTTTCATGGCCTTTCATGACCAGGGTGACGGTTCCGCCGGGCTTGATGCCGCGCGCGTCGGCGAATTCCTTGGAGACCAGGACCTCGTCCCGGCCGTTTTCGGTGAAATAGCCGCCGCTGGTAAGGATGACGCCGTTGATGATGGCTTCCTGCCGTTTGGGCAGGGAAAGGAGCAGGCCGGAGATGGGCTTTTCCACGCCGGGCAGGGAAACGGTGACGTATTCGGCGATGCGGCCGCGCGCCCTGGCCACTCCAGGGATGGATTCCACCTCGCGCATGACCGTGTTCGGGGCTTTTTTCAGGTCGATCCAGAAATCGGCCATGTCGCAGCGCTGGTAGTAGCCGTCGCGGGCCATGGCCAGGTTTTGCATGGTGGCCTGAAAGCCCACCAGGCAGCCCGAGCCCACGGCCACGATGGCCACGATGGCGAGCAGCATCCATTTGTTCTGGACGAGATCGCGCAGGAGCTTTTTGTCGAGCACGCTCACCAGGAAATGTCCTCGGCTCTGCCCCGGTTGGGATTGTCCTCGGCGGTCAGCCCTTCCATGGTCAGGCGCAGGATGCGGTGGGCGAGCCTTGCGATGGGCTCGGCGTGGGTGACGATGACGATGGTGGTTCCGGCCTTTTCATTGAGGCTGGTGAGCAGGGAGAGCGCCATGCGGCCGGTGGCCGCGTCCAGGGCGCCGGTGGGCTCGTCGCAGAACATGACCAGGGGGTTCTTGGCCAGGGCCCGGGCGATGCTGACGCGCTGCTGCTGGCCGCCGGAGAGCTGGGAGGGGAAATGGTCCTTGCGGTCGGCCAGGCCCACCATGTCCAGCGCCTTGAGCGGGTCCATGGGGTTGTCCGCGATTTCCACGGCGCTTATGACGTTTTCCAGGGCGGTCAGGGTGGGGGCCAAGTTGTAGAACTGGAAGACGAAGCCCACGTTACGGCGGCGGTGTTCGGTGAGCTGGCGGTCGTTCATGGCGGCCAGGTCCTTGCCCGCGCAGTACACGTGGCCTTCGGTGGGCCGGTCGATGCCGCCGATGATGTTGAGGAGCGTGCTTTTCCCCGCGCCCGAGGCGCCCAGGATGACGGTCAGCTCGCCTTGATTGATGGTGAGGTCCACTCCCTTGAGGACTGGGACCGTCACTTCCCCCATGATGTAGGTCTTGTGGACGTTCTCGCAACGTATGGCCGGTTCGGGCATGGCCCCTCCACCTTTGCGTATTACGAATTTCGTAGATGATTTCGCGGGTTGTGACAACCCGCATGCGCGAAATGGCGTTGCGTTTTGTCCGGGCGCGGGGGTAGGCTGCGGGAAAAGGAGCGATGTCATGAAGATAGCGGTGGCCGGAAAAGGCGGGGTGGGCAAAACCTCGTTCGCCGCCTGGCTTGGGGATTATCTTTCGCGGCAAGGCAGGGACGTTTGGCTGGTGGACGCGGACACGGCCTTGTCCCTGGGCGAGGCTTTGGGACTTCCCGCCATGGACGCGCCGCGCCCGCTGATCGAGGACGAGGCGCTTGTCCGGGAGCGGGTGGGCGCCTCGGGGTTCATCAACCTGAGTCCCAGGGTGGAGGATTTGCCCGAGCGGCTGGCCGTGCCCGTGGCGGGCATGCGGCTTCTGGTCATGGGGTCGGTGGCCGGGGCCGGGGGCGGCTGCGCCTGCGCGGCCAATGCGCTCCTGAAGGCCCTTCTGGCCCACCTGGTCCTGGAGCGGGAGCAATGGCTCATCGTGGATCTGGAGGCCGGGGTGGAGCATCTGGGACGCGGGGTCGTGGCGGGGGTGGACGGGCTGGCCGTGGTCTCGCAGCCGGGCGCCCGCAGCCTGAAGGTGGCGGCCGGAATCGGGGCCATGGCGGCGGAGCTCGGGCTCACGCGGCAGGCGCTATTTTTGAACAGTTGCGCGCAGCCGCCCGAGCTGCCGCCGCTTCCGGGGTTGCCCAAGCTCGCGGCCCATCTGCGGCCCCTGCCGAGCCTCATCGAACGCCAGCTCAACGACGGCTGCGTGCTGGGGCTTCGCGAGCGCGACGAGATCGACGCGGTCTGCGCCAGGATCGTGGGGAGGTTCGAGCGGGGCGAGGACCAGAATCAATAGTGGAAGCGGCACTGAACGATAAGGATGGCGTTGTTTGGGGCGTCGAAGGAATAGACGAGGCGGTGTTCTCCGTCGATTCGGCGTGACCAGTATCCGGCGAGATCGAATCGCAGGGCTTCGGGTTTTCCCCTGCCCTCGAAAGGGGTTCGCAGGGCGTCCTTAACCAGCTCGTTTATCCGTTTCAGGGTTTTTTTATCGTGGGCCTGCCAATAGAGGTAATCCTCCCATGCCCGGCCGGTCCACGACAGTCGCATCATTCTTCAATCAACCCGTGCTCTTCAACGCGACCGCTTTCAGCTTCGGCGATGCTCGCCCGAAGACGTTCGGCGTTGCTGCGTCTGCTCAACAGATGCGCGGTCTCCATGATGCCGTTGTAGTCGTCGAGAGACAGCATGACCACGGACGGCGCCTTCTGGCGGGTGATGATCACCGTTTCCCGGTCATCGCAAACCTTGTCCATAACGGAGGCGAGCTTATTGCGGACTTCCGTGTAGTTCATAGCGTAGGGCATTTTCTTCTCCTGTGTGCAGAAATTAAGACAGATTTTCGTACAGGTCAAGGCATCGTCGTCACTCCTCTCAGGCGCTCGCTTTTTGGCCCTTGGCGGCGTTTATTTTCGCCAGCAGGTATTTCTCCATTTCCCGGCCGTCCTTGCGCAGGCGGGTCAGCTCCGCTTCCAGCACCTTGAGCTTGGCCGTGAGATCGGCGTTTTGCGCCTTGACCAGGGCCAGCTCCTCGGCCAGCGCCCGGGCCGCATCCCCGTCCCCGGCGGGCAGGGCGGCGGTTCCCGACAGCATGCCCCGCAACTCCTCGCCGATGGCCCGGGCGATCTCCCGGCCGATCTGCGCGGTCATTTCCGGCGACGACCAGACCGGGCCCTGGACGGAGATCGGGACGGACGCGTCCGCCGCGCCGGGCGCCTGCGCCTCTCCGGCCGGGACGTTCATGGGATAAAGCCGCGCCAGTTCGCCGCGCACGTCCTGGGCGGACAGCCCCTGGCGCAACAGCTCGCCGATGGTCTTGAAGATATCGACGGCTTCGGGCCGGAAACGCTTGTGGCGGCCCTCGCCCAGGCTCGGCAGGAAGGCGTCGAAGCGGTTTTTCCAGTAATGCAGCGTGGATTCCGGCTGATCCAGCAGCTTGGCCAGGGCGGCGATGGAGTAGAGTCGGGCTTGGGTCACGGCGTCCTCCGGTTTCCGCAATACAAACACAAGACAACGACAACAGGCAAGATCAAACCCCGGAACAGGGCGAGCGTACCATTTGCCAACCCCCCGCCCAAAAGCGTACTGACCGCAAAACACGGTCGCGAAAGACCAGACGCGATTCCACTCTCGGCCCAACCCCGGAAAAGGGTTCTTGAGGAAAGAGAGGGGGGTCTGGGGGGGGAGGAAATCCCTTCTTCCCAAAAGAAGGGGTTTCCTCCCCCCCAGGCCGCCAGAGGCGGCTCTCCCATGCAACCAGCGGAACTCATGCGAAACGTGCGGCGGATCGAGATCAAAAGCCGCAGGGTGGCCGACGCCATGGCCGTCGGGAGCTACCGTTCGGCCTTCCGGGGAAGCGGCGTGGAATTCGAGGAGACCCGGGAGTACGCGCCCGGGGACGAGGTGAAAAGCATCGACTGGAAGGTGACGGCGCGCATGGGGCGGCCGTACGTGAAGGTCTACCGGGAGGAGCGGGAGCTTTCCGTGACCCTGGCCGTGGACGTGTCCGCGTCCGGGCTTTTCGGAACGCGCGGCGCCGCCATGCGGGAGATGGCCGTGGAGCTTGGGGCGATTCTGGCCGTGAGCGCCCTCAAAAACGGCGACAAGGCCGGGCTTCTCCTTTTTAGCGACAAGGTGGAGCGCTACATTCCGCCCCGGCGGGGAGCGGGCCATGTCTGGCGGCTCATCCGGGAAATGCTCGAATGCGAACCCGGGCAAAAGGGCACGGACATCGGGGCGGCGGCCCGGTTTCTCTCCCGGGTGGAGCGAAAGCGCGGGGTGACGGCGTTTCTCTCCGATTTTCTCGATACGGACTATCTTGCCGATCTGCGGCGGCTTTCCCGGCGGCGGGACGTGATCGCGGCCGTGCTCGGCGGTCCGGACGAGATGGCGCTCCCAGAGGCGGGCATCCTGCGGGCCAGGGATCTGGAGACGGGCCGGACCATGTATTTCGACTGTTCGGACAGGCGTTCGCGCGAGGCCTACGCCGCCGCCCGGCGCCTGGAGCGCGGGGAGACCCTGGCCGGGTTCGCCAAGGCCGGGATCGACTGCCTGGAGCTTTCGGGCCAGGGATCGGCGGCGGGCGCTCTGCGGGCCTTTTTCGCCAAACGCGGCCGCCGCCGGGGCGGCCGGTAGGGTATTTCGACGCCTTCGGACGGATGATGAAGAGACGACTCGAAGGAACACGCTTGCCGCATTGGGCCTACGCGGCCGTCCCCACGGTCGCGTCCGTGGACGACATGCGGGACATCCTGGACATCGAGGGGCCGGTCCGGCTGCCGTTCGACTGGACGCCCGTCTGGTGGGCGCTGGCCGTGGCCGCGTTGCTCGCCTGCGCGGTCTGGCTGTACATCCTGCGAAAGCGGCGCCTTGCCCGGCGCCAGGCCGCGGCCGTTTCGCCGCCATCGCCGTTCGAGGTCTTCGAGCGGGAGCTGGCGGCGCTTTCCGGCCTGGGACCCGGGCGGGCCAGGGAGTTCTCCTTCCGCCTGAGCCTCGGGATGCGCGGCCTTATGGAGGCGGCGGCGGGGATCAGGGCGCTGGAAATGACCACCGAGGAGCTTGCGCCGCGCCTGGCCGGTCTTTCCCTGGACCCGGCGTTGCGGCGCGATCTGGAAGCGGCGCTCAGGCGGGCGGACATGGTCAAGTTCGCGGGGCAAGCCGCAAGGGCCGGGGATATGCGGACCGATCTCGACTGCGCGGCCAGGCTTCTTTGCGCGTTGCGGCCCGCGCCCGAGGCGCCCGAAACGGCCGGGAATCCCGAAAAGACCGGTGACGCGGGGAATGCGGCGGACGCCGCCGGAGGAGGGCGCTAGCATGTTCCGGTTCGCTTCGCCCTGGTTCCTGTTCCTGCTCGTTTTGCCGCTTGTTTTCGTTTGGCGCGAGCGCCGGGCCTCCCGGGAGGGGACAGGACCGGCCCTTTTCCTGGCGCGGCTCACGCCCCGGAACGCGGCTGACCCGGCCGGTTCGGACGGCGCCGGGCAGGCCGGGCCGTCCCTGTGGCTGCGGCTCTATCCCGTCGTCCAGGCCTTTCGTCCCCTGGCGCTCACGCTCATGATCCTGGCTCTGGCTGGTCCCCAGTGGGGGACGCGCCAGGCCAGCCAGATGACCGAGGGCATCGCCATGGTCATGGCCCTGGACGTTTCCGAGAGCATGGCGGCCCTTGATTTCACCCTGTCCGGGGAAAACGTGAACCGGCTGGACGCGGTCAAGGCCGTGGCCAGGGATTTCGTTTCCGGCCGAAAGGGCGACCGCATCGGCCTGGTGGCCTTCGGTTCCGAGGCCTACACCATCGTGCCCTTGACCCGGGACTATCCCGCCCTGGTCAATGCCGTGGAGGGGCTTCGCATCGGCGCGGCCGGGGGGCGCACGGCCCTTGGCGACGCGCTGGGCATCGCGGTCAAGCGGCTGCGGGAGGCGCCGGGAACGTCCAAGGCGGCCATCATCCTGACCGACGGACGGAGCAATGCCGGAGAGTTCTCCCCGGAAACGGCCACGGCCCTGGCCAAGCGGGCCGGGGTCAAGGTCTACGCCATCGGCGTGGGCGGGGACAAGCCCGCGCCCTTTCTGGTCAACGATCCGCTTTTGGGCCGCCGCATCGCCTACCAGCGGGCGGACATCGACGAGAAGACCCTGCGGGATATGGCCGAAGCCACGGGCGGGGCCTATTTCCGGGCCGTGGACTCCAGGGCTCTGGAAGAGGTGTACCGGAGCATCGGCCAGATGGAAAAGACCAAGGCCGAGGTCATTGTCCGGGCGGATTACAACGACCTCTATCCCTGGCCCCTGGGGGCGGCCGTGATCCTTCTGGGCGCGTGGGCCGCGCTCGCGTCCACGCGCCTTATGAGGCTGGCATGAGCTTTACCCGTCCGGAAATCCTTCTTTTTTTGTGGGGCGTTTTGATTCTCGGCGTCCTCTTCTGGAGGTCGGCCGGGAGGCGGCGCCGGATATTGGCCGCCTTCGCCAGCCCGAGGAATCTGGCCGCGCTGGCGCCGGGCGCCGGGCGCGGCGAATGGATCCGGCGGGCGTTATTTCTCGCGGCCTTCGCCTGCTGCGTGTTCGCCCTTTCCGGTCCGCGCCGGGGCTATGTCTGGGAGACGGTTCCCCGCCGGGGAGCGAGCATCATGCTGGCGCTGGACGTTTCGAGGAGCATGCTGGCCAGGGACATGGTCCCGGACAGGCTCAAACGGGCCAAGCGGGAGATACGGGACCTGCTGTCACGGCTTGGGGGCGAGCGGGCGGGGCTCACGGCCTTTGCGGGGACGGCCTTCATCTCCTGCCCCCTGACCGTGGACTACGCGGCCTTCGATCTGTTTCTCGACGCGCTCACCCCGGACAACCTGCCCGTGGGCGGCACGGATCTGGCCGGGGCCGTGGATGCCGCGCTTTCGGGATTCGATCCCGAGGACTCCTCCCGCAAATCCATCGTGCTTTTCACCGACGGCGAGGGGGCGGACCCGGAGGCGGCCATGAACGCGGCCCGCAAGGCGGCCGCGGCGGGCGTGCGTCTTTTCGCCGTCGGACTGGGGCAAACCGAGGGCGCGCCCATTCCCGAGCCGGACGGAAGCTTCAAGAAGGACGCCTCCGGGAACATCGTCATGACCCGCCGGGAGGACGATCTCTTGCGGCGCATGACCGAGACGGCGGGCGGCGCCTATGCCGTGTCCACCGCCGGGGACGAGGACATCGACGCGCTGTTGGCCAAGGGGCTGGGGGACGGGCTGGCGTCCAAAGCCGCCGGGGAGACCCGCATCCAGGTCTTCAAGGACCGCTTCCAGTGGTTTCTGGGCGCGGGGGTCCTTTTCCTGGCCCTGGAGCTGTTTTTTCCGGCTCTTTCGCGGCGCCGGGGAGCGGGGACGCTCCTTGTCGCGCTGGCTTGCGCCGGGGCTGTCTTATCGCCCCGGGTTCTCCTGGCCGGAGCGGCCGGGGAGGCGGACAAGGGCCTTTCCGCCTATGCGGCCGGGGATTTCGGCGCGGCCCGGGAGCGCTTCCTGACCGCCCAGGTCCTTGCGCCCGAAAGCGCCCGGGCGGCCTACGACGCGGGCTGCGCCGCCTATCGCCTGGGCCGTTTCGAGGAGGCGCGAAAGCTCTTCGCCCAGGCGGCCGAACTGGCCGGGCCCGCCCCGTCCGCCCAATCGGCGGGAGGCGGGAACGGCGGCGATCCGGGCGAACGGAACGTGCTCCGGTCCGCCCTCTATAACCAGGGCAACGCCCTGTTTCGCGCGGAAAACCTTGAAGGGGCCGCCAAGGCCTACGAAGAGGCCCTTGCCGTCGCCCCCGAGGACCCCAAGGCCAGGGCCAACCTGGAATACGTTCGCAAGCTTTTGGAAAAGCAGAAAAACGACCAGGACAAGCAAAACGGGGAGGACCAGGACTCCGGGAACGGAAAACAAGAGAAACAAGACGGCGGCCAGGGGAAAAACGACAAGGAACAGCCGCAAGACGGCGGGAAAAAGGGCGATACGCGCGACAAGCAAGACGGCTCCGGCGGCGCGTCCGACAAAAAGGATCAGAAGGGGAAAGAGGCGGCCCAGGATCAATCACGGGATGAGCCTCGGGAACAGCCCCAGGACCAGCCCCGGAAAGAGCCCCAGGAAGAGACCCGGAACCAGCCCAATGAGCGGCAACACGCCCAAAACGCTCAAAACACCGCCGGGCAAGAAGACGGAAACCAGGCAAAATCGGATTCCCCGGCCGGAATCGACGAGACCATGCTCAACAGATTGAAGGATTTGCCCGGCATGCCGCAACCCCCGCGCTACGGCAGGCCGGACGTGACGAGGGACTGGTGATGCGAAAGAGCCTTGCCGCGCTGATGACGGCGCTTTTTCTGTGCGCGCTTATGGGAGCGGCCCGGACGGCGTGGGCGGCGACGGCGGCGGACGGGGAAAACGCGCCCGAGGTCGCCGTCAGGATCAACAAGAACGCCATCAGCCTGGGCGACAGCCTGCGCCTGGCCGTCACCGTGAAAAACGCCGACGACGCCCGGGCGGACCTTTCGCCGGTCATGGATTTTCAGGTCCTTTCCGAGGAAAAAGGCGCGAGCCTCACCCTGGAGGACAAGGTCGTGACCAGGTCCGTGACCCTGTCCTACCGGCTCGTTCCACTGAAGCTCGGAACGTTGCGCATCCCGGCCCTGACCGTGCGGGCCGGGGGCGAGACGCTTACCACCAAGCCGCTTGAGGTCACGGTCATGGCGGAGGCGCCTTCCGGCGACGGCGGTGAAAACGGGCGGCTGGCGTATCTTGAAACCGAGACCAGCCGGGCGGCTCCCTATGTGGGCGAGGAATTTCTCTACAAGACCAGGATCTACCGCAGCGTTCCCCTGGCTTCGGCCAGCCTGCGGGACCCTGATTTCACCGGGTTCGCGGCCAAGCGCGTTCCCGGACAGCGCGACTTCGAAACCCTCAAGGACAAGATAACCTACATGGTTTCCGAGGTGACCTATCTCCTGACGCCGCTTTCCCCCGGGGCGCGGCTGATCAAGGGCGCGACCCTGCAATGCGAGATCGTGCGGAACGACTCCGGGGGCGCCGCGTCCGGAATCATGCCTTTTTATCTGGGCGCGGATGTGGAATCCAAGATCCTGTCCGCCCCGTCCGTGACCATCACCGCCCGGGCCCTGCCGCCGTATGCGGGGAAAGACCCCTTTTCCGGGCTGATCGGCGAATTCACCCTGTCAGCCTCGGCCTCGCAAAAAGAACTGACCGAAGGCGGCTCCGCCACGCTCACCCTGACCCTGGCGGGCAAGGGAAATATCGTGGACGCGCCCGAGATTCCGGTGACCGCGCCGGACGGGGTGAAGATCTACAAGGACGCCCCGGAAACCAGGACCGGACTGACGGATTCGGGGTACGAAGGCCAGTCCGTCCAGCGTCATTCCCTGACCCCTCTGCGCGCCGGAACCTTCACCCTGGGCCCCTTTACGCTCACCTATTTCGATCCGCGAAAAGAGCGCTATGAAACCGCTTCGAGCGAGGCGCTGACCTTCGTCGTGGCGCCGGGGGCGAAGCGTGATTCCGCTGAAGAGGCGGGCGCGGCTCCCGGAAATCCGGCCGCAAACGGCGCGGACGGGGCGGCTAACGCCGGGAAGGCCCAGGCCGCCCCGGAAACGCCCGGCGCCGGAAACGAGGCGCCCGGCGGGCTGACGCCCCTTTACCCCGGGCTCGACGCCTTGCATGATGAACGTCCCCTGTCCCTGGGAGCCTTTGTCCTTCTCCTTTGCGTTCTTCCCGCGCTCTACGTGGCGGCGGCGCTGTACTCGCGGAAAAAGACGGTCCGGGACCCCGGTCCGGCCGGACGCATGGCGGCCAGGGCCCGGGCCGCCCTGGCCGAGGCCAGAATCGCCTCGGGAGACGCGGTTTACGCCTGGTGTTCCAAGGCCCTGATCGCCGCCGTCCTGTCCCGGGCCGGACGGGAGGGGGAGGCGCTGACCTGCGAGGAGCTGGCGGACATGCTCGCGGCTTCGGGCGCGGACCCGGCGCAGACGCAGGAGCTGGCCGCGCTGCGCCAGCGCCTGGACGCGGCCCGCTTCGGCGGCGAGAGGGCGCGGCCCGAGGACCTCGTCGTCCTGACCGAGGCGGCCGTGGGGAGGCTTCTGGCATGAGACGTTTCACTGGTCCCGCGCTCCGCCTGCTCGCGGTCTGGGCGTTCGTCCTCGTTTTTCCGGTTTCCTCCCTGGCGGCCCCCGGCGCGGACGCGGCGGCGCAACGGGAGTACCTCGAAGGCCTGCGGGCCTATGCCGAGGGCCGGTATCAGGCGGCGGCCGGGCGTTTCGGCGCCCTGGCCATGGAGGGCCGGGCCAATCCCAGGCTCTACGCCAACCTGGCACGCGCCCTCACGCTTTCCGGGGAGACCGGCCCGGCCATGCTCTGGCGGCTGCGCGCCCTGCGGCTCGCCCCGGACGATCCGGATGCGCGCTATGATCTGGAAACAACCGGAAAAGGGCTCGGCTACGACGCCGCCGGACAGGGGGCGGCCTGGACCAGGGCCGTGTTTTTCCTCTACGGCCCCCTTTCGCCCGGCGCTCTGACCGTCCTGGCCCTGGTCCTCGAGGCCTGCCTGTTCGCGGCCCTGGCCGTGGCGCGGTTTGGGCGCCTCGGGCGCCTCGGGCGTTTCGGGCGCCGGTTCGATCCGCGCGGCCGGTTGAAAAGACTGGCCGGACGCCTGGCCCTGGCCTCGGGCGCCGCCTTCGTCATCGTGGCCGCCTCGGCCGCCTACGCCCTGTACGCCGTGGGCGAAACCGGCCAGGCCGTGGTCCTCCCCCGGGAGCTGCCCGTCCGGTCCGGCAAAGGTCCGGACGCGTCCGTTCTTTTCACCTTGCGCGCCGGTCAGGCCGTCACGGCCGTCAGGCGCGAGGACGGCTTCGTCCTGGTGGAAAACGGCCCCGGCAAGCTCGGCTTCGCGCCCGAGGCGGCCCTTGGCTTCGTGGCCGGTCCCCCGCGCCCGGGCGATCTTCCCGAATTCGAACCCACCAAGGAGTGAGCATGTTTTTCGTCACCGTACGCTACGTAAAGCCCCTGGACGTGATCGACGCCCTGTTGCCCGGCCATGTGGAATATCTGCGCGGTCTCTACGCGGCCGGAACCCTGCTCCTGTCCGGCAGGCAGGTCCCCCGCACGGGCGGGGCGCTGGTCTTTCGCGGCCTGTCACGGGAGGCCCTGGCCAAGGAGCTCGCCAAGGACCCCTTCGCCAAGGCGGGCGCGGCCGAATACGACATCCTGGAATTCACGCCCAGCATGGCGGCCGGGGAGCTTTCCTTTCTGATCGAGGGCTAGCGGAGCGTTCCTGGAAACAACGCCGGATGCGAGAGGCGTTGCATGGCGCCGGGCCCGCAGGGGGCGCGCGAGGAGCGTTGGGCGGCCAAGGGACTGCCGTCCCGTAACATCCCGGCATTGTTTCAGCGTGTTACGGACCATGGGCGGGCGCCGCATGGCGCCGGGGACTGTCCCGGCGGGCTCCGGCCGTGAACCGCGTCCGCGTTGTTGCGCTGACGCGGCTGCGTCTGTTGCCCTGACGCGGTCGCGTCTTTCAGGCTGACGCGGTCGCGTCTTTCGGGCTGACGCGGTCGCGTCTTACGGGTGGACGCGGTCGCGTCTTTCGGGTGGGCGCGGTCGCGTCTTTCGGGTGGACGCGGTCGCGTCTTATGGGTGGGCGCGGTCGCGTCTTATGGGTGGGCGCGGTCGCATCTTATGAGTGGACGCGACGCGGGTCAGAAGACGCCCGCGGGAGGTCCGGCGGGTTCGGACGTCCCCCCCGCCGGCGCAAGCGGCTGGACGAGGGGCGGCGCCAGGGCGGTCTGGGAGAGCCCGGCCCGTACCGGCCGATCGGGTCGCTCGGGTTGATCGGGCCTTGCGGCCGTCTCCGGCTCCTCCAGGACGCGCAATGGGGGAAGAAGATGCTCCTCGTCCGCCGGGCTGATTTTCCGGGGGCTGAAGGCGGCCGCGCGCTCCTCCATCCTGCTCCGCTGCTCCTTGGACAGGCGCCGCCCCAAAAGCTCCCTGGCCTGGGCGGCCCGGTCCCGGCCGGAGAAATCCTCTGCGCAGCCCGCCGCCAGAACGATCCAGTAATAGGCCTCGGAAAAACTGCGCGGCAGGCGGCGTCCCTCGTAGTAGAGGGCGCTTAACATGCTCTGGGCCGGGCCGAAGCCCTGGAGGGCGGAAAGCCGGTACCAGCGTACGGCCTCGCGGGCGTTGACCGCCGTTCCCCGGCCGGAAAGAAACATGGAGCCCGCGTTGAACTGGGCCTTGGCGTCGCCCTGGCGGGCGGCCATGAGCATCCAGCGGAAGGCCTCGGCCGCGTCTTCCGGGGCGCCCTTGCCGGTCAGACGCATGAGTCCCGCGTTGTACTGCGCCCTGGGATCGCCCTGCTCGGCGGCGGCCTTGAACCAGCGGTAGGCCTCGGCGTAATCGCGTTCCACGCCCAGGCCCTTGCCGTACATGGAGCCCAGGTTGAAACGCGCCCGCGCGTCGCCCGCTTCGGCCGCCTTGCGGTACCAGGACAGCGCCCGGGCGTAGTTGCTGGTGGAGCGCAACTCCTCGTCGTACATGGAGGCCAGGAAGTATTGGGCCTCGGGCAGGCCGCTCTCCGCCGCCCGGCGCATATGGTCGAGGGCGAGCCCGTAGTCCCGGGCCAGTCCCATGCCGCCCAGGTACATGAGGCCCAGGGCGTAGCCCGCCATGGCGTCCCCGGCCTGATCGGCCCGGGCCAGCCACCGGGCCGCCTCCTCGGGCGCGGGATCGGTCCCCAGTCCCCGCAGCAGCATGAGCCCCAGGGCGCGCTGGGAATCCCGCACGCCCGCCTCGGCCGCCTTGCGGCACCAAAGGACCGCCTCGGCCTGATCGCGCAGCTCCGTGGGGCCTGTCGCGAAAAGCGCGCACAGGCGGTCCTGGGCTTTCGGGTCCTTTTCGCCGGAGAGCCGGTAGAGCCTGAGCGCCTCCTCCTTGTCCCGGAACACCCCCCTGCCGTGAAGATACATGTCCGCCAGCTTGAATTTCGCCTCGTCGCGCCCTTCCCCGGCGGCCAGGGCGTACCATTTGGCCGCCTCCAGATCGAAGCGCTCCACGCCCTCGCCCGAGGCGTACATGTCCCCGAGCGTTTCCTGGGAGAACGCGTCGCCTTGCCTGGCCGCGCGCAGAAAAAAGGCGGCCGCGCCAGCGGGATCGGGCGGTCCGCCCAGGCCCTCCCGGAGCATGAGCCCCAGGGCGCGGCTGGCTTTCACGTCATTGCCGTCCGCCGCCAGGGACAGCCAGTGAAAGGCCCGCCCGGCGGGGTCCTTGTCCCGGGTCAGGGCGGCCTGGTCGCGCAGGATGAGGCCCAGGGCGGCCTCAGCCGGAACGAATCCCCGGCGGGCGGCGGTTTCGAGAAGGGCGAGTGCTCTCGCGGGATCGGGGGAGGGGGAGTCCGGCCCGGTCAGAAGAAGGGCCAGGGCGGTCATGCCCCGCTCGTCGTCCCGCAGGGCCGCCTGTTCGAAGAAGCGAAGCGCCTGGCCGCGTCCGTCCGGGCGTTTGCGCGAAAGCTCCCCGGCCGCCAGCATGGAGGGGAGATGGCCCATCCCGGCCGCTTCCGTGAAAAGGGCCAGGGCGGCTTCGGGATCGGCGGCCCTTCCCAGCCCCTGCCGGAGCATGACGCCCTTGACGTACAGGGCGTCCGGGAAGGCCGCGGCCGCCGGATTTTCGAAGGCCTTCCAGGCCCCGGCGTAGTCGCCGCGCGTGAAGGCTCTGTTTCCGGCCTCAATGGCGTATGAGACGTAGCCGAGCAGGGCGGCAAGGGCGCAGGCCAGGGCGAAGGCCCACAGGCTTTTGCGCGCAGGCGGTGGGTTTTCCCGGCGTGGCATCATGGTCATGGCGCGGCCTCGGGGTCATACGCTTTTGTCTCTATGCACTATATGGAGCAATTGCGGGAAAAAGCAACAGGCGCGCGACAAGGCGCGCCGAAAAGAAAAACGCCCCGGTCGTCGCGCCGGGGCGTATTGATCCGTGATCGGAAGCGGCCTGGGAGGATAGCGGCGCGGGGCGGGCCGGGACGATCCGGTTCGCATGGCGCCTCCCGGGCCGCGCCGTCAGGCGGTGAAGGCGTTCACCGGGGCCACGGCCTGGATGAGGTCGCCGCTGGCGTTGTAGACCGGAGAAGCGGAAAGGACCGCCAGTTTGCCGGCCATGGCCGGATCGGCCAGGGCCTGACGGTTGAGACGGGCCTTGCGCACCGCTTTCATCTGTTCGGCCAGGCTGTCGCTTTTGGCCGGGCCGTCGACAGGGAACCTCCCTGCGGCGGAATATGCCGCGTTCACATACGTCATGCCGTCCATGGGTTCCTCCTTTGCGCGATCCTGCGCATACATCCTGCTTGCCTTTCTTATCGGCGCAAGGAGGGCGTCCCTTTAGACGGCCGGCGCGAATATCGGGCTGAAATCCGGGCTGAAGCCTGGAAACGGGCTGTCGCCGGAGGAGAGACGCGCGTCGGCCCTGTCTTGGCTCAGAAGAAGCGGATGTACTCGAATCCGGCCAGAAGATGCAGGCCCACGGCCCCGAGCGTCCCCACGGCGATGGCCAGGCCGTAGCTCATGCGCGCTCCGGCTTTAGACGCGGCTTGATCCTGGGACTGGGGGGTGGACCGCCGGGAGGCTTTCATGCGTTCGTACAGGATGACGAGGGTGAAATGCAGTCCTCCCGCGATGCTGGTAAACAAAAAGATCGTGAGCAGCGGGGTCACGCCGAGGCAGGCGCCGATGGCCGCGAAAAGCTTCACGTCGCCCGCGCCCATGAGTTTCATGAGATAGGCCGCCATGAGCACGGAAAATCCGGCGCCGAGCCCGGCCAGGGAAAAAAGCAATCCGTCGAGCCCGCCCTGGATCGTATGCAGGGCGAGGAAGGCGGCAATCGCCGGAAAGGTGAGCAGGTTGGGAATGCGCCGCTCGCGCAGATCGATGATGGCGGCGGCGATGACCGTGACGGCCAAAAGGGCGTACTGGACATATTGCAGGATCGGTTCGGAAAAATGCATGCGCTCGGCCTCGCTTTTCCTGGAGCGGTTTCCCTCGTATCATTCGCCAGTTACCGGTTGCTTTTTGTTTTGTCCATTGGATTGCGTGAAAGGGGAGCCGGGACGCGGGGAATTTGTCATTTGGGGGCGTTGCTGGTATTCGCCTCGATGGGGCGATCCCGCCTTTTGCGGCCGGGGCGCGGCGGATACGCGCGTGATGGAGCGTTCATGAACCAAGCGGACGGCCGCGCATCGGCCAGATTTGCGGGAGAGGCCCCGGGCGCGGATGAGGACGATCCCCAGGCGCTTCGCGCGCGGCTGCGCAAGGCCCTGGACGAGATCGAGGCCGTGCGGCGCGAGGCGGATGCGGCGGCCGGCGCCAAGGCGGAATTCCTGGCCAGGATGAGCCATGAAATGCGCACCCCGCTCAATGCTGTCATCGGCCTGTCCAATTTATGCCTCGGCACGAGCCTTTCCCCCAAGCAGGCGGACTATCTGGAAAAAATCCGAAGCTCCGCCTTTTCTCTTTTGGCCATCGTCAACGACGTCATCGATTATTCCCAGTTCGACCGGGGCGCCGTGGAGCTGGACAAGGCGCCGTTCAGCCTGCGGGAAGTCATGTTCGGGCTCAAAGGACGGTTCTCCCAGGAGGCCGCGCAAAAACGACTGGCCTTTCGCGCGACCATAGACGAGCGGGCGCCCGCCGCCGTCACCGGAGACCGCCTGCGGCTGGAGCAGCTTCTCGGACATCTGGTCAGCAACGCCATCAAGTTCACGGACAAGGGTTCGGTCGACGTTTCGGCGCGCCTGGCCGGTCCTGACGGCCGTCCGGGCGCCGGGGCGCGCATCGTCTTCACGGTGGCCGATACCGGCGTGGGCATGGACAAGGCCGCATTGCCGCAGCTGCTCGATTCCTTCACCCAGGGAGAGAGCTACTTCACGCGGGAGCACGGGGGCGCGGGCGTGGGCCTGGCCATTTGCAGCCAGATCGTCCGGCTCATGGGCGCGTCCATCACGATTGATTCCGAGCCCGGCAAGGGGAGCGTCTTCGCCGTGACCGCGGATTTCGCGGCCTGCGACGAGGACGGGACATCCCGGCTGGAGACGCCGCCGGAGCTTCAGGGCCTCAACGTCCTGGTGGTGGACGACGAGGAGGTCGCCCGCAATCTCGCGGTGGAGCATCTTCGCGCCCTGTCCATGCGCGCGGTCACAGCCAGATCGGTCAAATCCGCCCTGACCGTCTTGAAAAACGCTTCCACGCCTGTGGATCTGGTCATCCTGGACTGGCTCATGCCGGGAAAGGACGGCATGGCCCTGCTGGCGGCCATCCGGGAGGAGCATTTCGTCAGCAAGCCGCCCGTGATCATGATCTCCGCCATCCCCCGGGAAGACCTGGCCAGACGCGCCAAGGCCGAGGGCGCGGCCGCCTTTCTGCTCAAGCCGGTGAGCTCCGCCCTGCTTCTGGAAACCATCAAGGCGGTCATGCGCAAAAGCGCGGCGCCGCTTTCCGCGCAGCCGTCTCTTTCGGCCGAAAGGGCCGGGCCGCATCTTGACGGGGCGAGCATCCTTCTGGTGGAAGACAACGCCATCAACCAGCAGGTGGCCGCGGAAATGCTCGAACATTGGGGCGCTCGGGCGACCGTCGCCCAGAACGGCCGGGAAGCCCTGGAGGCGGTCGCCAAGGCCCGGTTCGACGCCGTGCTCATGGACGTGCAGATGCCCGTCATGGACGGTCTCGAGGCGACCAGGAGGCTGCGGAGCGATCCGGCGAACGCCGCCCTTCCCATCATCGCCCTGACCGCCCACGCCCTGGCCGAGGACCGGGCGCGCTGCCTGGAAGCGGGAATGAACGATTACCTGACCAAGCCCATCGAGCAGGACAAGCTGCTCGCCGCCCTGTCCCAGTGGATCGAAAGCGCGGACGGGCCGGTTCCCGCCGCCGGGGCCGGGACGGACGCCGCTGGCGCCGATTCGCGCGTTTTTGATCACGAATCGGCCCTGCGCCGTCTGTCCGGAAACCAGGAGCTGTTGCGGCATATCCTGGCGGAATTTTGCGAAACCTACGCCGGGGCGGGGCGTGAAATCCGGGCCATGCTGGAACAGGGGGAGCGGGAAGAGGCCGCGCGGCTCGCCCATACGGTCAAGGGCGTGGCGGGCAATGTGTCGGCCGGCGCCCTGTTCGAGGCGGCCCGGGAGCTTGAGACCTGCCTGCGCCAGGAGAACGGAGGCGGGAGCGCGGCCTGTCTGCCGGAGTTCGAACGCGCGCTCGGCGGCGCCGTTGCGGCCATGGGCGGCCTTTGCGGGGACCAATACGCCGCCCATGAGGACCGCAAGGAGGAGATTCCGCCGCTGACCCTGCTTCTGGTGGACGACGCCAGGCTCAACCGCAAGATTTTTTCCGGCCTGCTCAAGGCCCAGGGGCACGACGTGGTCACGGCGGAAAACGGCATGGAGGCCTGCGGGGCCGTGTTCAAACGCCGGGACGCCCAGCCTTTCGATCTCATTCTCATGGACCTGGAGATGCCGCTCATGGACGGCTTCAAGGCGGCGGGCGTCATCCGGGGGCTGCTCAAATCCTCCGTCAATCCGCCGTGCCGTCCGGACATCCCCATCATCGCCCTGACCGCCCACGAGGCGGACGAGGCCTGGCCGCGCTGCCGGGAGGCGGGCATGGACGGCTGCGCCCACAAGGAGTTCGACGCGGTGGAGCTTTTCGCCGAGCTCAAGCGCATCTACGCCGGCCGGATCGAACCCCGCCGCCGCAAGAACGCCGGGGCCGGGGGCGTTTCCGCCTCGGAAAAGCGCCGTCTGCTGGAACTTGTCCGCGTTCTCGAGGGCCATCTCGAAAGCGCCAACCTGGACGCGGAGAGCGCCTTGGAAGCGTTGCGGGATCAGGCCGGGCCGGAGCTTGGAGCCCGGCTTGCGGAGGTGGGGCTGGCCTTGGGCCGTTTCGATTTTTCTGGAGCGCTTGCGGCCTTGCGCGCGTTTGAGCGGGAGCTTTCGGCCAGGTGAGGCGTCTCGTCGCGTCTTCGGCGGCGCGCATGCGGATTCGGGCATGCCTTCCCCGGCCATGGGGTTCCAGGCTTTCTCGCCCCCCTGGAGCTCAGGTTTCCCGGTCCGCTTCCGGACCTCGATGGGCGTTTTCTCAGGCCGCCCGGTCGTCCGCTTTCCCTGGGCCCGGCAGCGGGGACCGGACGGGACGCCCGTATTGGGGAAGAAGCGCGCGGCCGGCGGGCTTTTGCGTCTGAAAGGCCGCGTTGCGTCCCTTCCTTTCCACCCCATCCTTCCCGTTTTCGTCCCGCTGCGAACGCAACCCGGCGAAATCGCCCGCGAGCGCCTTCCAGCCGTAGAGCGCCATGCACGCGAGCATGCCCAGGAGCGGGACGGTCATGACGGCGACGATGACGTCCGTTTCCAAAAGCCGGGCCGTCACAAAGCGTAACAGGGCGTCCTCTCCAGGCGTATGGGCGAAAACGTAGGCGCCCTGGCCGAAGAACACGTCCAGGTTCAAGACGGGGAACCGGCCGTAGATCATCCGGTGAACAAGGTCGTACAGCGCCAGGGCGCAGGTTCCGCCCAGCCAGAACATGCCGAAAAAACCCACCCCGAAGGCTGCGATTTTTTTTCTGGATAAGAACGTTCTCGTTTCCATACGGGCTCCTTGCGCCGCCCTGCGACGCACACTCCCCCGAAAACATTAAGCAAGGACCGGGCCGAATCCGCCATTCCATAAAAACATAGTTATTTCATGTGGTTTCATTGCGGCAATTGGCAAGAGCGGGGTTTTGGCGTAGGAGATGTCCACGTCGGATGGAGTGAAAGCCCGAATCGATCCACGCGTGGTGGATCGATTCGGGAGAAGCTGGCGCGCATGCGCCGGGGAACCCGGTTCACATACAACAAAGCGAGCAGGACATGTCCAAACATATCGTCGTGATCGGCGCCGTGGCCCTGGGGCCCAAGGCGGCGTGCCGGGCCAAGCGGCTCGACCCGTCGGCCAAGGTGACCATGATCGATAGAAGCGACGTCATTTCCTACGGCGGCTGCGGCATCCCGTATTACGTTTCCGGAGACGTTTCCGACGCCTCGGAATTGACGGCCACCAGCTTTCACATGGTGCGCGACGTTCCTTTCTTCAAGGAAGTCAAAGGCGTGGACGTGATGACCCGGACCGAGGCCCTTGCCATCGACGCCAAGGCCAAGACCGTGACCGTGCGGCGGCTGGACGATGGACGCGAGGAGAGCCTGCCGTACGACAAGCTGGTCCTGGCCACGGGCGCGGCGCCGCGCAGGCTGAACATCCCCGGCGACGACCTGCCCGGCGTGCATTACGTGGGCAGCCTCAAGGACGCGGTGGGCATCAAGAACGGCGTGACCAAGGGCTCGGTGGCCAAAGCCGTGATCGTGGGCGCGGGATTCATCGGCCTTGAGATGGCCGAGGCCCTTTCGGACATGTGGGACGTGGAGACCACGGTGGTGGAGATCGGGCCCCAGGTCCTGCCGCGCATGATCAGCCCCACGCTCGCCGCCATGGCCCAGCGCCACATGGAGGACAAGGGCGTGGTCTTCAGGCTCGGCGCCAGCGTCTCCGGCATTGAGGGCGAGGGCAAGGTGGAGCGGGTGGTTGTGGGCGGCGAGACCTTCGAGGCCGACATGGTCATCCTGGCGGCCGGGGTGCTGCCCCTGTCCGATCTGGCCGAAAAGGCCGGTCTGGCCGTTTCCCCCCGCGGCGGGGTGATCGTTGACGCGGCCCTGCGCTCCTCGGATCCCGACATCTACGCGGGCGGCGATTGCGCGGTCATCCGCCACCTGATCACCGGCGAGCCGTTCTATCTGCCCCTGGGCTCCATGGCCAACCGCCAGGGCCGGATCATCGGGACCAACCTCGCGTCCGAAAGCGGCGACGACGTCCATTTCGACGGCGCGGTAGGGTCATTCGCTGTCAAACTGTTCGAGCGCACGGTCGCCGGCGCGGGATTGACCCTGGATTCGGCCAAGCAGGCCGGTTTCGACGCGGTGAGCGTGTTCATGACCCAGATGGACCGGGCGCATTTCTATCCGACCAAGGAGCTGGTGGCTCTGGAGATGACCTTCGACCGCAAGACCGGCAAGGTCCTCGGGGTCCAGGGCATGGGCGCCGCGGGCGACTCCCTGGTGGGCCATATGGCCGCGTCCGCCGTGCTTATGTGCAAGAACGGAACGGTGGAGGATTTCTGTCAGTTGGAGTACCCGTACTCCCCGCCGTATTCCGCCGCCATGGACGTGGTCAACAACCTGGGCAACCTGGCGGACAACGTCCTGCGCGGGCTGAACGAGGGCGTGACCCCTCTTGCCTTCATGACCATGTGGGAAAACCGTGAGAACGGCGCCTGCCTGTTCCTGGATTGCCGCGAGCCCGGGGACGCGGACAAACTGGTGGAGGCGCATCCCGGCCAGTGGAACAACGTGCCCCAGGGCAAGATCATCGAGCGCATCGGGGAGATTCCCCGGGACAAGCCCGTGGTGGTCGTCTGCAACACGGGCGCCCGTTCCTACGAAGCCCTGCTCAATCTCAAATCCCAGGGATTTACGGATGTGAAAAGCCTGCATGGCGGCATGGCGGCCTTGCGTTTTTGCGGATACGACATTTAGAGCCGCGCCGCCTCTCCCGCTCCGGTCCCGCCCGGGGCCTGGCAAGGAGGACGGCGCGCTTCACGGGAAGCGCGTTTTTCCGGGGGGCGCATGCCGGGTTCGTCCCGGCGCCCGGCGGCGCGTCATGCGGCCGCCTGGGACCGGCTGGCTTCGGGGGGAGCCGCGAGGCCGTCCGTCCGCTTCCCGCCGCTTGGCATGGAAGCGGACGAGATTTCAGACCGGGCATGCCGGAACGTCCTTGTTTCGGCATGCCCGCGTCCGCGCGGTCCCGAAGGCCCGTCCGGGCGCGGCGCCCGCGCGGTCAACCCCCCAGCGCGTTTTCGCCGGGAGCGTTCCGGCCCTGGAAGATCGCGTACGCCGACAGGGCGTCTTGCTGCGCCGTGCGGCGGACGGCGTCGAGGGCGTCGTACGCGTCGAAAAGCATGTCCATGATCCGGGGGTCAAGCCTGCCTTCGGCGGCCATGGTCTGAAGGACCCCGGCCGCTTCCTTTTTTTCCATGCCCGCGCGGTAGGGTCTGTCCTCGGAAAGGGCGGTGAACACGTCGGCCGCGCTCATGACCCGGGCGCCCAGGGGGAGCTGATCGTCCTTGAAATGGAAGGGATAGCCTTGCCCTGTGGGGGTTTCGTGGTGGGAGGCGGCCCAGATCCGGATATCGTCCATGCCGGGCAGCTCCAGAAGCAGCCTGTGGGTATGATAGGCGTGGGATTTGATGCGGTTGAACTCGGCCGGGGTGAGCGGTCCCTGTTTGTCCAGAAGCTCGGCGGGCACGGCCAGTTTGCCCAGATCGTGCAGGTATCCGGCGATGCGCAGCCTGCGCGCCTTTGAGGGATCGAATCCGGCTATCTCCCCCAGCATGGCGGCCGTGGCGGACACGCCGGCCGAATGCGTGGCCGTGAACCGCGACCTGAAATCGATCACATGGGTGAAAAGCCGGGTGAAATCCTCGATCTCCTCGATGGCCGGAGGCGCGCCGCCGTCGCACAGGGCTCGGCTGACCCGGCCGAGGATGTCCCGCAGATTGTCCGCCGTGATGTCCAGCCAGAAGTATTCCTTGTCCGCCAGGGACAGGAAGGCCTCCACATGGGCCGGGTCGAACTGGGTTCCCTTGCGGCGTTTCATCTCCCGGCAGACCCGGGGCGCCTGGTCCAGAACGAATTCGCCGCGCCGGAGCAGCGCGTCAACCCGGTCGGCCAGATGCAGAATGTAGGCTTCCTCGCAGTACTCGCCGCAGCCGTTCCCACGGGCGTCGTACCGGGCATGGTGGCCGCGTATGATTTCAGCGGCCCCCGTCAGCGCGGGCCAGGAACGCAAGAGCCGGTAGCCCGTTTCCGCGTGGCTCGTCTCTCCGGTTTCGAATTGCAGGGCGTCCATACGGCTTTTCAGGGTGAGGGCTCCGGCGTCGTGGAGCATGCCCGCCGTCAGGAGGACGTATTGGCGGTCTTCGGAAAGCCCCAGGGCGGCGGCGATGGCCCGGCCGATGTAGGCCACGCGCTTGTGGTGACCGCTTAGGTCCGGGACGATGAGGTCCAGGGCGTCCGAAAAGCATTGGATGAAATCGAAGATGTGCGTTTTTTGCATGTCCGGCTTCCAGCGCTCACGCGGCGGTGAACCCGCCGCCCCTGCCGGGAGTTACGCTATGGCGGAGGCGATGGCTCCGGCCCCGTCGCTCAAGAATTTTCCCACATCCTGGGCGGCGGAGTCCTCGTTGATCCGGATGTGTTCGGGAATGTCGATCATGGCCTGTTTTTTCGCGAAATACTTCTCCGCTCCGTACTGCTGCAGGTCGGAAAGCACGGACGAATCGAACCGGGTGTTTTCCCACACCACGCTCCAGACCTCGTCTTTCGAGTAGTTCATGCTCCCTCCGCGCCGAAGGAACCGGCGAACACGTAGGACTCTTTATTTCAATAATGCACATCGTTGCGGGGGACAAGGGACAAAATGCCGGCCAATGCCGCTCCACCGGGGAGCTTGCATGGAATCGCCATGGCATCATAGTGAAATAGTATATTTTCGCCGCCGTCCCCGGGCCGCCAATAGCGTGGAGGAATGACGCCTTCACTGGAAGAATCCGGGAGCGTCGCGGGCATCAGGGCGTATGCGCGGCGCTTCCAAACAGTCCGTCTTCTACCGGAAGCGCGACGCTCGCGTGTGGTTGCGCGCGAAGCAGGGCGCTCTTTTCAGCGGACAGCCGGTCTTCGCGGCTTTTCTGCGTGAATTGACGCGCCCGCGTGTTCCGCCCACGCCGCGCAGTGTCGCTTCCTCGAAAAGCATGTTCATGTTCTTTTGAGGAAAAAACAAACATTCCAGCGTATTGCCTGCAAGGCAAGTGTCCACTCTCTTCGTGGACGCCACACTAGGAGAAAAAATCGTGGAGCAGGGCCGTCAGTTCGGAAAAATCCACGGGCTTGGCCAGATAGGCGTCCATTCCGGCGGCCAGAAACATCTCCTTGTCCCCCTTCATGGCGTGGGCGGTCACGGCCACGATGGGCGTGGCGGCCATGGCCTTGTCGCTGGCCCGTATGCGCCGGGTCATTTCCAGACCGCTCATGCCCGGCATCTGCACGTCGGCCAGCACAAGGTCCGCCGGGTTTTCGCTCAGGTACTCCAGGGCCTCCTCGCCGCTGGCGGCGGAGGCGTGGCGGCATCCCAGCCGCTCCAGGTACAGGGACAGAGAGGCCTGGCTCGAAGGATCGTCGTCCACCACCAGGATAAGCGGCGAGCCGGTCACGGCCGCATCCTCCGGGAGGTCCCCGGCGGGGACGTCCAATGACGGCTTGTTTGCGGCTTTCAAGGCGGGGAGTTCCTCGATGACGGCGGGGAATCCCATGTAGAAAAACGTTCCCTCGCCCGGGACGCTTTCCACGCACAGGTCCGCCCCGAGCAGACGGGAAAGGCGTTTCACGATGGCGAGTCCCAGCCCCACGCCGCCGTGGCGCCTGGTGTACTTGCCGTCAGCCTGGGTGAAACTCTCGAAAATGTAGTCCGCCTTTTCGCCAGCGAAGCCCTGTCCGGTGTCTTCCACGCCGCAAACCAGTTTTATCCGGCCCGGCTCCTTTGCGGCGGGAGCGCAGGTCAGGCTCAGGGTGATCGCCCCCTGGTCCGTGAACTTGACGGCGTTTGAGAGCAGGTTGAACAGAATCTGACGCATCCTGCCTTCATCCGCGCGCACGATGTCCGGAACGGCTTCGTCCACCTCCACGGACAGATCGATATGTTTTGTCTCGATCTGGGGGGCGAACAGGGCGGCGATCTCCCTGATCATGGCCTTGGGGGGGAAGACGTTGACGACCGGTTCCAGCCGTCCGGATTCGATGCGCGCCAAGTCCAGAATGTCGTTCAGGATGAGCAGGAGCTTTTCCGAACATTCCAGGGCGGTATCCACCCAGCCGCGCTTGTCCGCGTCCAGGCCGCTCATCTGCAGCATCTGGAGCATGCCCATGACGCCGTTCAGGGGCGTCCTTATCTCGTGGCTCATGTTGGCCAGAAATTCGCTCTTGGCCTTGTTGGCGTCCTCGGCCCTGGCCTTGGACTCCTTGAGGGCGATCTCGTCGGCTTTGCGGCGGGTCACGTCCTTGACGTAAATGAGCCGCTTGGACGAGACGGCGTCCGCCAGGGCTACCATGGAGATCTCCACATGGATGGACGCGCCGTCGCCCCGGCGCAGGGATCTCTCGAATACCGCGTCCCGGCAGCCGTTCTTGTCCGAGAGGTTGGAACAGCTTTCCGGCGTTATGGCCTTGAAATCCTGCGCGGTCAGTTCGGCGGGACTGGAAACGCCCAGGATGCCCAGGGCTTTTTCATTGGCGAACGTGAACGCGCCTTCGCTGTGGATGAGCATGCCCTCGGGGGCGTTTTCGATGATCAGGCGCAGGTTGCGCTCGCTGACGGCCAGGCGCTTTTCCCTGTCGCGCAGCTGATCCATGCGTTCGGCGATTTCCCGGATGAGGATGGACGAGCCTTTTTTGACTCCCAGGGCGCCGATGAGCCAGAGTACCAGGTAGATGCCGCCGGTTTGGGCGTAGGATCCGAGAAACAGGCCGGAGTAGGGCGCCATGGGAACCGTCACGCTGATGCCGCCGCGAAGCTGGCCGGGCTTATACCCCTGTCTGGCATGGCAGGGCATGCAGGTCTCGCCCACATAGAGCGGCTTGATCAGCCGCATGCAGTCGCCTCCCTGACAGGCGGTCACGGCGGAGTATTCCTCGAGCTTGTCGTCGCGCAGAACCGTCAACGCCGCCCGTTCCCAGGCGTCCGGCGCGTTTTCGGGACGGATGGGGTCGAGGCTGGTGATATGTCCCGTGATCCCCTGGCGCTTCGCCATGAGTTCATGGGCCTGGCGGGTCATGTAGGCGGGATTGATCAGGGTGTAGACCCGGCCGTCGCTGCCGGTGATTTCCCGGTTGGGCGCGTCGAGATAGGGGTTGGGCGCGGCGATTTCGCTGACGGGAACGTAGACCCCGCCATGCATGGAGTTCCACAGCCTGTAGATCACGTCCTTTTCGTAGGAGGTTCTGGCCATGGCCCGGACGAGCTCCAGGGACTGGGCGCGCTGACCGTGGAGCTGATAGGCGCAGCACAGGGCCAGCGCCAGGGTCCACAGAATGATGAGGATCGTGGTCGTTTTGTTGATGGAACGTATGGCCGCGTTCCGCGTGTCTTCCGTCATGACCGTCGCGCCGCCCGCGCTTGATGAAACGCCGTTTTCTTTTTCGCGAAAGGGGAGGGCGTCAGCCGCCGAGCGACGCCTGGGACGCTTCAAAGAGCCTGTCGGCGATATACCCCATAAACGCCTCGTCCGGGGATTCGTAGTCGAAACAACGGGCATCCTCGCTCAAAAGTCCCTGGGGAATCGGCTCTCCCCGCTCTTCGGGATCGGCGACCCAGTCTTCGTAGAAGCAGATGGACAGAAAACGGCCATCCGCATCCTCCACCACGTCGGCCAGGGCGAAAAGCGGTCTGGGGGAGAGGCCGTCGCGCGTGGCGCGCAGGCTGTGGGTCACGCCGGGACGGGAGACGAATTCGATACGGGCGCCGGGCAAGACCGAAACGGCGTCGATGAAGCGAACAAGCCCCGGTTTGACGCCTTTGGGGTCGTCATCCCAGGCCGCGAGAAAATCCGCGAGGGGCTGATCCATGGCGACGAACTCCTTACATCTTTTCTACAGTGGCATTTAAAACAAAACCCGTGAGAACGCAAATGCGCGGCGCGGGAGGTCCGGCATGGACAAAAAAAACGGGCTCGCCTAAAACTGAGCCAAAACGCCCAAACGGTCTCGCCCAAACCGGCAACAAGGGAGTCCGCCATGCCTCAGGGATCGGATTACTATCAAAGGCAAAAACGCGAAGAGCTGGCCGACCGCTGCAATATGCAAAATATATGTAAGGAGATCGAAGCCTTGCGCGGAAGAGTCCGCTATCTGGAAGAGCTGGTTTGGAAGCTGGCCAAGGACGCCGGCATCGAGACCGGCAGCAAATGGCATTACTGGAAATGAGCCGGGCCGCCCCGGAAGCCCGGCGCGCCGTCCCGAATTGTGTTTTATCAAACGCAATGATAATGCAATGAGCGCGTAACGCGCCTGGCTTCGCAGCCTGCATAAGAAGGCGGATGCGAAACAGGAAACGTCTTTTTGATTTTAGAGACCTTCACGTTTTCAAGCGGCGGATGGACATCGAGAGCCACAAGGGGCGCCCTCTTCCGGTTTCCCTCCCGGGCGGGCGGTCCGCCGCCGCGCACCCGCGCCGGGAGACGATCCGCGCGGGTTTTCCGGTCCGATGAAAGACGACGGTATCACGCGCGGAGGCCGGGTAGTTATGGATCCCTCGCCGAATGTTCTCATCATCGAAGACAGCAAGATCGTGCGCAGCATCCTGTCCGCCGCGCTCAAGGAGCGCGGCTTTTCCATCACCGTGGCCGAGGATGGAGTCAAAGGGCTCGCCCTGGGCCAATCCGGCCATTTCGATCTGATCATCGCGGGCGTCGGCCGTCCCAAGCCCGGAGGCCTGGAGATCTGCAAAAGGTTGCGCCAGGACTCCGGCGCCAATGCGGCTCCCATCATCCTGCTCGACGAGGACGGCGGCGAGGAGCGCGCCGCCGAGGGCTTTTGCGCGGGCGCGGCGGCCTTTATCGTCAAAAGCCGCATGCGCGTGGACCTCATTCCAAAAATCCGCGGACTGCTCGGCGCGGGCCCCATGCGGGGGGGCATGACCTTCCTGGTGGCCGAGGATTCGGATACCGTGCGCAGGATCATTTGCGAAAAACTCGAAGCCAGGGGCTTCGCCGCCATCCCGGCGTCCGGCGGCCGCGCCGCCCTTGAGGAATTGCGGGCCCGCCGCCCGGACGTCATCCTGTGCGACGCGCGGATGCCGGACATGGACGCGGCCGCGGTTTTCGAGGCCATTCAGGACATGGGCGGACTGGGGAACGTCCCCTTCGTGGTCATGGGCGCGGAACAGGAGCGCGAGGCCATGAAGCGGATCATGGGCCTCGGCGCCGCGGCCTGTCTGTTCAAACCGTTCCGCGTCTCCCAGCTCGTGCGCCTGGCCGAGGAGCTGCGCTCCGAAGCTTTCGAGGAACTCTGGACCGAGCGGCGGCTGGCAGGCGCTTCCCTGGACGCCGCCACCGCCCAGCTCATCGAGGTCATCCGCCTGCGCGAATCCAGACTCGTGGGCTACCGGCGCCACTCCGAACGAACCGCCGATTTCGTGGGCGGCATGGCCAAAACCATGGGCATGCCGGAAGCGGAGGCCAATCGGACCATCCTGGCCGCGCGCCTCCATGATCTCGGCAGACTGGGCCTGCCGGACGAAATCCTGCTCAAATCCGGGAAACTCACGCCCGCGGAATACGAAACCGTCAAGCGGCACAGCGCGATGGGCGCGCAGATGCTCGCCGCCATCCCAAGCCTGGCCGACGTCGTCCCCGCCGCCCTGCACCACCACGAGCGCATGGACGGCTCGGGCTATCCCTACCAGCTGCGCGGGACGGATATTCCGCTTCTGGCCCGCATCACCGCCGCGGCCGACTCCTTCGAGGCCCTGACCAGCGACCGGCCCTATCGCCGGGCCCTGTCCGAAGAGGCGGCCATGCGCGTGTTGTGCGACGCCAAGGGCGCCCACTGCTGTCCCAGATGCCTCAAGGCCCTGGCGGAAAGCCGGGGACTGAACCAAAGCCCCGGTCCGGCCCTGGCGGGCGCGTCGAGGACGATATCCCGCGAGGACCGGCGGTCCGCCGTCCAGGCCGAGCCCATGACCATCCTGGTGGCGGACGCGCATCTGGCCGTGCAAAACGCCCTCAAACAAGGACTGCGCAAGCTGGGAAACGTCGAGGTGATTCTGGCCTCCACCGGCGAGGAGGCCTGGAAGCTGATCAACAAGACGCCCTTCGAAGCCGTGGTCCTGGCTGAGGATCTTCCGGGAACAGGCGGTCTTGACCTGGCTTCGCGCCTGCGCTGGAGCGAGGCCCACGCCCAGGTTCCCTGCGTCCTGACGCTTTCGGGCGACAATCCCGGGCTGGCGGAAAAGGTCAAGGCCATGGGGCTGAGCAGCCTCCTGGTCAAACCGTTTTCCGTGCTTCAGCTCTGGGAACGGCTGACGGAGCTCGCCGCCGAACGGGCCAGGCTCGCGGCCGGCGAGGCCAGCCTTCCCGATGGCGCGCGCTTTCCCAAGGAACTCGTGGACAGGCTCGGCGCCGCCCATGAGGATTTCTGCGCCCATATCGGCCGCCGCTTCCTGGCCAACCTCCAGAGCACGGACGGCGAATGGGGCTACAGCGCCGGGCCCGAGGTCATGGACAAGCAAAAAGACGTCTTTCTGGCGGAATTCAAACCCCTGCATCTGGCGGAAAACGTCATGCCGCTCTTCGGCCCCCTGGCGGCCGCGCTGTCGAACAAGGCCGGGCCGAACCCGGAGGAAACCCGGGACATCGCGCTCATCTCGCGCCGATTCCTCAATATGGGCATGAACGTGGCCTTCTCCCATTTTCAGGCCATTTTTCCCGAAGACATGCTCCTGGCGGAAAAAAGCAACCCGTTCCACAAGCTGGTCGCCTCCTTCAGAAAAGACGCGCGCGAGGCCCTGGAAGCCTTCGACGACGCCTGCCGCGAGGTCTTCGGCGAGGCGGCCTCGGGCAAAACCTGGGAGCGGTTTTGTCCGCCGCCGGATTGCTCGGGATTTTCGGGCGCCAAATGCGACCTGCACGCCCATCGCGACGTCATGGACGCCTTCGGCCGGGGGCTGTTGTCGCCGCTCGACATGCGCGACGCCATCGCCGACGTGGATGCGGGCGCGCGTCCCGGGATCGCGCTTTTCCCGCGCGTCTTCTGCGCGCCCACGCTCAAGGTCATCAAGGCCTTCTTCGTGGGCGGGGACCGCTACGATTCCGTCAACGCGACCTTTCTGGAATTAATGAAGAAATACTGCGGCAAGCAGGACGGCTTCGCCCACTACGAACTGCGCCTGTTCTTCTCCCAGGACAAGGTGGCCGGATACCTCTCCACCTACATCCTGAGCATCCTCGGCATTCTCTCGTCGGAAGAGAAAAAGGAGATGTTC
The DNA here is from genome assembly GCA_937934715.1 of uncultured Desulfovibrionaceae bacterium. GTDB lineage: Bacteria > Desulfobacterota > Desulfovibrionia > Desulfovibrionales > Desulfovibrionaceae > CALGYO01. The sequence goes on along the minus strand of CALGYO010000233.1, from coordinate 2,667 downwards.
ATCGCCGGAATCAACGGCCATCTGGAACAGGCCAGCCAGGAAGGCGCTCCGCTTTTCGAGAATCGCCATTACTCCCTGCTGACCGGAACCTGGGCCGATTTCGTGCAGAAAAACCTGCATCGATTGACCGCCCGGAAAGCGGCCCGGAAAATCCTGCGCCGGTATATCCCCCTGGCCGAAACGGAACTCGGGGACGGGGATCAGATCGAATGAACCGGCGCGGCGGTCGCGCGGCCTTTCCCGGCAAGGAAGGCCCGTCCCGGCGGCGATGCCCTTTCGCGGCGAGCGAGCCCGCCGCGTTTTCGTTTCGCGGGCGCCCTAGGAGGAACGCCGTCCCGCCTTGCGCACGCGCATGTTGAGCAGCTCCACCCCGAGCGAGAAGGCCATGGCGAAATAGATGTAGCCCCGGTCGATATGCTTGCCCAGCCCCTCGGCCACCAGGAACACGCCGATCAGGATCAAGAAGGACAAGGCCAGCATCTGGATGGTGGGATGCCGCTTGACGAAATGGCTGACCGCGTCGGCGAAAATCATCATCACCGCCACCGCCGCCACGATGGCCGCGATCATGACCGCCACGCTTTTGGCCATGCCCACGGCGGTGATCACCGAGTCGAGGGAAAAGACGATGTCCAAAATGGCGATCTGCACGACCGCCGCCGTGAAACCGGACGCCCTGCGCGCGGCCGACTCCACCGCCTCTTCCTCCTCCCCCACGGCCTCGATCTTCTCGTGAATCTCGAAGGTGGACTTGCCGATCAGAAATAGCCCGCCCAAAAGCAGAATCACGTCCCGGCCGGAAACCACGAAGCCGAAAAGCGTGAAAAGCGGCGCCGTCAGCCCCATGATCCAGCTTATGGCGAGAAGCAGCGCGATGCGGGTGATCATGGCCAGGGCCAGCCCGATCTTCCTGGCCTTCGATTGGATCTGCTCGGGCAGGTTGTTGGAAATGATGGCGATAAAGACGATGTTGTCGATGCCGAGAACGATCTCCAGGGCCGACAAGGTCAAAAAGGCGATCAGATTTTCCACTGTGAACATAACCTTCTCCAGGTCGCGCTATTTGCGGCGAAGACGTGGACCGATCCGCCGCCACACGAAATCCGTCAGCAGGACGGCCTCCTCAATGCGCAACAGTCTGCCCGCAATGAGATAGGCGGGCGCCCACAAGCCTATGAGCGCCAGAGCCAGATAGGGGCGGGGCGCCGTGGCATAGGCGCCCACGCCGATCAGCGCGCTCAAAAGGACGCTCAAGGCGACATTTCTGAAAATATCAAGCCACGGGCCGATCTTTCGCCGCAAAACCATCCCCAGAACCAACACGTTCACCCATGAGGAAATCGAGGTGGCCAAAGCCAATCCCACATGCCGCATGGGACCCATCAGCAACCAGCCCGCGGCCGCGTAGATGACGAGACACGCCGCCGCCGTCCAGGCCGGGGTCTTCGTGTCCGACAAGGCAAAATAGGCCGCATATAACGGGCGCACGCAGGCGAAGGCGGGCAGTCCGACGCCGTACGCCATCAGGGCCCAGGCCGTGGCCCGCACCGCCTCCATGGTGAACGCCCCGCGTCCGAAAAGGACCTGCACCATGGGTTCGGACAGCGCGATGAGCCCGGCCGCCGCAGGCAGGCAGATGAAAAGCGTCAGCTTGAGCGAGGCGTTGAGCGTACGGATGAACTCGTCCATGTCCCCGCTCGAAGCCAGCTTGGACAGGCTCGGCAAGGCCACCGTGCCAACAGCCACCCCGAATACCCCCAGCGGAAACTGCACCAGCCGGTCGGCGTAATACAAATACGACACGCTCCCCGTGGGCAGAAGCGAGGCCATCAGCGTGCCGAGCAGAATGTTGATCTGATACGTGGCCGCGCCGAAGGCCGTCGGAACCATGAGAAGGCCCATCCGCTTCACCGCCGGATCTTTGAGCTTCCACGGCCCGCGCCACCGGAACCCGTACCGGCGCAGATACGGCTGCTGCATCATCCATTGCCCGAACCCGCCCACAAGCACCGCCCAGGCCAGGGCGTACGGCACGTCCAAATGGAAAATGATCGCCACCGCCGACCCGCCGATGATCACCGTGTTGAGCTCCGAGGTGGCCAGCGCGGGCGCCAGAAAATGCCCCATGGAATTGAGCACGCCCATGCACAAGGCCACCGCCGAGATCTGGATGATGTACGGAAAGACGATCCGCACCAGATCCACCGTCATGTCGAACAGCTCCGGATCGTCCGCGAAACCCGGCGCGATGAGAAAGGTGAGCGGCCGGGCGAAAACAAGCGCCAACACCGTGATCACGCTCAGTATCATGACCAGCCAGACCAGGGCCGACCGGGGCATGGCAAAGGCCCGATCGTCCCCCTCGGCCTCGCGCAGACGCGAAAACACCGGCACGAAGGCCATGGTCATGGAGCCTTCCGCAAAAAGACGGCGCAACATGTTCGGCACGCGAAAGGCCACGTAGAACGCGTCGGCGTGCAGCCCCGCGCCAAGCGCATAGGCCAGGATCATGTCGCGGAAAAAGCCGAGTATGCGGCTGAGCAGGGTGGCGCCGCCCACGATGGAGGCGTCCTTGGCTATCTGACGGGCATGCTTGCTCATATGGAAAGACCGCCTCCGGCGGCCAGGGGGAAGGGGGAACCCTCTTTGAGGAAGAGGGTTCCCCCT
>CALGYO010000232.1 GCA_937934715.1 uncultured Desulfovibrionaceae bacterium | reverse complement strand
AAAACTTGTCCGGAGTGACCATGCCGCCCACCACGGCCTCGCCCAGGCCGTAGCTCGCGTCGATGGAGACCAGGTCCTTGCGGTCCGTGCCCCGGCAGCCGGTGGCCGTGTCCGCGCTGAAGGCCGTGCCGGAGATGACCGGATTGATCATGCGCATGATGCACACGGACAGCGAGGTGTTCTCGATGGCCCACTCTTCCTTGGCCTTTTCGGCGATGCTGTCGTCGCCGGTGCGTTCGGCCAGGGAGACGGCGTCAAGGATGGCCTCGCGGCGGTAGGTCATGGAGCGCAGGTTGTAGGCGGAGGCGCAGTCCCACTGGTAGCCCTCGACCACCTTGTGGGCGCCCACCACGTTCAAATAGGTGTCCTGCAATCCGGCGAACGCTTTCTTGCGGCTGTCCTCGCCCGCGGCGGAGGAACGCACGGCCACGGGCACGTCTTCCAGGCCCGCCTCCTTGCAGATGCCGTTGTAGGCGTCGCTGACGGCCTCGCGGACCTCGGCGGGCATTTCCACGGCCAGGATGGCGGTCTGGACCAGGACGGAGCGTTTGCGCAGCTGGTCGATGCCTTCGGGAGAGGTGGCGAAGCCTTCGACCACGTTGTTGATGAAGGTGCGCAGCTTGATCATGGTGCCTTTTTCGCGCGCGCTGACCTCTTTGATCTCCGTGGCTATCTTCCGGACGAAATGCTTCAGGAACTCGGGATCCTTGTTCACCTCCTCGCTGGTCCAGTCCATGCGGGCGTATTCCCGGTCGATGGTTTCGCGAACCAGGGCGGCGTTGACCTTGGTTTCGTCGAGGACCTTATGGAAGGCCTGGGAGGAGACGGCCCGAAACTGCGGGGCCCGGATATTCGCGACCTGACTGATGATGGCGGTATTGTAGTTCTTGCCGCCCACGAGAATTTCCGCATCCTCGCCGATGGCGGTGATGTCGGCGCCGGTCAGAATGAGTTTTTTCCACAACGCGTCGACGGCGCCGGCCGCGCCGTTTTGTTTCCCGGTCCCGTTGTCGGCGGTATTTTTCGCCTGCGCTTTAGCCATTCTCCCCTCCTTGATGATTCCCGGAAAAAACGATGGACGGCGGGCCCCCCCATTCCGTCCATCTCTCGTGATTTCTTTACGATTTTTTCTCTCCGCAGTGCGGACAGTACTTGTACTCGTCCGATGGCGCCGGTTCGCCGCAGCCCGGACAACGGGCCGTCACCGGAGCCAGTTCGACGATAAGCTCTCCCTCCTTCACCGGAACCATTTTCTTGTCCTCGACGAAGTCGGCGGTCTTGACCACGCGTTTGACCATGCCGTCCACCGGGGCCAGCACGGCTTTTTCCTGTTTCATGACCGAGATATTGAAAAGCTCTTCCCCGGCCTTCACCGGATCCCCCACGCTCACGTGCGTCACCCACAAATCGCCGTTGCAGGGCGAAGCCACCTGATAGGGGTTGTCCGGATCGGCCATTTCCAAGGTTCCCGTATCGCGGCTTACGCCCTCGCGCACCTGAACCTGATGGCTGAAGGTTTCCGAATCAAGGGCGTAGCGCACGATGCTCACGCCCCGAAGGTCCGGTCCGGACACGTCGAGGATGGTCATCGTATGCGGCATGCCGTTGGAGTCGTTGAACGAGACGTCCTGCCCGGGCTCCAGTCCTTCGAACCAGACGTCCAGGGGCAGGCGGTTGGGATCGCCGAATTCCTTGAGCTGCTTCATGCCCTTGAGCGCGTCGCCGGGATGGTTCAGGTAGTTGACCAGCTCCTCCTCGGAGGGCTCCCGGTCCAGATGTTTGCGCAGCGCCTGGCGCTCGGCCTCGATATCCACGTCCGGCAGGGTCAGAAGCGGCGACTGGGTGGTCCTGCTCGCGATGGCCTTCTTGTAGTCCTGGCCGAAGGCGCTTTCGTAGACCCATTCCGGCGGGAATCCCAGCGGCATGCGGCCGAACTTGCCGAGCAGGAGATCGCGGAAGGCGTCGTTGCAGTCCGCGTAGAGCTTGAGCCGGTCGGCCTTGACCGCCTTGGTCAACTCCTCCTCAGGCGTCGAGCCCACGGCGTCGAGGGTTTCCAGCATGTCGCGCACGGCCACCTCGCCCCCTTCCTTGTAGGCGCCGGTCACGGCCAGAAAAGCCGTGTTCCAGGTGATCTGGGAGCCGGGGGTGACGTCGTGGTAGCGCACGATGCGCCGCGTACCCGCCAGGAATTTCAGCATGTAGGGCAGAAGATGGATATAGCCCTGCTTGAGCGCCCCCTCCTGGGAGGAGGACGTGGCGCCGCCGGGCATGCCGTGGAAGATCACGTCATGGTCGATGCCCCTGAAATACGGGGCGGTATAACGGTCGTAATACGGCATGATCTGCTTCAGCACGAAATTGCAGTCGCGGATCATGTTCTTGTTGTCCTCGGTCAGCATGACCGGGATGCCCAGATCGTCCTGGATATAGGAGGCGGTGGAGAGCACCTCGCCCTGGCCGTACCAGCGCACGCTGGCGCCGATGGCCGTGTCGATGACATGGGCCCCGGCCTCGGCCGCCGCGCCCACGGCCGGAACGAACAGGCCGTCGGTGTAGTGGCGGTGGTATTCCACCACCAGATCCGGGTAGGCCTTGCGGATGGCGGCCACCAGTTCCCGGATAAACCTGGGCGGGCACATGCCAGCCATGTCCTTGAGAGCCAGGATGATCATTTTCGAGGCGGCCTTGCGGCTTTTGGCGCCGCCGCACTCCCTGCACAGGTCCAGAATCTCGTCCACCACCGCGAGGTAGTGGGGCACGTCGAACCCGGCCGCCCAGGACATGGACACGGCGGGCTCGAAGATATTGGACTTGGAGGCCATGGCCACTTCGGCGAAGGGGCGCATGTTCTCGGTGTGGTTCAGGAAATCGAAGCAGCGGATGATGTCGTAGTGCTGGCAGATCATCTCGCCGGTAAGCCGCATGAGGTTTTTCGGCTGGGGCTTGTAGCCCAGGACGTTGGTTGAGCGGATGAGGATCTGCTTCAGGGTCTTGGGCGCGAACCGGTTCCACTCGGCGGCTTCGGAGAAGGGGTAGGTCATGTTGGCCATCATGGCCACGTGGTAGTGGGCGCCGCCGCCGTTCTCCAGGGCCAGAAAGCCGCAGTTGTCGAGATAGGGGCCGATGAGCCGGTCCTCGGCCAGCCGGAAGCGGTTGCCGCTGTTGGACTGGGTGATGTCGCGCGCCGTGGTGTCCACGAAATGCACCCGGCCGCTGTCGCGGATCATTTCCAGGACGCCCTGGCGGTCCCCGCGCGGATAGGGATATTCGTGTTTGGAGGCGTCAAGCTGGGGCATGTAGGGGGAAAAGCGCCCCACCCGTTTGTCGTGACGGCCCCGGTATTCCCCGAGCTGCACGTAGGGGTTGTACCCCCGGGCGGAGACTTCGGCCACGAGCCTGGACAGGCGCAGGGATTCCGGCTCCTCGTCCCGGTAATTCAAGAGCTCCGGGGTGTTGGCCACGAATTTGGTGTCGAACTCGCCCGCCAGGAAGCGCTTGTTGTTCACGATCTGGCGATGAAAGGCCATGGTGGTCTTGATGCCGCCCACGATGTACTCGCGCAGGGCCCGGTTCATGACCGCGCAGACCTTTTCGAAATCCTTGCCGTAGGAGATGAGAAGCGCGCCCGCCGAGTCGTACTGGGACGGGAATTCATAGCCCGCGGACAGGCAGGAATCCAGCCGGATGCCCTGGCCGCCGGGGGAGACGTACCGGGTGATGAGCCCGGAATTGGGCGAAAAGCCGTGGATCGGATCCTCGCAGTTGATGCGCGCCTGCATGGCGTGCAGAAGCGGCTTCGTGTTCTTCTTGCTGAAACGAAGCTTGCCGCCGAAGGCGATGCTGATCTGCTCCTCCACCAGGTCCACGCCGTAGCGGCATTCCGTGATGCCGTGCTCCACCTGGAGCCTGGTATTGACCTCGATGAGGTAGGGCCGTCCCGTCTGGTCCACCAGAAATTCCACGGTGGCCAGGGAGTAGTATTTGGATTCGCGAACGAGGGTTTCGGAATACTCCTTCAAGCTCTCGCGCAGCTCCGGGGTCACGCCCTTCCAGGGGGAGGGGGTGATCTCCACGAGCTTTTGGTGGTTGCGCTGCACCGAGCAGTCGCGTTCGTCGAAGGCGAAGACGTTGCCGTACATGTCGGCGGCCACCTGGATCTCGATATGCCGGACCGAGGTGAGGAGTTTTTCCACGAAAAGACGCGGGTTGCCGAAGGAGGCCTGGGCCAGCGCCGACGCCTTGCTGAAGGCGGCCTCCAGCTCCTCTTCCTTGTAGACCTCGTAGATGCCGCGTCCGCCGCCGCCGCCCTCGGCCTTGAGCATGATGGGGAAGCCGATCTGTTTGGCGATCTTGCGGGCCTCGGGGATGCTGACCGCGCCCTCGGAGCCCGGAACCACCGGAATGCCGAGCTCCATGGCCAGACGCCGGACCTCGACCTTGTTGCCGAGCCGCAGCATGGCTTCGGAGGTGGAACCGATGAAGATGACGCCGGCTTTTTCGCATTTGTCGGGAAAGGAGGAGTCTTCGGAAGCGAAGCCCCAGCCCGGGTGAATGGCCACCACGCCCTGGGCTTTGGCTTTTTTGATGATCAGATCGAGATCGAGGTAGGATCTCGGATTTGCGCCGAGCAGGACCAGCTCGTGCGCGCCGGCCACGGCCGGGGAGGTCATGTCAACGTCGGTGACGGTCAAAACAGGGATGCCGCGCAGGCGTTCGCGGATGGAACGCAGCACTCTGCGGGCGGAAATGCCCCGGTTGACGACCAGAATCTTCTTGCCTTCCACTTCCGAAAGGACTTCTTGAAACGTCTTGCCGGCCATGCCTTTCCTTTTGCCGAAAACGGCTGGTATCGTGAAACGCGCGAGGGGAAATTACGGAAGGGAAACGCTCCCCGAATGGAGGACCGTTACGGACAAGAGACCCTTGTCCGGACGCGCCAACCGAAGCCCCCCATCCTCGGCCAGCCCCAAAACCCGAGCCCGGTACGCCGCTTCTCCGGCTTCCTCCACGCGCACCTCGCGGCCACGCCAGGCCAGGCGGCGCTCGATGCGGGAAATGACGTCTCCGGGAAAAGTCGCTGAAACACAAGACCTGTAACAGCTTTGCCCAAAGTTAACAAGCGCGGACCACAGACCCAAAGGATCGTCGGTCACGCCATACTCCCCAAGGATTCCGGCGGGCGCGGCGGCGCCTGTGCGCAGGGTCGCGGCGTCGGGCGCGGACGCAAGATTGAGGCCGATTCCGGCCAGAACCCGCCCCCCCCGTTCCTCGAGAAGGACGCCCCCGGCCTTGCGGCCTGCGATCAGAATATCGTTCGGCCATTTGATTTCGGCGGCCACGCCGCGGGTTTCCAGAAATTCCGCAACGACGAGACCGGCCAGGAGCGGCGCCAGCGCGTCCAGAAGCCCCGTGGCCCCGGGCCAGGCCCAGGCGGCGTAGACGTTGCCCGGGGGCGAGGACCACTGACGGCGAAGCTGGCCCCGGCCTTTGCGCTGGCTGACGGCCAAAACCGAGCCCCATTCGGGCAACGCGTCCTCGCCGGCAAGCGCCCAGCCCACGTCCAGGCTGGAGGAGCAGGCGCCGCAGATCACGATGGGCGGCCCCATGCGGCCGGTTTCATGCCGGGATTGCGTGAAATCCCCCTCTTCGCGCCAGGGGGCGAAACGCGTAAGGGATGCCTTCCAGCCGGGGGCCAGACAGGCTAACTCCTCAAGGGGACAGGGCTCGGCCAGGCCTTCACGGCCCCGGGTCCAGACGGCGGCGCCGGAAGATGGCGCGTGCTTCATTGCATGACTCATGGCGGTCCGCTTCTTCTGGACCTTTTCCCCGGACTTCGCAATGATCGAGGGGGGGAAAAATGAAAATCCATCTTGTCGGCGGCGCGGTCCGGGACTTCCTCCTGGGAAGACCCGCCGCGGATCGCGATTATCTCGTCATCGAGGCCACGCCCGGGGAATTTCTGGCCGCCCGCAAAGGCGCCTTCATGGCCGGGAAAGCCTTTCCCGTGGCCTTGTACAAAGGCGCCGAATACGCCTGGCCGCGCGGGGGAAGCCTGGCGGAAGACCTAGCCCTGCGCGACCTGACCATCAACGCCCTGGCCATGCGGACCTGCCCCCTGGGGCCGCCCTATATCTCCGCCCACCCCCGCGCCTTGGGCGACCTTCGCGACAGGATATTAAGACCGGCCTCGGAAACGGCCCTTGCCGACGATCCGGCCAGGGTCTTCCGGGCCGCCCGTTTCGCCGCCCAATTCCCGGATTTTTCCCCCCATCCGTCCCTGCTCGACCAGATGCGCGAGCTGGCGGGAAGCGCGGCCCTTGACGGGATCGCCCCCGAGCGGATCTGCGCGGAAACCCGCAAGGCCCTTTGCGCCCCTAAACCCGGACGGTTTCTTGAGCTGCTCGCCGGAACGGGCTGCCTGGCTCCCTGGTTCCGGGAGCTGGCGGGCGCGGACGCCATCCCCGCCGGTCCGCCGAAATTCCACGACAAAAGCGTCCTCGGACACACGATCCAGGTCATGAACGCCCTGGCCGGGGACGAATTGGCCGTGTGGATGGCGCTTTGCCACGATCTCGGCAAGACCCTCACCCCCGCCGAATCCCTGCCCCGGCACATCGGCCACGACAAGGCCGGAGAAGCCCCGGCCAAGTCCCTCGGCGGCCGCCTTCGCCTGCCGGGCCGCCATATCGAGGCAGGCGCCCTGGCCGCCCGGCTGCACATGAAGGCGGGCCGCTACGACGAGCTTCGCCCCGGCTCCAAAACGGACCTGCTGACCGTCCTGCACGCCAGGAAGCTCTTGGAGCGCTTGTTCCGGCTGGTCGCCGCGGACCATGGCCGGGATTATCTCGACATCGCGCGCCGGGACCTTTTGACCGTCCTGTCCGTGCGCCTCGGCGAGAAGGACAGGAACCTCGGGGCGGCCTCCGGGGAGAAACTGCGCTCCCTGCGCGCCCAGGCCCTGCGGAACGCGTCCATGGTTTCGTTTGACCGGTAGGGCGCTCGGGCGTATTGGAGCCATGACGCCAAAAGGCGCCGAAGGCGTATCCACATGGCGCAATTCTCCTCGTTCAAGACGAAGATCCTCGTCGGTTACGGCGGGGCCTTCGCGCTCATCCTGGTCGTTCTGCTCTGGGGCGTCAACAGCCTGACGACTCTCGGCCGGGCGTCGGATTCCATTCTCAGGGAAAACTACAAAAGCATTCTCGCCGCCGGCAATATGGCCGCGGCTCTCGAACGTCAGAACGCCCTTCTGCTCATGGCCATCATCAAGCCGGTTCCGAATGTTCCGGTACAATTCCGTCAGGAAGAGAAGGAATTCCTCCTTTGGCTCGGCCGGGCCAGCGACAACATCACGATACCGGAGGAAAAAGGGCTGGTTGAGGACGTTTCCCGCAAGTACGCGGCCTATCTCGCGGCGTCCTCGAACCTGTACGGCCAGATTACGGGGAAGCAGGCGCTGTTCGAGAATACCGTCTCGCCGATCGCCGACGGGATACTCGAAACCTGTTCGCGTCTGCGGGCCGTCAACCAGGACGCCATGTTCCAGGCGAGCGCCAGGGCGGCGACCCTGGCCCGGCGCTCCGTCTGGTCCATGCTGGCCATCGGCCTCGGCGCCCTTTGCGCGGGACTCGTCTTCAGCCTCCTCCTCTCCTCGCGGCTCGCCCGCCCGGTAACGCTCATGCGCGACGCGGCCGCCCGCATAGCCGAAGGCGATTACGACGTGCGGCTCCCCGCGAACGGGGGGGACGAGCTTTCCGGCCTGTCGCGAACCTTCAACGACATGGCCCACAAGCTCAAGCTGTTCCATGCGATCAACATCAGCCGGATTCTCTCGGAAAAGCGAAAAAGCGAAGCGATCATCCAAAGCGTGGACGACGGCGTCATCGTTGTGGACAAGGACCTTCGCATCACAAACATCAACCCCAAAGCCGCCGTCATGTGCAACGCGGACCCCGCGAAAGCCCTGAACCGGCATTTTCTGGAAACCGTCAAGGACGACAGGCTGTTCGACTTGATACGACAGGCCCTGAAGGAGGGACGGGCGCCGGAAACGGATCAGGACGGCGCCATGTTGACCCTGGAAGGCGACGGCGAGCCCAGGCATTGCCAGTTTTCCATCACGCCCATGGCGACGGGGGAGGACGGCGACGCGGGAGTGGTCGTTTCCCTGCGCGACGTCACCCGGCTCAAGGAACTCGACCGGCTGAAAAGCGAATTCGTCATGACGGCCTCCCACGAACTGCGCACCCCGCTTACCGGCGTCAACATGAGCATCGAACTGCTCTGGGAAAGCGCCGAAGCCAAGCTCGACGACAGGGAACGGGCCCTGCTTCTCGCCGCCCGGGAGGATGTCCAGCGCCTCAAGGCGTTGATCAACGAGCTTCTCGATCTTTCGCGGATAGAAGCGGGCAAAATGCGCCTGGAAATCGTTCCCGCCGATGCGATCTCCCTGTGCGAGCAGGCCATATCGGCCATGAAGACCCAGGCCGTCGAAAAGGGGGTGAACGTTCTTTTCCCCCATGTGGACGCGCCCGTCCGGGTCCTCGCCGACCCCAACAAAATCCTCTGGGTGCTGGTCAACCTCCTGGCCAACGCGCTGCGCTACACGGACCCGGGCGGGACCATCCGGATTGCCTGCGAACGTATGGGGCCGCAGGCGCATCTGTGCGTGCGGGACGACGGCAAGGGCATACGCATCGAGGATCAATCGCGCATTTTCGAGAAATTCTATCAGGCCAAGGACGCGAAGCCATCCGGGGCGGGACTTGGGCTGGCCATCAGCAGGGAAATCGTCCGTGCGCATGGCGGAACCATCTGGGTGGAGTCCGCGCCGGGGAAGGGAAGCGCGTTCACGTTCACGCTTCCGATCGCGCCCTGAAGCCGCTTCCCGGCCCGCATGCGGCCGTTCGTCCGGCGCGATCGGGCCGGGATCATGCGGTCCGGTCCAAGCGGCGCTCCGGCGGGGTAAAAAGAACGATCAAGGAGAATGGGATGGAAAAACGACGCATCCTCATTGTCGACGACGAGAAAAATATCCGGTTCACGCTTATCCAGGCCTTGGAATCGGAAGTCCTGGAGGCCGATGCGGCCATAAACGGCGAGGACGCCCTGGAAAAGATCGAACGCGGCTCTTACGACCTGATTCTGCTCGACCTCAAAATGCCCGGCATGGACGGCATGGATGTGCTGCGCCTTTTGGCGAAAAACCGTCCCGACCTGCGAACGGTCATCATCACCGCCCACGGCGCCGTCGGCTCCGCAGTGGAGGCCATGAAGCTCGGGGCCGTGGATTTTCTGGAAAAACCCTTCACCCCGTCTGAAATCCGCAGCGTGGTCGCCAAGGCGCTGGACAGGGAGGGGCTGAGCGAGGAGCAGGCCATGGAGTACCTTTCCCTGGTGGAGCTGGCCAAGAAATACGTCTCGCAACGCCAGCCCGCGGCGGCGATGCGCGTGGCCCGCAAGGCGGCCTCGCTCGACCCCCGCCGGCCGGAGGCCCTCAATCTCATGGGCGTGGTCCAGGAAATCGAGGGAGAAGCCGGCGAGGCGAGGAAAAGCTACCGGGCGGCCTATTCCCTGGACCCGTCCTACGCGCCCTCCAGGAAGAATCTCGAACGAGAGGACGGTTCGAGCCACGGCCCCTATCTCGACTAAGGGAGAACGCCATTCCATGTCCGGAACAGAATCTCTCAAGGATGCGTTTTTCGTCATCGTGGGCTGCGGCCGGCTGGGTTCCTATCTGGCCAACACCCTGAGTCTGCAAGGTTCGGGGGTGGTGGTCATCGACCGCCGGGCGGCGGCCTTCGGGAACCTTTCGCCCGTATTCAGCGGGTTTTCCATCGAGGGCGACGCCACCGAGTTCAGCACGCTCAAATCGGCCAAGGTGGAAAAGGCCGATTTTCTTGTCGCCGTCACCGAGGACGACAACGTCAACATCCTGGCCGCCCAGATTTCCAAGGAAGTCTTCCGGGTTCCGCGCGTTCTGGCCAGGGTCTTCGACATGCGCCGGGAAGCCTTTCTGGCGGCCAAGGGCATAGACGTGGTCTGTCCGACCTCCGTGATCGGCCTGCTTTTCCTCGATCTGTTGCGCCGCCCCCCCCTGCCGGGCGCTTCCCCGGAGGCCTCATGAAAATCCTGCTCGCCGGCGGCGGCAAGCTCGTCTACTTCCTGGCCAGAACCTTCCAGGCCAAAGGCTATGCCGCCATCATCGTCAACCCTGACCTGGAGGAATGCCAATGGCTGGCCAAGCGGTTGAAATCCCTCATCGTACACGGAGACGCCAGCGACCCGCGCATTCTTGAGGAGGCGCAGGCCGAGACCATGGACGTCATTCTCGCGGCCACGGCTCGCGACGAGGTCAACCTGGCCATCTGCCAGATCGCGGAAAGCCTTTTCGGCGTCCCCCGGACCATGGCCCTTGTCCATGACCCCGAGCAGGAGGAGGTCTTCATCAAGCTCGGGGTGAAGGGAGCCTTTTCCATCACGCACATCCTCTCCGGGCTTATCGAGCGCCGGGTGGAAACCGAGGGGGTGGTCAATCTCGTTCCGCTCGGGGAAGGCAAGATCAACCTGACGGAAATCGCCCTGCCCCTATCCGCGCCGGTGGCCGGGAAAGCCCTGCGCGACGTGGACATGCCTCCCGACTCCCTTGTGACCTGCATCATCCGCCAGGGCCACACCATCATCCCCCGGGGCGACACGGAAATTCACGGCGGCGACCGGCTGGTGACCCTGACCGCCCCTGAAAATCACGCCAAGGTGATCCGGCTTCTGACCGGCGAACGCGGTTGAGACCAGGCGTTCTTGTCCAGAGGAGGTACCATGTCAAAAGGCTTCTCCGGCGCCTTGGGCCGCGATTTCCCTATGGCCGCCGATCGCCGCCGCGCCATGGCGTCCTATTTCGGCTTCATCCTCATCATCGTGGGCGCGCTTATGCTGGCCCCGCTGATCCTGCTGCCTTTCCAGCCCGGAGAATCCCGTTTCGCCGTATCCTTCATCGCGCCCTCCCTCCTGCTTCTCATCCCGGGTTTTTTGCTCTGGCGACGGCTTGATCCCCGAATAAACCCCGCCTTGAGCCGCCGGGAGGGATGCGCCATCGTTCTTGCCGCCTGGACGGCCGCCTGCGCCGTTTCGGCATGGCCGCTCATGGACGTCTCGGGCCTGACCTTCACCCAGGCCGTTTTCGAGGCGGTCAGCGGCTACACCACCACAGGGCTTTCGGTGATCGACGTGGAACGCGCGCCGAAGGTCGTGTTGCTGTGGCGTTCCATCATGCAACTGGCCGGCGGCGCCGGGCTGGCCATCATCATGCTGGCGGCACTGGCCGGTCCGGCGGGCACGGGCATCTCCGGGGCCGAAGGCCGTTCGGAGCAATTGACGCCCCATGTGCGCAAATCGGCCAGGCTGGTCTGCATCATCTACGCCGGGTACGCCGCCGCCGGGATCCTCGCCTACGTCCTGACGGGCATGGACTGGTTCGACGCGATCAACCACGCCTTCGCCGCCATTTCCACAGGAGGCTTCTCCACCCGGGCCGCCAGCATCGGTTATTACGATTCCGCCTCCGTGGAGGCCGTGACCATGGTTCTCATGTTTCTCGGAAACCTCAATTTCCTGCTCGCCTACCTGCTTCTCCAGGGAAAATTCAGGGCGGTCCTGCGCAATGGGGAAATCCGTCTGTTTTTCGCCCTGCTCAGCCTGAGCGTCCTCACGCTTTTGTTTCTCGTATGCCGGGAGCTCTATCCCCTGATGAGCAAAAGCGTCCGCGTGGCCCTGTTCGAGGCGGTCTCCGCCCTGACGACCTGCGGCTTCTCCACCGTGGGGTATGGAAACTGGAACGCCCTGGGCGTTCTGGTCCTGATCGTCCTCATGATCGTCGGCGGCGGCGTGTGCTCGACGGCCGGCGGCCTCAAGCAGTACCGGGCGCATCTGCTGGCAAAGGCCCTCATCTGGGAGGTTCGCAAGGAACTCGCCCCCCGCACGGCCGTGCGCGCCGACTGGGTCTGGTTCGGCGAACACAAGCTTTTCGTCGACGGCGAACGCGTGAAGCAAGCCGCCCTCTTCGTCTTTCTCTACATGACCTGTCTGTTTCTTGGCGCGGCCATCCTCACGGCTCACGGGTACGGATTCAAGGAGTCCTTCTTCGAATTCGCCTCCTCGCTCGGCACGGTGGGTCTTTCCATCGGGATCACATCGTCGGCCATGCCTCCCCTGGCCCTTTGGACGGAAACCATCGGCATGTTTCTCGGAAGGCTTGAATTCTTCGTGGTCTTCGTCGTGCTGGCCGACAGCCTGGGACGCATCAGGAACCTGTTTCCATCCGCCAGCCGGCATTGACCTTTTCCGAACCGGCTTTATTCTCTCAAAATTACACCAAAACAGGATGACGTTCATGGACAAGACCCAATGCCTCATCATCGGAACGGGCCCCGCCGGGCTTTCGGCCGCCATCTACGCGGCCCGGGCGGGCATGGACACCCTGGCGCTCGGCTGCGAGCCCAAGGTGGCCGGCGACTACGACATCGACAATTATTTCGGCTTTCCGGAGACCATCACCGGCAAGGAGCTCATCGACAGGGGCGTACGCCAGGCCCAGCGCTTCGGCGCCGCCATCGAATGCGAGAAGGTGCTCGACATCCACCACGGCGAGGCGGGCGGCTTCGTGGTCAAGACCATCCGCCGGGAAATCCTGGCCAAGGCCGTGATCATCGCCTCGGGCGTCTCCCGGGTCCGGCCGGGCATCGACAACATCGGCGGCTACGAGGGCAAGGGCGTCTCGTATTGCGTCTCCTGCGACGGATTCTTCTTTCGCGGGAAAAAGGTCGTGGTCATCGGCGAGGGCGACTACGCCGCCAACCAGGCGCTCAACCTGACCAACTTCACCAGCGACGTGACCATCTACACGCAGGGCAAAAAGCCCGCCATGAACGGGGATTTCACGGACCAGCTCGCGCAGGCGGGCATTGCCGTGATTGAAGACAAGATCGTCTCCTTGAAAGGAAACGGCGGGCTTGAGGAAATCGTCCTGGAAAACGGCGAGGCCCTTCCGGCCGACGGCCTGTTCGTGGCTCTGGGCGAGGCTTCGGCCCTGGATTTCGCCAAGACCCTGGGTCTTTCGATCAAAGGCGCTTTCATCGAGGCGGACCACCTGCAACAGACCAATATCCCGGGCGTGTTCGCCGCCGGAGACTGCGTGGGCCGCTTCCTGCAGATCAGCGTGGCCGTGGGCGAAGGCGCGAAGGCCGGCCGCGCGGCCATCAGTTTCATCAAGAAAGCCTTGTAACCCTCCCATGTTCCGCCGGGGAGCCTCCGCATCCCCGGCGGCGCATGCCAGTCGCATCCTCCCCTTTACTTTCACCCAGCCCCATGACATATCATGGAACAATTGGGCTCCCGGTTTTTCGCCACGGTCCGGATGCTGGCCAGGGTTTCATCGCTTGCGTCGTTACGGTGGCCGTGATTTCAAGAAGTCTTGCGCCGCATCTCTCCCCATGGAAAAGGATTGTTGCTCCCTGTGCAGAAACAGCGTTTCCCTCTCCCGGAGTTCACCATGAAGGATATGAAACTCGGCCTTAAAATCGGCCTCGGATTCAGCGTTCTCCTCATTCTCGCATTCGCCCTCGGCGCCACGGCCATATTGAGCATGCGCGACGTTTCCTCGGACGCCGAACGCCTGGCCGAAGAATACATCCCCGAGGTCGAGCTGGCCAATGAACTGGAACGCCATTCGCTCCTTTTCATGCAGTCCATGCAGGGGTACGCGGATACGCGCGAACAGTCCTATCGGGATGAGAGCCTCGCGCAACTTGCCGAAATCAAAAGCGTCCTGGACAAATCCAAGGATTTCGCCGAGCGGCATTCCCGGTTGGTGAAATTGCGCGAGGATGAAGCCAAAGCCCGGGAACGGATCGACGAATTAGATTCCCTCTCGAAGCGGACGGAGGCGTCCATCAAGGCCATGGGGGATATCCGGAAACGCATGGATGCGGCGGCGGGGGCCTACATGAAGGAAGCTTCGCAATATTATACGACCCAGCTCGCCAAATTCGGCAAAGATATCGACGAAATGGCCGGATCCGATCTCTTGAGGAACCGTCTCGAAAAAAACAAACAACTGTATCTGCTCGTCATGGAAGGCGAGGAAATCCGCATCAAGAACTTCAAGGCCCAATCCTCGGGCGAAGCCGCGATCATGCGCCAGGCCATGGAAGGCTTCCCGAAAATCAAACAGTCCCTGGACGTCATCCGGCCAATCACCACGCAGCAATCCGACCTGGATATCCTCGACGCCATCCAAAAACAGGCGGACGCCTACCAGGCGGCCATGAAGGACATGCTCGCCGAATGGGAAAAGCTTGACGGCATATCGAAAACGCGCAGCCAAATCACCGGCGAAATGCTGCTCTCGGCCCGGGAGATCGCGTCCGCAGGCATGGATCACACCCGCAACATCGCAAACGCCGGCGTGTCCAATCTCAACCGCGCCCAGACCATCATGGCGGCGGGCCTGGTTCTGGCCCTCATCTTCGGCGTCGCCGTCTCCGTCCTGCTCGCCAGGGCCATCATCGGCCCCCTGACCCTCGGAGTGACGTTCGCCGAAAAGGTGGCCGGGGGCGATCTGGACGGCCGCCTGGACATCGAACAAAAAGACGAAATCGGACGATTGGCCGAAAGCCTGCGCAGGATGGTGGCCAATCTGAAAGCCCGCATCCTGGACGCGGACGCCAAGTCCCAGGAGGCGGAAAAGGCCGCCGTCAAGGCCACCCAGGCCATGGAGGAAGCCGAAAAAGCCCAGGCCGAGGCCGTGGCCAAGACCCAGGCCATGGAGGAGGCCGCCGGGAGATTGCAACGCGTGGCCGAAATCACCACGTCCGCCTCTGAGGAACTCTCCGCCCAGATCGAGGAGTCGAGCAAGGGCGCCGGGGTCCAGGCCCAGCGCGTGGCCGAGACCGCCACGGCCATGGAGGAAATGAACGCCACGGTCATGGAGGTGGCCAAGAACGCTTCCGACGCCGCTGAAATATCCGACAACGCCCGGGAGCGGGCCAAGGAGGGCGCCGCCGTGGTCAGCCGGGTGGTCGCGGGCATCGACGAGGTCCAAAGCCAGTCCCTGGGGCTCAAGGAGGACATGGGCGCTCTCGGCGCCCAGGCCGAGGGCATCGGCCGGATCATGGCCGTCATCTCGGACATCGCCGACCAGACCAACCTGTTGGCCTTGAACGCCGCCATCGAGGCCGCCCGGGCGGGCGAGGCCGGGCGCGGCTTCGCCGTGGTGGCCGACGAGGTCAGAAAACTCGCCGAAAAGACCATGACCGCCACCAAGGAAGTGGGCGACGCCATACGCGGCATTCAGGACGGGACCCGCAAGAACATGGACAATGTGGACCGCTCCGTGAAAACCATCGGCGACGCAGCCACGCTGGCCAGCCAGTCCGGTGACGCCCTCAACGCCATCGTCCAACTGGTGGAGCGGACCTCGGACCAGGTCCGGGCCATCGCCGCCGCAAGCGAAGAGCAGTCGGCAGCCAGCGAGGAGATCAACCGGTCCATCGAGGACGTGAACGTCATCTCGGCCGAAACCGCCGACTCCATGGGCCAGGCCGCCCAGGCCGTCATGGAACTGGCGAAGCAAAGTCAGGAGCTCAAATCCCTGATCGAGGACATGACCGAGAGCGGCGCGGGCGCTCCAAAGGCCCTGCCCGGAAAAAAGAAACTGGCACTCGCCAGATAAAATATCACGTACCAGGCGGCCAGAGGGAAGGCTCCCCTCCCTTCTCCCGGCCGCCCTTCTCCGCCCTTCCCTGCGCCCCCTCACCACGAAATGATGATTTTCTTTTTGCGTCTTTTTTACTAATTTTGCAAAAATGGCCGGTTGGGCGATCGATGCATTCCGCCCGGCCCAGTTCCCGTCCGGCTTACCGGGAGTTTTGGCGTGGAGGGCCGTTCGCTCTCCGAGATGGCCCACAATCAGTACCTTTCGCGAGAATGGAGCGCACCGTGAAAAACATGCGGCTTGGAATGAAAATCGGTCTTGGCTTCGGCGTTGTCCTGCTCATCGCCTGCGCGCTCGGCGCCATGGCCGTTCTCAGCATGCGCGGCGTGTCCGTGAACGCCACGAACATGTCCCAGGAATACATCCCCGAAGTCGCCCTGGCCAACGATATCGAGCGTCATGTGCAGCTGCTCATGAGCGCCATGCAAGGATACGCCCTGCAACATGACGCGGCGTACTGGACAAGCGCCCTCGAGGAACTGGCGAACGTCAGAAAGAGCCTGGACGCAGTGAACGAACACGCCACGCGATACCCCGAACTGGTTCAATTGAAAGCGGGCGGGGAGGCGATCCGCACGCAGCTTACGGACTACGAAAGCGCATGCCAAAAGACCGAGGCCGTCATCGAGGAAATCAAGAACGTCAAGGGAAAGATGGACGCCGCCGCCCTCGCTCTGGTTTCGAAGACCATGGAATACCTTGCCAGACAAAATGTGAAATTCACCGAGCAGATCAACATGCTCTCTTCCATTCCCGCCTTGAAGGCGATCCTGCAGGAAACAAATCTCATCTTTGACGCGTCGCGGATGATCGGCGACATCCGGGTGAAAAACTTCAAAGCCCAAACGGCGAACGATCCGCAAATCATGCGGGAAGCCCTGAAACAGTTCGACGGCATCCTGAAGAACCTGCTCCAGATCAAGGAAAACACCTACGAAGACGAGAACCTGAAAGCTCTGGCCGCCATTGAGGAAAACGCCATGAGCTATAAAAACGCCATGCAGGTCATGCTCGATGACTGGCTGAGCCTGTCCAAAATCAACGAACAGCGTGATCAGACGGCGGCGAGCATCCTGAAGGAAACGCGGGAATTGGCCGCTGCGGGTATGCGCAACGTCGAGACCCTGGCGGGCGACGGCGTACGCGACCTGGGCGCCGCCCGGAACGCCATGCTCGGGGGCCTGGCCCTGGCTCTCGTACTCGGCGTCATTCTCTCGATCCTCATCGCCAAGGCCATCACCCGGCCCATCCTCAAAAGCGTCGCCTTCGCGGAAAAAGTGGCCGAAGGCGATCTGGACGGCCGCCTGGACATCGAACAGCGTGACGAGATCGGGCGATTGGCCGGCAGCCTGCGCAAAATGGTCGCCAACCTGAAAGCCCGCATCCAGGAGGCCCACTTTAAATCCGAAGAAGCGGAAAAGGCCGCCGTCAACGCCACCAAGGCCATGGAGGAAGCCGAGAAAGCCCAGAGCGAGGCCGTGGCCAAAACCAAGGCCATGGAGGAGGCGGCGGGCAGGCTGCAACGCGTGGCCGAAGTCAGCGCCTCGGCCACGGAACAACTTTCCGCCCAGATCGAGCAATCGAGCAAGGGCGCGGGCGTTCAGGCCCAGCGCGTGGCCGAAACGGCAACGTCCATGGAGGAAATGAACGCCACGGTCATGGAGGTGGCCAAAAACGCCTCGGCCGCCGCCGAAATCTCGGACAACGCCAGGAGCAAGGCCAAGGAGGGAGCGGACGTGGTCAGCCGGGTGGTCGCGGGCATCGCCGGGGTGCAGAGCCAGTCCGCTTCCCTCAAGGAAGACATGGGCGCCCTCGGCGCCCAGGCCGAGGATATCGGCCGGATCATGGCCGTCATCTCGGACATCGCCGACCAGACCAACCTGTTGGCC
>CALGYO010000231.1 GCA_937934715.1 uncultured Desulfovibrionaceae bacterium | reverse complement strand
GGGGGAGGCGCCTCTCCCCGCTATCCCTGTTTGAGGGCGTCCACCAGGCGGGTCAGGTTGTCGGCCTGGGCGGTCAGCTCTTCCACGGCGCCAGCCGCCTGGGCCATGGCCGAGGCGGTTTCGTCCGAGATGTTGTTGACGTCTTCGATGGCCCTGTGGATTTGCTCGCTCGCCGCCGACTGTTCTTCGGAAGCGGTGGCGATGGAACGCACCTGGTCGGCGGAATGTTCCACGATGGACACGATTTCCTTGAGCACTTCGCCGGAGCGGTCGGCCAGCTCGGTGGCCTGATCCACGGCTTTGACCGCGCCTTCGACGCCTTCGATGCTGGAGCGGGCGCCCGCCTGAATGGCGCGTACCGAGGCGCCCACTTCGCTTGTGGCGTTCATGGTCTTTTCGGCGAGTTTGCGCACCTCGTCGGCCACCACGGCGAATCCGCGTCCGGCGTCGCCCGCTCTTGCGGCTTCGATGGCGGCGTTAAGCGCCAGCAGGTTGGTCTGGTCGGCGATGTCCGAGATCACGTCTATGATGTCGCCGATGCCGTCCGCCTTGACTCCCAGTTCGTCCATGTTGATCCGCAGGGTTTCGGCCTGTTTCTGGACGCCGAGGATGGCTTCGACCACTTGCCGCACAACGAGCGCGCCATCCTGGGCTTTTTCACGGGCGAGATCCGAACCCTTGGCGGCTTCGGAGGCGTTCTGGGCCACCTCGAGCACGGTAGCGTTCATCTGTCCCATGGCCGTGGCGGTTTCCTCGGCGTGGCGGCGCTGGATGTCGGCGCCTTCCTTGGACCGTTCGATCTGGGAGGACAGCTGGGCGGAGGCTTCAGCCACAGCATGGGCGACGTCCTCCACGCGCGCGGCGGCGTCGAGCCTGCCGCGACGCTGGGCTTCGGCTGCCTCGCGCCGGGCCGTTTCCGCGTCGGCCACCGCGGTTCTGGCATGTTCGGCCTCCTTTGCGGCCTCGCGGCTTTTCTCCTCGGCCTGGGCGATCATTCGCTTGAGATTGTCGACCATGCGGCTGAGCGCGTTGGCCAGCACGCCGGCTTCATCGGCCTGCTTGATGTCCAGGGTTTGGGAGAAATCGCCTCCCGCCACGGCTTCGGCGAACGCTGCGGCCTTGCGCAGAGGACGCACCAGGCTCTTCGCGAACACCCACAAGACCGCCAGGGCCAAAAGCGTGACGCCAAGCCCGACGCCGATCTGCCACATGGCGCGTTCCCGGTTAAGCGTGGTCAGCGTCTCGCCGATTTCACGGCTTTCGGCCAAGACGATGTCCGGCTTGATCCGGATGAGCACGGCCCAGGGCCTTTCCGTGCGTCCGAGCGCGATGGGGGACAGCGCCCTGTAATCGCCCGTGGCCGGGCTGACGCCGGTTATCGTTTTTCCCTCGCGCACGGCCTGAGAAATCGCGCTGGCGTCCTGGGATATGGCGCTTAGCGGTTTGCCGATGGCGTCGGGCTTTTCGCTGCTGGCCACGACCAGACCGTCGTGGCTCACGATGGCCACATCGCCCTGCCCCCCGTACAGGTTGGAATCGACTTTCTGGGCCAATTCCTGGAGGAAGCCGAGGCGCAGGTCGGTTCCGGCCACGCCGAGAAATTCGCCGTCCTTCTTGATGGGCGCGGACAGGGTGGTGAGCCAGTCCGTCTTGCCCTGCACGATGTAGGGGAAGGGGTCGAGCACGCTTTCCCTGCCGGTTTCGCGCGGTCCGAGATACCAGCCGCCCTTGCGGACACCGTTGGGATGCAGATCGTTGCTTTCGTATTCAACAAGGGGCTGTTCGGCGATCTTTCCGGCGAGGTCCCGGTTCCAATAGGGAACGAAGCGTCCGGTCGCGTCATTGCTCCTTTGCGGATTCGCGGCGAATTCGGCGTCCCGGCCGTCCAACGCATTGGGCTCCCACGCGGAATAAGCGCCAAGATACTGAGGATTGTTTTTCAGCGTTTCCAGCAGGATGGCGTTGAGCGTCTCCCGGACCGTGTTTTTCACCCCGTTGCGCTCGGCGTTTTGCGCGAAGTCGTTGCGGAGCGTCTCGAAGGCTTTGGCCATGGTTCTGGCTGTGACGAGATTGTCCTGCAGGGCGCTTTGGATGACCGCCGCCTGGCTTGCGGCGAGATTGGCAAGATTGCGCTTGGCCTGATCCTCAAGCAACGTCCCGATTTTATTGGAGACGATGGCCTGGGTGTTTTCGGATGAATACAACCCGTAACCGACCAGCGCCGCCGCGGTGACCAGGAGGCAGGTCCCCGCCAGTAACAGGATTTTGACCTGTATGGATTTGATTTGCATATTTTCCCTCCTCCATAGCGGGATTGTTCAAAGAAGCGATATCCTGCCAGATGGTAATAGCCGTGGTCAAGATGTTTGGCTTGATTGGAGATGTAAAGCAAATGATGTATTTGCCGTCTCATGGCGGATCAACAGAGTAGCGATGGCCGCTCACGGGGAAATGGCGGGGATGGATGGTGCCAATTACGTATGTTTCGCAGAAAAATTGCAATAGAAACGGAAATGCATGCCGAGGTGAGGGAGGGGCGGCAATGGGGGGCGGGCACAACAGGAACAGGAGCGGAGGAGGGGTGTTTTGTTGCGGTGAACACTCCCCCTCCCCCGGGGCATGCGCGCTTATTCGTCGTGGATGGGGAAGGTGAGGTTGGCGCCGAACCAGCCGATGACGGAGACCACGGGCGCCATGGCGAGGACGAGCAGCAGGTAGAAGAAGCCCTCGGCGCCGATGTGATCCAGAATCCCGGGCGTATTGAGGCGCCAGAAGAACGCGGCGGCCAGTCCGGTCAGCAGGACCGGGCTCAGGGACAATTTCCAGATGACCTGCGGCATGAGCCGCGACATGTAGTTGATGCGCCAGGTGAGAAGTCCTGTGGCGATGGCCACCGGGGTCATGAGGGCGCCCGCGCCCAGGCTGCAAAGCGCCGCGTCGTCGAAGCCCTTCCAGCGGAAAATCAGGTAAAGGACGGTGAAGACCGCGGCGGCCATGGGGAAGACGATGGGAAAATGCACGGTCATGGGGTGCGGGTGGCGGCGCAGGAAGGGGATGCGCACGAAGATGTCCGGCAGGGCGGGGATTTCCTCCTTTTCGCCCTCGGGAGCGAGCACGCCCACCTGGGTCAGCCGCTCCAGCACGTCCTTGCCGTGGGGCGCCTCGGCGATTTCCAGAGACATGTCCGCGCCGCTGTGGTGACGGCGCATGTGGGCGCCGCCGCGCCAGAGCTTGCTCTGGCTGGCGTCGTAGACCTTGCCGCCCACGGCGATGTAGACGGGCTTGCCGTTTTCTCCGTTGAATCCCGCAAGTTCTTCCTTGGTGAAGGTCTTCATGGCGTCGGACACGTTGAGCTCCTTTTGCTTGTCATGCGTAAGCGGACGGGAATGAACCGATTGTGGCGGCCGCGAGCCCCCGCGTCAACCGGTTCGAGGCCGTTTGGGAAGGGATCAGCCGATGAAATGAAAGCGGCGCAGTTCCTGGATCACGGCGTCCACGGTGAAGGGCTTGTTGAGGAAGCTCAAGGCGTGCCCCTGGAAAAAGGCCCGGGAGACGTTTTTCATATCGTCGAAGGCCGAGATCATGATGACCTTGACGCCGCCCTCTTCGGAAATGGCCCGGGTCCGTTCGATCTTGCGGATGGTTTCCAAAGCCTGATGCCCGTCCATGCCCGGCATCAGGATGTCCATGAAGATCAGATCAAAGGGGTCGTTGGCCGCGAGCGACTCCTCGAAGGCGCGGACGGCCTCGGCGCCGTTGCCGGCCTTCAGGCACACGGCGTAGGGCGCAAGGACTTCTTCCAGAAATCTGGCGTTGATGTGGTCGTCGTCCACGATGAGCGCCCTGAGCGCCCCGGGAACGGATTTCGGCCGGCGCGTCGATTCTTCGGACATTGCCCAATAATACCCCAACCCGGCGCCGCGTCAACCGGCTAGATGAAAATGCCTCCGGCGGCTTAAGGACCTTTTAAGGAAAGGTCCTTAAGAATCTCCAAACCTCTTTACCGGGGTCCGTCCGGCCCATGCGGCCGCATGGACCGGACGGACCCCGGTTAAAAAGGTCTGGAAGGTTCTTAGGGAACCTCTCTTTAAGAGGTTCCCTAAGCCGCCGGAGGCGCTTATCAGCTTGCGACGGGGCCTGGGCGCCCGGCCAGTCCGCAGTAGCCCTTGCCGTCCGGTCCCTGTTCGTTCGCGTCGGCGAAGCGCCACATCATGCACATGGTTCCCTGGCAGAATTTCATCTTGTCGTCGTGCGTCTTAAGCAAGGGGCAATATTTGAATTTGGCTTCCCGTTCCGCGCAAAGCATGGCGTCGCTCCTGGGCAATGAGGTTTCGGGACCGCGACTTTACAGCGCCCGTCCCCCTTGGTAGGTAGCAGGCCCGCCGCGAGGCGGTCAACGCTTGGGGGGAGAATGCTGCAACACACCTTTTGCCATTTGCCGGGCCTGGGGTCCAAGACCGAACGCCGTTTTTGGGATGCGGGCATCCTGTCCTGGGAGGACTTCCGCAGGGCCGATGAGCTGCCCTCGGGCAACGGCAAGGCCGAAAGCTGGCGCAGGGCCCTGGAATTCGCCGAGGAGCGCCGTCTGGCCCGCGACGCCGAATATTTCGGAACCGTTTTGGAGGCGCCCGAAGCCTGGCGGCTTTTCCCCGAATTCGCGGATGACGTCCTTTATCTCGACATCGAAACCGACGGGGGCCGCGAGCAGAACATCACCACTATCGCGGCCTACGGGCATGGCGAAGCGCGCACCTACGTCCAGGGGATCAACCTGGAGGAATTCGAGGAGTTCGCCTGCCGGTTCAAGGTCATCGTGACCTACAACGGCCGCTGCTTCGACGCCCCGCAAATCGAGCGTCAGCTTCATGTGGACATGCCGCGCGCCCATATCGATTTGAGAAACGTCCTGTGCCGCCTGGGCATCACCGGCGGTCTCAAGAAATGCGAGAAACGTTTCGGCCTGGACCGCAAGGAGCTGGACGGAGTGGACGGCTATTTCGCCGTGCTGCTTTGGCGCGAATACGACCGCTACGGCGACGCCGACGCCCTGGAGACCCTGCTCGCCTACAACGTGGCCGACGTGATCGGCCTGGAGGTCCTTTTGGCCCATGCGGTCAACGAGGCCCTTCTGGAAACCCCCTTCGCCGCCTCCTACACGATGCCCATTCCGGATTATGCGGACAATCCGCATACGCCGAACCCGGTACTCATCGAAAAACTGGCCCGGCGCTACGTCCGGCGCTTCTAGCCCGCCATAAAAAACAGGCGGAAGGCTTCGCGCCTTCCGCCCGTATTCTTTTTCGTCCGGCGGCTCCTTACCGGTTCCGGGTCAGCCGCTCGAATTCGCTGAACGCATCCCGCTTTTTCCGGTTGCGGTCCTTGATCTCGTCCATGATGGAATCCCGTCCGTCTTCGGCCTCGGTCCGGGGCTTTTTCCCCTGGCCCTCCAGAAAACTCCCGCCGATGTCCTGCAACTCCCGCAAGGTCAATTTGGGCGCGTGGCGCGCTTTTTTCACGTCCAGATCCTTCGCGAACGGGCCGAAAGCCTCCTCCAGCCGCCGAAACGGCGCGTCGTGATCGGATTCCTCGCGCGTATACGATGGGGACGGCGCGGGCGGGACGTCCGCAACGGGAGACGCCGGAACGGTCCGCGAAACGGGTTCTTCCACCGGCGCCTTTGCCATTTCAAGAGGCGCGGCCTCAAGCTTAACGGACGCGGCGGCCGTTTCACGTCCGGCCAGCTCCTGCCGGATCAAGCGCAGCTCCGCCAGCATTTCCTTCTGCGTGGCCAAAATTTCCAGAAAGATCTTTTCCATGCCCGCCAGCTACCACGCCCCCGCCCGCCCGTAAAGCGAATCGCCTGCGGCGTCATGCCTCCGGCGGCTTAGGGAACCTCTTAAGGAGAGGTTCCCTAAGAACCTTCCAGACCTCTTTACCGGTTTTATCAGGGCCATGCGGCCGCATGGCCCTGATAAAACCGGATAAAAAGGTTTGGAGATTCTTAAGGACCTTTCCTTAAAAGGTCCTTAAGCCGCCGGAGGCGCGTATCGGCCTAGGGAACGAGGTCGAGGATGGGTTTGATGATGGCCTGGAAGCTTTTGGCGGTGGGGCTGTCCAGGTTGTTTTTCATGAAGGGCAAGCCGTTGTCCGCGGCTTTGACCACGGCGGGGTCCAGCGGGATGGCGCCGAGGAAGGGGACGCCGGTGGCTTTGGCCAGCTCTTCGCCGCCGCCGGAGCTGAAGATGTTGTGCAGTTTGCCGCAGTCCGGGCAGACGAAGCCGCTCATGTTTTCCACGATGCCGACGATATGGGCGTCGAGCTGGCGGCAGAAGTCGACGGAGCGGCGCACGTCGTCGATGGCCAGTCCCTGCGGGGTGGTCACGATGACGGCGTGCACGCCTTTGCCCAGGGTCTGGATGGCGCTTAGGGGTTCATCGCCTGTGCCCGGAGGGCAGTCCACCACCAGGAAGTCCAGGTCGCCCCAGGAGACGTCGCGCACGAACTGTTTGATCATGCCCATTTTGACCGGTCCGCGCCAGATGACCGAGCTGTCCTGATCGGGGAGGAAAAACCCCAGGGACATGACCGAGAGCTCGCCGCTATAGTGGACGGGCTCGATGGAGTCGTTCTGGGCGTGGGGCTGGATGCCGGTGAGGGACAAAAGGCGCGGGATGCTCGGGCCGTGGACGTCCACGTCCAGAAGGCCGGTCTTTTTGCCCGCCAGGGAAAGCGCCACGGCGATGTTGGCGGACACGTTGGACTTGCCCACGCCGCCTTTGCCGGACAGGACCACCACCTTGGCTTTGATGCGGTCCAGGTTGGATTGCAGTTTTTTGTCTTCCGGTTCGCTCGGGCAGCCGTTGCAATCGCCCGAGGAGCAGGAACCGCATTTGTCGTCGCTCATATCGTCTCCTTTTCATGCGCCTGGCGCATGGGTGAATTTCGTCGGGGCGGAATCGCCTTTTGAAGCGCGATTCGGGAATTCTCAAAAAAATGGCATGCGAGCGTTTCGCATGCGCTATTGCGTAAGCATGAATCCGGAAAACGCAACGATAGCACGGGCGAAGGCGGGAGGAAAGTAACCGAGCGAAAGCCTAAAGAATAGGGGACGGGGCGGTTATTTTTCGGCCAATTCCGCGAGCTTGGGACGTCTTTGAGGGGCGGCTTCGGCGAGAAGGCCCTGGGAGGCGATGGCGGAAAGGCAGGCCTTAGCCAGAAGATCGGCGCCCGCCGGGGTGACGTGCACGCCGTCCTTGTAGCGGACCTGGACGGTTTTGCCGGTTGGCGAGGGCAGGGACAGGGCGAAGCGGCCCGAGGCGTCCGCCAGGGTCTTTCCCGTCTCGACGAACCAGGCGTCCTTGTTCCGGGCGAGCTGGCTCTTGATGACGCCGAGAATGCCGCGCAAATGGCGGTCGAGATCTGCGCTGGCCATGACGGGGGCGCCCACCCAGAAGATTTTCGCGGCCGGGTTATGGCGACGCACGATGTCGAGCATGTTTTGGGCGCGTCTGGCGTATTCCGCGTCCCAGCCCGCGCCGCCGAAGGCGATGATCTTGCCCGAGGGCGCGCGCAGGGATTTGTCGTCGTTGGCGCCGATCATGATGACGGCCACATCCGGGGCGTAGCGCCCCGCCAGCTCTTCGAGCCGGGCTTCCCAGTCGTAGAAATCAGGCCTTGCCAGGCCGCTTGAGACCTTGCCGGACTTGGCGAAAAGCACGCCGGGGATGTTGGCCAGGCGTTTTTCCAGGGCGCTCGCCAGACCGATGGAGAGGGAGTCGCCAACGGTCAGGACGCGCAGGGGGCTATTTCCCGCCGCGAACGGGGCGGGGGAGCCGTCGGGCGAGGCGTTTTGGGGGGCGACGCCGGCCGTTTCGTCCGAAGCTGTTTGCGGGGCTCTGCGGGCCTCTCTTTCCGGCGCCGCGTCCCGCGAGGGGAGGGCGGGCTGGGCCAGGGAGGCCGTAAGGACCGGGCTTTCGGGGCGCGGCGGCATTTTGACGGCGACCAGCCGGGTGATGCGTTCGCCGGACGCGGCCGGATCGGGGAGCCGGACGGAGACGAGGCGGGCGGTTCTGACCGCCAGGGGCTGGTCCAGGGGCGATCTGGCCAGGGGGTCCACGGCCATGCGCAGGGACATGCCGCCAAGGCGCATGCGCACGATATGGCCCTGGGGGCTTGCGGGCCGCGCATGGACGGTCTCGGGGGCGGGCGCCGGGGCCGGGCCGCGCATGGAGTGCAGGTTTGCCGGATGGGCGAGCGCCGTGACGAGGCACAGGACGAAGACCAGCAGGGGGCTTTTCCGGCATATGAAAAAAAGGGGCGCGTCGTTCATGACGGTGGACCGTTGTTGGGGTTCAGGGCGCATCGCGAGGGGTTTTGCAAAAGCCGGGCCGACAATGTTTTCTTTGGTATTCCATGTGGTTGGATGGGCGGGGTTGGGGAGGGGCGCGCCCGGGGTCCCACGGGCGTCAAAATGGCGGCGTCCGGGATTGGAAAATCGGCCTTGGGGGCGGTTGTATTTTCAGCGGCCGCGTTTTAATGGACTATCTTTATCCAAGCCATGGAGGCGGCGACCAGCGCGATATGAACCTGACCAGCCTTGAATTCGTCCTCTTTTTTCTCGCCGTCATGCCGCTGAACTGGTGCCTGCGGCCGTTCAAGACGCCGTACAAGCTGTTTCTGCTTCTCGCCTCCTACTTTTTCTACGCTTCCTTCAACTTCAAATTCATCCTGATCCTGGCGGTCTTCAGCTTCCTGACCTGGTTTTTCGCCATCATTTTCACCGAGTCCAGGGATCGTTTGTTCAGGACCTTCTGCATGGTCCTCTATCTATCCTTCTCCTTGGGCATATTGGCGTTTTTCAAATATTACGAGATGCTGTACCTCTCCATCGACCGGGCGCTGGCGGCGTTTGGCGCGGCCAATCCCGTGCCGCTCATGGACGTGCTCATGCCCATCGGCATTTCCTTTTTCACCTTCCAGGGCCTGTCCTACGCCATCGACGTCTATCGCGACGACAGGAAGGTGGTGAGAAATCCGTTGGACATTTTCGTGTTCATCGCCTTTTTCCCCACCATCCTTTCCGGCCCCATCCTCCGGGCCGGACAGTTCTTGCCCCAGCTTCGGCGCGAGCGGGCGCCCGCCTTGGATTTCAACAAGGCGTTTTACCTGTTGACCCGGGGGCTGCTCAAAAAGATCGTCATCTCGAGCTATCTGTCCGAGCACATCGTCCGGCTGGTCTTCGCGGCGCCGGAGAGTTTTTCCTCGGCCGCGACCCTTGTGGGCGTTTTGGCGTATTCCATCCAAATCTATTGTGATTTTTCGGGCTATACCGATCTGGCCCGGGGGGTGGGCATGCTCCTCGGCTTCGCCATCCCGGAGAACTTCGACGATCCGTACTCGGCCCAGTCCCTGCGCGATTTCTGGCGGCGCTGGCACATCACCTTTTCCACCTGGCTTCGCGACTATCTCTATATTCCGCTTGGCGGAAACCGGAAGGGGACGTTCCGCAAATACCTGAACCTCATGCTCACCATGGCCATCGGCGGACTGTGGCACGGGGCGGCCTACAATTTCCTGATCTGGGGCGTCATCCACGGCCTGGGACTGGTGGTCTACCACCTGACCCACGACCCTGTTCCGGGCGCGCCAAAGCGGACCAACGCGGAGGCCGCGCCTTTTTTCTCCGCCACGCGCGCCTTCGCCGCCTGGGCCGCAACCTTTTGCTACGTCACCCTGGCCTGGATTTTTTTCGGAGCCGAGGACGCGGGCAAGGCCATGGGCATCATAAAACGCATGCTGGCCTTCGACTCCGAGGGCTCCGGATACCCGGAACTCGCCGTCATCCTTATCATTCTGGTCATGCTGGTCCAGGTCTTTCATCTTGGCGGCAAGACCCTCTACGACCGGTTCATCGCCCGGCTGCCCGCCCCGGTCCAGGGGATCGCGCTGGGCGTTTTGTGCGTCCTCATCTTGAAGCTCGGCCCGGAAGGCGTGCTGCCGTTCATTTATTTCCAGTTTTGACGCGCCGGGATGTTGCGCCCATCACCTCGGCCGTCCGGGGATGTTGAAATCTTTTTTTGGGCCTGCTATACAATTTCTCCACGCTGGATTTTCAGCGGCGGCGTTTCCGGCCGCACACGTTTTTCGCGAGATCATTGCGGTTTCCGCGCGCCGGGCGATTTTCCGGCGCGCCAAGGGCCATCGTTTCGGGCGCCTGTCCGGCGCCCATCGGGCGAGGGCCCGCTGCCAAGGGCGCGCGTTCCCTGGCGAAAGGCGCGAGAAGCGCGCCTCCTACCATGTCGAGGCCTGTCATGCGGCGAATGACGCTTTTTCTGAGCGTATTGCTCCTGCTCTCGGCGGCGGCCCTGGCCGCGCCGCAGGGCGTTTCCGCGCCCAGGCCGCATTCCGTCCTTCTGATCGGGGATTCCCTGTCCATCGGCCTCGGCAAACAGCTGGAGCGCCTGTTCGACGGCCGCAAGGACGTGGTCTTCTCCCGCCGGGGCAAGGTCTCCAGCGGCCTGGCCCGGCCGGATTTCTTCGATTGGGAGCAAAATCTCGAGGATCTGGCCAAGACCCAGCGCCCGGACGTCGTGATCATCATGATCGGCGCCAACGATAACAAGGCCCTGACCGGGGACGACGGCAAAGCCGTCTATTTCGACGATCCCGCCTGGGACGCCCTGTACGCCGAGAAAGCCTCCCGTCTTCTTTCCATCTGCCGCGCGTACAACCCCGGCGTGCGCATCTACTGGGTGGGCGCGCCCATCATGGGCGACCCGGCCCTGTCCGGCGATCTGCAACGCATCAACGGCGTCCTGAAGACCTTGTGCGAGCGCGAAAAGGACTGCCAATGGGTGGATACCTGGCAAAGCCTGGCCGATGAGCAGGGCGGCTACGCCATGTACGGCAAGAACGCCTCCGGCGATCTGGCCCCGCTTCGGGTGGAGGACGGCGTGCACGTCACGGCCGCGGGCGCCCGCATCCTGGCCAAGGATTGCATCAGCGCCGTGGCCCCGGACCTGGGGCTTGAAAGCGGCGAGCTTCTGGCGGACGCCGCCTGCCTGGCCCCGGCCTCCAAGGACGACGTGGCCAAGGCCATGGCCGCCCTGGAAACCCAGGAGAGCGAGAGCGCCCGGCTCACGGACGGCAAGCCCTACAAGGTCCGCCAGGGCGAATCCCTGTGGCGCATCGCCCGGCGGCGCGGCCTGGAGATGGATCGCCTGCTCGCCTACAACCCCGCCCTGGATCCGGACGACGTCCGTCCCGGCCAGACCATCGTTCTGCCGCCCGCCAAGGCGCGCCTGGCGGGCGTCTCCGCGCGCGAGGGCATAAAGAGCCGCATCGCCGACGCCAAGGCGGCCGCCGCCTCCATGCGCCATGACAAATACGTGATCCGTCAGGGCGATACCTTCTGGTCCATCGCCGAGAATTTCAAGGTCAGCCCCGCCCGCATCGCCAAGGCCAATCCCGGCGTCAATCCCAAGGCTCTGCGCCTGGGCATGACTCTGGACATCCCGGCGCCCGCCCCGGAAAAGCCCGTCGTCGCGGCCGGGAATAACGAGGACGCGGCCGGGCTCGATCCCTTCATCGCCGCGCGGATCGCGCCGTCCGCGGCGTCCGCCGATGTCGCGGCGAACGCCGTCCCTGACGCGCTTGCGGCAAGCTCCGCCCCTGACGCCGCTGCGGCAAGTTCCGCCCCTGACGCGATTGCTGCGGATTCCGCCCCTGACGCGGCTGCGGCGGCGGCCATCGCTGCGGCGAACCCTGCCTTGGGCGTGACCGCCTCGTCCGCATCCGCCCCGCATTCCGGTTCCGACTCCGCCAAGACTGGCGCGGGAACCTATGTGGTGGCGGACGGGGATAATTACTGGAGCATCGCCCAGCGGCTGGGGCTGGGGACGGCCGCCCTGAAAAAGGCCAATCCCGGCGTCAATCCCAAGCGCCTGCGTCCCGGACAGATCCTTGCGCTCCCGGCGTCCGGCGCCTCGGCCCAGGCAGCCCGGTCCGGCGGATCCGGCGCCGCCGGGACCGCTCAACAGGCGCAGGCGGACCCCGCTGCCACGGCTTCGGCTGGAGGGGCCTCGACAGAGACCTACCTCGTCTGCGACGGCGACAATTTATGGGGCATCGCCAAACGCTTCGGCGTGAGCGTCAATGAACTGCGCAAGGCCAACCAGGGCGTGAATCCCAAGAAACTCAAGCCCGGCCAGACCCTGGCCATCCCGGAACGCAAGTCCGAGGTCACGGGCATCAAAAACGGCAAAACCGGCGACCTCTCCCTGGACGAGCCTTCCGCGCCGTATGCGGCCGTGGCCCACCGCATCATCCCGGGCGACACCTTCTGGATTCTGTCCCGGCGCTACAACGCGGACCTGGCCAGCATCGTCGCGGCCAACGCCGGACTCGATCCGCGCCGCCTGCGGGTGGGCGAAAACATGGCCATCCCCCTGGACGCCTTCGCCAGTCCGGCCCCGGCCGGCAAGGAAACGATCCAGGCGGACGCGCCCTCGGACAAGATCGCGGTCGTGGCCGAGGGCGACACCCTGTGGGACATCGCCAAGAAGCGCGGCCTGCCCATGCCCGCGCTGCTGGCCGTCAATCCGGGCGTGGATCCCGTGCGTCTCGCGATCGGCCAGCGCATCAACCTGCCCACGGAAAATGACCTGGCCGCCTATGAGGAGCACCGTTTCCGCGAGGCCCTGGCCGGTGGAGAATCGGATTCCATCCAGACCTATGTGGCCGAATACGGGGACAACCTCTGGACCCTGGCCCAGCGTTTTGGCGTCACGGTGGAGCTTCTGGCCCGGGAAAACGGCATGGCCGACCCCGCCTCCCTGCAAGCCGGCCAGGCCCTGCGTATTCCGGCCAGGACCATCACCCTGCTCGATCACGGCTATCGCGATCTCGCCGCCCATTGATCCGCCCCGGCCTTCATCGCCGTCATTCCGGCCTCGCGCCGCGATCCGCCTGAAAGACGGGACGCGTTTATTTCGCGCCGCTAGCCGCGCCCGGCCGAGAGAGCGGTTCTCACGCCGGTAATTCTCTCTTTCGTTCAGGCGCGGACGGTCCGCTTCCGGTTTGCGGGGGGGACGGCCTTTGTTTCGCGAAATGACGGGGACCGTGACCGCGCATCCGGGAATTCCAGACGGGAATCCTGGCCCGGCCCGGAATGCGGCGTCCCGGGGAGCCTGGACCGGAGCCCTTGACCCCGGGCGCCGGGCGCCGTAATTGATGAAAGACGCTGCATCCAAAGGGAGGACCCCCAATGGACGCCTCGGCGGTATCGAGCCTGGACGGCGCGCCCGGCGGGCTTGATAAGGAACTTTTCGGCGCGCGTCTGATCACGTCTTCCCTGGGCTCTCTCAATGCGGGGGCCATGGGCGCATCGGACAGGGCGCAAGAGACCTATGATCTCGGCAGGGTCATGGTGGCCGCCGCAATGCAGGGCAAAGGGACGCTGGCCGACATCAACGTCTAGGGTCGCGTGGTCTTGCGGGCTTTCGCGGGACATGACGGCGCATCACGTCGCGATGGCGCCGTGGAAAGCGAATGTACCCGTCAAGCGCGGCGTTCGTGACGGGAACATGGTTGCGGCCCAAGCCGTTGCGCTTGGGCTTTTTTCATTTCATGCATACGGAGCGTGTCTGGTGAGAACATTGCTGAAGATCGTGGCCGTCCTTCCGGCGGACGCGGATGCGGATTTCCTGGAACGGTTCGACCTGTGGCTGCATGAAAACGCGCCCCAGGGATGGGAGGAGGCCTCGGATCCGGACGGGCGGACCGAATTTCGCATCTTTTTCGACGATTTTCCTCCCGGCCGGGCCCTGGTCTCGACCATGGGGGAGGTCTGGCCCGGCGTTTCACTTACGGTGGAAGAGATCGAGGAGGAGGACTGGGGCGCGGCCTGGATGGAGTTTTTCACGCCCATAGAGGTGGGCGGCGTTTACGAGGTCCTGCCCCCATGGCTCGCGAGCGAGGCCAGCGCAGGGAAAACCCCCATCCTCATCGAGCCCAAGATGGCCTTCGGCACGGGCCACCACGCCACCACGGCCCTTTGCATGGAGATTTTTTCCGATTGGATCGAAAAGGGCCGCATTGCGCCGGGTCTGCGTTTTCTCGACGTGGGAACGGGCTCCGGCATCCTGGGCATCAGCCTGTGCCGCTTCGGCTGTACGGGGCTTGGGGTGGACATCGACCCTCAGGCCGTGTGCTGCGCCAGGGAAAACGCCGTTCTCAACAAGGTGGAGGACGCCTTCGCGCTTGTGGAGGGCAGCGTGGACGCCGCCGGAGAGGAGCGCTTCGGCCTGGTCGCGGCCAACATCCTGGCCGGACCGCTCACATCCATGGCCGGGCATATCGTCGCCCGCATGGCCCCGGGAGGGCTTCTGGTCCTGTCCGGCATCCTGGCCGAACAGGCCCCCAAGGTGGCCGCGGCCTACCAGGCCCGGGGGCTGGCCGAACCCGAAACGCGCATCAAGGGCGAATGGGCGGCCCTGGCCTGGGAGTGAGTTTACAAACCGTGCAAAGGGGATTATGGAAACCCCTTGTCTTTTTTTTCCGCAAATCTTTAAACCGCGACAGCGCACAGAGCGACTATGCATCTGAACAAACGCGTTATCATTACGGGCGGCGCCGGCTTTTTGGGCTCGCACCTTTGCGAACGTCTTCTGGGAGAAGGCTGTGAAGTCATCTGCGTGGACAACTGCTTCACGGGCGCCAAGGTCAACATCAAGCACCTGTTGGACAACCCGAATTTCGAGTTCGTGCGCCACGACGTCACCTTCCCGCTGTACGTCGAAGCGGATGAAATCTACAACCTGGCTTGTCCCGCCTCGCCCATCCACTACCAGCACGACCCGGTGCAGACCACCAAGACCAGCGTACACGGGGCCATCAACATGCTGGGTCTGGCCAAGCGCTTGAGAGCCAAGATCATGCAGGCCTCCACATCCGAGGTCTACGGCGATCCGGCCGTGCACCCGCAGCCCGAATCCTATTGGGGCAACGTCAACCCCATCGGCTTCCGGTCCTGCTACGACGAGGGCAAGCGCTGCGCGGAGACCCTGTTCTTCGACTACCGCCGCCAGCACAACCTGCGCATCAAGGTGGCCCGCATCTTCAACACCTACGGCCCGCGCATGCATCCCAACGACGGCCGGGTGGTCTCCAATTTCATCATCCAGGCGCTGAAGGGCCAGCCCCTGACCGTCTACGGCCAGGGTTCCCAGACCCGCTCGTTCTGCTACGTGGACGACCTGATCGAAGGCTTCGTGCGGCTCATGGGCACGCCCGACGACTTCACCGGTCCGGTCAACCTGGGCAATCCCGGGGAGTTCACCATCTTGCAGCTCGCCGAGCTCGTGGTGGAATACACCGGTTCGAAATCCAAGATCGTCTTCAACCCCCTGCCCAAGGACGACCCCAAACAGCGCCGTCCGGACATCACCCTGGCCAAGAACGCCTTCGGCTGGGAGCCCACGATCGCGTTGAAGGAAGGGCTGAAGAAAACCATCGACTATTTCGATTGGTTCCTCTCCAAGACTAACGGCAAATAAGACCGCGCGCGGCCCGGCCGCGCGCGGCTTCAAAGCCTCATCCTCATGGCCAACGAAATGCGAAGCGCTTTGCGCAAGCCTGGGAAAATATCCCTGGTCGTTCCCGTCTACAACGAAGGCAGGGGTCTGCGCGCGCTTTGGGCGAGCGTCTCCCAGGTCATGAACAGCCTTGACTATGACTGGGAGCTTGTTCTGGTGGACGACGGAAGCCGGGACGATTCCTGGGACGTCATCCGCGCCCTTTCCGGGGAATTTCCCCGGGTCAAGGGCGTCATGCTCTCGCGCAATTTCGGCAAGGAGCTGGCGCTCACCGCCGGGGTGGAATCCGCCCAGGACGCGGACGCGGTCATCTGCCTGGACGCCGATCTCCAGCATCCGCCCGCGCTCATTCCGGAAATGGTCGCCAAATGGGAGGAGGGCTACGAGATCGTGGCCACCATCCGCGAATCCGTGGCCGACTATTCCATGCTCAAGACCCTGGGCTCCAAGGGCTTCTACTGGTTCATGCGCAAGTTCACCGACCTCGACATTCCGCCCAACAGCACGGATTTCCGGCTGCTGGACAAGAAGGTGGTGGAGACCCTCAAGCGCTTCACCGAAGGCTCGCGCATGTTCCGGGGGCTCATCGACTGGATGGGCTACAAGAAGACCTATCTGCCCTTCGCCGCCCCGGCCAGAAGCGAGGGCGCGCCCGCCTATTCCTTCAAGAAGCTCTTCAACCTGGCCATCAACAGCTTCACCTCCTTTTCCCTGGTGCCGCTGCGGTTCGTGGGCTATCTCGGCGCGCTCATCGTGGCCGTGACCGCGCCGCTTCTGCTGGTCATGGCGGCCGGAAACTATCTGTGGGGCGCCAACATCACGGCGCTGGCCTTTTTCACGGTCTTCAACACCCTGCTCATCGGCGTGGTCCTGTGCGCCCTGGGCATGATCTCCCTGTACATCGGCCACATCCACACCGAGGTGGTCAACCGGCCGCTCTACATCGTGCGCGAGCGCAGCGGGACCTGGGAGTAAGGCGTGCAACGGCCCGACGCCCCGATTTTCTCCATCATCATTCCCTTCAAGGCGCCCTGCGCCTATCTTGAGGAATCCCTGCCGCGCATCTTCGAGCTGATCGAGCGCCGCTTCGAGGTCATCCTCCTGCCGGACGAGCCCATGGCGGCCGCCGGGATCTACGACCGGCCCGGGATCGTGATCCTGCCCACGGGCGCGGTCAGTCCGGCCGTGAAGCGGGATATCGGCGCCAAGGAGGCCCGGGGCGAATTCCTGGCTTTCATCGACGACGACGCCTACCCCGACCCCTTCTGGCTTTCGGCCGCCTTGTCCGCCTTTCGCGAGCATCCCGAGGCGGCGGCGGTGGGCGGTCCCGCCGTCACCCCCGAGGACGATCCCTTCTGGGCCAAGGTCTCGGGCGCGGTGTTCCTGAGCCGCTTTTCCGGCGGCGCTCCCTCACGCTACCTGAGCATCCCCCCCCGGCGCTTCGTGGACGACTGGCCCACGGTCAACCTCATCGTGCGCAAGGCCGATTTCGAGGCCGTGGGCGGCTTCGACAACGCCTATTGGCCCGGGGAGGACACCAAATTCTGTCTGGACCTGGTCAACAGGACCGGCCGGAAAATCCTCTACCTCCCGGAACTGGCCGTAAGACACCACCGCCGCCCGGGACTGCGCAAGCACCTGCGCCAGGTGGGCAATTACGGTCTGCACCGGGGCCATTTCGCCCGGGTGCATCCCGAAACCTCCCGCCGTCCGACCTATTTCATTCCCTCTCTCTGGACGCTCTTTTTCGCGGCGGGGCTTGTGTTTTTTCCGTGTTCGGCCCTTTTCGCAGCCGGGGTCTGGTGCTACCTGGCCGCGCTTGGTCTGGCGCTTCTGGACATCGGCCGCAACGAATCCGCGGCCGTCACCCTGGCCGCCGCCCCCTACATCGTCCTGACCCATTTCTGGTACGGGATCAGGTTCATCAAGGGATTTTTCACTCAAACGCTTACCAGCAGCCTGGGCAGATAACATGAAGATTTCCATTTCCTATCCGCCGCTTCCCTCGGAGAAGGGCGCCCCGCTTTTGACCCAGAACCGGCAGTTCCAGTGGTTCACCAACCCCA
>CALGYO010000230.1 GCA_937934715.1 uncultured Desulfovibrionaceae bacterium | reverse complement strand
TACGAGATGTAGCCGTGACTGGAGTTCAGACGTGTGCTCTTCCGATCTTGGGACATCACCTGGACTTCTCCATTTTCTCCCGGCGACCTTGTTTGCGAGTCCGGAGACTGCATTCCCAAATCGCCGGGCGATGGGATACACTACTATTCCACCTTTGCCTCCTGGAAGGTTTCTCCTTTCGGTGGGACGGCCACCATCTGGGCCCGCTGGCCGGACCAGCAAGGATGGGGGTGGACGGCGCCCAGCATCTCCCTGACCACGCCCGCCGGCGAGGAACACGTCGCCACGGTGGATCCTTACGATTACGAGATCCGCGACCTGATACTCGGCCCGGTAACCATCAATTACGATCCAACGATAGACTGCACGGCCTTTACCCTGTCCTACGGACCCGTGTCCTGCGGCTGGTCGGGTTTGGGCTTCTGCTATCATCGAATCATCGTCAAACATCCCGACCCGAACGTTTGCGCCGGGAGCTACCATGCGAACCTGCGGCCGGAGCCCGAACAATTCGGACCGCCCTCGGACAACCCCGACGTCCGTTTCGACGGCGAAGAACCTCAAAAAGACCCGGTCTGTCCAGGACTGCCGAGAAGCTGGGTCAACATGTCGTTCTTGAATCTCGTGGTGGAGGATTCCGAGTGCGGCTACCGGAGTTTCGGGCACCTCGTGGCCATGCGCCGGGTCTGGAACATGCTCTCCGACAAGAGCGGCATGTTCGGCAACGGGTGGTCCTTCGCCTACGAATCGACCCTGGACGCCGCCGGGACGGAGGCTGGCGCGGATGTCTCCGTGGCCCTTGGATCCGGGCAGACCTTCGCATATCGCGTCGCGGAACAGCAGGGCGAGGATCCCCTCTCCATCCTCCATGTCCGGGTCTCCTCCGGCGTGGGCCCCGTCCTCATCGGCAAGGTCGACGGGACCTCGGGCGCCGTTCACTATCTGTTCGAGGACCAGGTCAACAGGCTCGTCTCTCGATACGACCCGGCCGGGACCGCGCCGTCGGGCGCCATGCGCTACCGGCTTACGAGCATAACCGACCGCAACGGCAACACCCTTGCCCTGGGCTATGACGGCGCTCTTTTAAGCTCCCTCACAGACGCTTCCGGACGCCGAACCGAATTCTTCCACGACGCCCAGGGCCGTTGTTCGTCCTTTCGGACCTTCGACGGCAAGACGGCGACCTTCAGCTACGATTCCAACGGCAACCTGCTGCGAAGCGTCGATCTGGCCGGGAACGTCAGCGTCTTCGAGTACGACGGCCAGAACGCCATGACCTCCATGGACGCGGCCGGAAAGACGACGCGGTTCGCCTACGCCGACGCGCCGAGCCCCGTCGATGGTTCGGACATCCGTCACGTTTCCTCGGTCACCGAGGCCGACGGCGACGTCAGAACCTATTCTTTCACCGACTACTGGGGCGCCCGGGTGACGAACGGGGATGGGGCCGTCCAGGAATTCGCCCAGTCGCGGGGACGCTCGACCATGTACGCCGACGCCGGGGGCGGGACCGTCAACATCTTCTACGACGAGCGGTTTCTGCCCGTGTTCAAACGGGACGCCAACGGATTCAACACCTTCGTGGGCTATGACGGGAATGCGAATCCCACGTCGCTGCTGAGACCTGACGGGCTCGCATATTTCATCGAATACGATGCGGATCAAAATCCGGTCAGGCTGGTCGAACCCTCCGGCCGGGCCTGGCTTTCCAGCTATGACGCCAACGGCAACCTGACGGGCCTGACGTCTCCGGCCGGGAGGACGACCGGCTTCACCCTGGACGGCAGAGGTCTCGTCGTCCAGAAGACGATGCAAGGGGGCGCATCGTTCACCTACGAATACGACAAGCACGGCAACCCGGTCAGCGTAACCTCCCCTCTCGGGCGGGTTCTCGGCCTAGCCTATGACGCGTTCGGAGGGAACCTCCTGACGGCGACGGACTCGCGCGGCCTGACCACGAGTCTGGAGCACGACGCCAACAACCGGCTGACCCGCGTCACCCATCCGGACGGCTCCTCCATCGTCCTCGGCTACGACGCCCAATCCCCGACCTCCCTCACCAACGAGAACGGCCGGACGCTGTTATTCCAGCGCGACGCCATGCATCGGCTTACCGGCTACCAGGATCCCCTGAACCGGCAAACGAACCTTTCCTATTCTCCGGCGGGACGCCTGATCGGCATGACCGACGCGCGCGGCGGGACTGTCGCCCTGACTCGGGACGCGCCGGGACGGATCGTCGGCATGACCAATCCCGCAGGCGGGATCGTCGGCATGGGATATGACGCCAACGGCAACCTGACGACGGTCAGCGACGAAAACGGACAGACCACGTCCATGACCTACGACCCCATGAACCGGCTGGTCTCCATTTCCGATCCGCTCGGACGGATCAGGGGGGCGACCCGAGACGCCGAGGGACGGGTGACGAGGCTGGCCACGGCTCGCGGCGGCGTGGTGGATTACGAGTATGACGAGGACGGGTTTCTGATCGCCAAGAAATATGACGGGCAGACCCAGGCGACCTATGCCAGAAACCAGGCGGGATGGATAACCGGCGTCGTCGACGCGACGGGGACGCTGTCCGTCAACTACGACGTCCTGGGAAGGCCGATTTCCATGACCTATCCGGACGGCCTGGTCCTGACCATGACCTGGAACCTCTCGGGCAAACTGGCGTCCATGACCTATCCCGGCGGTCTTACGGTCGCATATCGTTACGATGATCGCGACAGGATAAGCCGCGTGTCGTGGGGCGGGAACTGCGCCATCGACATGGCCTGGGACGCGGCGGGGAACCTCCTGTCCGAGACGCGCCAGCCCGGCGGCTCAAGTTCAACCTACGCCTACGCCGCGGACAACCGCGCGCGTCTGGTGGAACACCGCCTGGGAAACGACGTTCTGTTCCGGCAGGAGCTGACCCGCGACGCCTTGGGGAACGTGACCGGCCAGGAACTCATCCTGCCTCCGGGTCTCGCCCCGGCCATAGGGCCTGAATCGGTCACGGCCCAGTATGACCAGGCCGACCAGGCCTCGGTCCTCGACGATTCGGCCCTGACCCATGACGCCGACGGGAACCTCGTGGCGGCCGAGAACGGCGGGTTTTTGTTCAACGCCGATTACGACCTGGAAAACAGGCCCGTGTCCATCGTCAACGCCGGCGTCTCCGCCTCCATCGAATACAACGGGCTGGGAAACCGGGTGAGGACCGTCAGAAACGGGGTGACGCGCATCGGTCATCACGACCACCTCGGACGTCCGCTTTTCGAGACGGACGAGGCGGGGAGCGTGGTCGCCTGCTATATCTACGCCGGGGAACGCCTGACGGCCATGCGCGCGGCCGATGGAACCTCCCTCTATTATCTGGCGAACCACATCGGAAGCGTCGTCGCCATGACCGACCAGCGCGGCGCCCTGTCCAACGCCTATTTCTACGGGGATTACGGCGCGGTAGAGGGCCGGATGGAAGCCGTTCCCAATCCCTTCACCTTCGTGGGGACGTTCGGGGTCATGGATGACGGCGACGGCCTGTTCTTCATGCGCAACCGGTTCTATCACGCCACGTTGCGGCGCTTCCTCCAGAAGGATCCCATCGGGTTCGCCGGGGGCGTCAATCCCTACGCCTACGCGGCCAATGGTCCCATTACGAGCATCGATCCGGACGGAAAGTCCCTGACGGCGCTCATGCTCGGCGGCGCCGTTCTCGGGGCGCTGTCCGTGGGCGCCTTGTGCTGGAGTCTCAATGATTACGTGCGGGATTTTCAAAAGCAGGTCCAGGACGACAAAAACAAGCCCAAAATTGGCTGGGGCTCGCGCGACGCCCCGGAGCAGAGCGCCAAGGCCAGAGAGGAACTCGGCAACACGTTGGTCAAATTCGGCGTCAAGGGGGCAAAGCTCGCGCAGGACGCCAATGCCACCGTGCAGCCGGGCAGCGAGCTGGTGACGGTCGGCTCGGAAGCGAACGGCGACGGCTTCCTGAAGAGATTCTGGGACTGGCTCAGCGGAAAATAGTCCCGCGCCATCACGCCGGCAAGGCCAAGGGAGGAACGGCATGCGTCATCTCATTTCGATCATGGCCCTTGTTGTCGGCCTGGCTTTCTCGCCGACGGCCGCAAGAGGCGCCTTTTTCATAGGCCACGTCTACGATGCCCAGGAGCGGCTGACGCGGACCGTCTATACCCTGGATGGAAGCCCGGCTGGCGCCGCCGACTACGGCTATGACGCCGCCGGCAACCTGACATCCGTTCTTTCCAACTGGAATCAGGAGGTCATGCGGCGCAGGATCGGCGTGACCATTCCATCGGAGGGAGGCGTCACGACCGGGGCGGGGGACTATGGCTACAATACGGTGGCCACCCTGCGCGCCGTGGCCAACCCGGGGAAACGATTCCTCTACTGGACGGACCAGCAGGGGACGATCCTTTCTCGCAATCCGGTCTATTTTGTGACGATGGACTCCGACGCCACGATCATGGCCTGGTTTGGACGGCCGGGCTTTCCCGCGCTCTATCTTTTGTTGCTCAACAAATAACCTGCTTACCTACTATCCTAAGCTGATTGCCGAGCATTGAGCAGTAGGGTGGGTCAGG
Source organism: uncultured Desulfovibrionaceae bacterium (assembly GCA_937934715.1). Classification (GTDB taxonomy): domain Bacteria; phylum Desulfobacterota; class Desulfovibrionia; order Desulfovibrionales; family Desulfovibrionaceae; genus CALGYO01. The sequence goes on along the minus strand of CALGYO010000230.1, from coordinate 4,986 downwards.
CCTCGGCGTGGCGCTGAGAACACCCGCCGAGGCCGATTTATCGTGGTCGCCTCAGAGGGCGGATCACTTCTCGCCGATATGGACCACCTTCCTTTTTTGCTTGGCCCGGTCCATGCCGGATTCAAGCGTCTTTACCGCCCTGCGAAGTCTGTCTGGGGACAGGTGCGAATAGCGTTCTGTCATCGCAATGGTCCCGTGTCCCATCAGTTCCTTGACCGTATAGGGATCCACGCCCTGCTCCACCAGCCAGGACGCGAACGTGTGGCGGAGCGAGTGAAAGACCACCTTAGCCTGCATTTGCGCGAGGTTACGGTCTGCCTCTTCAGTCTTTCGCTTCTCCTGGGCAATACGCCGCTTCTCTTTAAGGGACGTGGCCCCCTCGCCTGTCCTGGCGGGCTCCTGAAGCTTTCCAAGGGTTTGAGCCGCCTTCGCGGCGGTCATCCCCTGGCTTGCCCACCCCAAAGCTTCCTCACGACGTTTACCATCAACGCGGTATCGGATCACGAAATACTGGTCGGGCTTGACCCCGCGCTTCCTGGCCGGATGCTCACCGAACCTCACCCCCTCATGCTTGGTCTGCTTCCATACAAAAGCCATTTTGTCCCCCACCTGTCCCCAAAAATTTGATGAAATTGGGCCAAGATCAATGAGGACTGGTGAAAGACGTATAGGCTTTTATCCCAGTAATAGCAGTTGTTTTGAGCAGATCTGGAGCGACTAGTGAAAGCAGCATCGAGGAACTGTTAACCACTAGGTTGGAGGTTCGAATCCGTCCCGGGGAGCCAGAAAAATCAGGGACTTGCGGAATATCCGCAAGTCCCTTTTTTCGTTGCGGCGGGCTTTGTCCATCCCCTGCGCATCGTCTTCTCGCGCCGGACGGCGGATCGGGGGAGGCGCCCGGACCAGCCGCTCGAGACCTTCCCGCGACGGCCGGACTCCTGGTCACTCAAGCAGCAACAACATCAGGAACGCCTGCGAAGAGACCGGCGGCTGAAGGTCGAGAACGAAACCGGCAAGCCCGGATCTGGCCACGCCGTCGTAGCTGGAGAATTCGCCGCCGATAAGCCCTCGGGTCCGGGTGACCCGCCGGATGACCCGGGCCCTGGCCGGAACCCCCGTCCCCGGATCGAAAGAATCGTCCAGGGCTCCGGTCGTCAAGGTTCGGGCCAGCCTGGTCCGGTTCACGCCGTTATAGGTGGTAAACCCGCCGGCGAACAGAATCCGCCCGTCGGGTTCGATGGACAGGGAATCCACATAGGTCAGGGACAGCGCCCCCGTGGTGGAGTCGAACGAATCGAGGCCGCCGGTGGTGGTGAAACGGGCCAGCCCGCGACGCTGCGGCCTGCTCCAGCTCCCGTCGATGATTTCCAGGAAATCCCCGCAAATAACCGGCTTGTCATCCTGTTGCAGAGCGATTTCCCAAACCGAGCTGTTGAGCACCACGACGTTGGCCGAGGGCGTGACGGGGACGAAGGTCGCGTCCAGAGCCCCGGAGTCGGTTACCCGGGTGAAAAAACCCCGAGCCAGGCTTTCGTAGGTGACATAGCCGCCCACATAATACGTCCCCTGCCAGGCGGACAACGCATAGGCCTGCAGACTTGTGCCGCTGGTGATGGCGATTTGCGGATCAAAGGCGGCGTCCAGGCCGCCGTCGGCGTTGAGACGGCCCAGGGGCGAGCGGTCGGCGCCGGATATCTTGCGCACATGCCCACCGACCAGGACCTTGCCGTCGTCCAGGGGCAGGACCGCGTAGACGGGAGCCGGCGAATTGTCGGTTCGGGTGACGATGGGCTTGAAAACCGTATCCACGGCGCCATCGGTCAGAAGCCGGGCCACGCCGCCTATGGGACGGGTGGCGACGCCGCCGATGTCGCCGCCGACGAGAACATTGCCGTCGCCGTCCAAAGCCACGTCGCGGACCGCCCCGTCGGGTCCGAGCCCGGCGGAAAAGCCGGCGTCCGGCGAACCGTCGGCATTAAGCCTGGCCACGTTCGGCGCAAACACGCCGCCGAACCAGTTGAAATCCCCGCCGATGAGAATCTTGCCGTTCGGCTGGGCGACCAGATCGTGAACCACGATCTTCACGGTGCCGCTCATTTCAGGAGTAAATCCGGAAAAGGCCGAAAGCAGCGATCCATTCTGCGCGATGGCGGCCAGGCCATAGCGCGTCTGACCTTGATAGGTCGTGAACGCGCCTGTGAGCGCCAGGGAGCCGTCGCTTAAGGGGACGATGGAAAGGATAGGCGCATTGGCGCCATTGTTGACGACGAACGACGTATCCACTGCGCCCGAACTGGTCAGACGCACAATGCGGTTGCAGGACGCGCCGTTGAAGGCCGTAAAGGCCCCAACGAGGATGACGGAGTCGTCGCTTAACCTGTAGGCGCCGGTGACATCGCCGTTGGGTCCGCTGCCGATGTTGAAACTCGTGTCCTTGCCGCCGTCCGCATTGCGGCGCAGGATGCGGTTGGCGGCGTGGCCGTACGCCTTGGAAAAATTCCCCACCACATAGGTCTTGTCGTTTGAGGCGTCGATGATGTTCAGGATCGGTCCGTCGGTATCGGCGTCGTCCGGCGTGACGTCGATGACCGCTCCGGCGTTGTCCAGGGCGCCCTGCCAGTTGATCTGGGTCGTGACGCCGGTATTGAAGGCTCCGTACACGGTAAGGCGGTTGGGGTACTGGGGCAGATCCGAATCCACGGCCAAGCCGGTCACGTAGGCTCGCGGCCCGTTGAAGACGGGATATGTGCCATCGGCGAAGCCGTTGCTTTGGATGCGCACGAGATGTCTGGTCGGGTCGACGCTCACTTGGGACAACTGCAGCGCGTATCCGCCGCAAAGAACGTAGTCGTCGGTCTGCACGGCCAGGGCGTTGATGGTTCCCTGCCCGGCGAACGCCGACCAGAACCCGGTGTTGAGCGCTCCATCAGCCTCCAGCAGAGCCAGATCGTAGTAATACGGACTCGATTGGGTGATGGAGAAGTTTCCCCCAGCCAGGAATTTGCCATCGCCGCGTTTGGCCAGGGCCCGGACTTCGCCATTGATGCTCGGCGGGGTGAACGAGGCGTCCACCGCTCCGGTGGAATCAATCTTGACGATGTTGGCGTAGCTCGATCCGTTCACCCTGGCAAACGAACCATACGCGAGGAATGTCGTACTGGAATCCTGCAACAGCCCGTAAATGACCGGTTTTTTTTCCGCGCCCGCGCCTGGATCGAAAGCGGGATCGATGTCTCCAGGATTTGCCGCTGCATGGACGCTTGACATGATGAGGCCAAACACGACGAGCAAACATATGCGCCACGCTTTCTCCATAAAACGACGGCCATAGCCTTCACGGCAATTGCTAGTCATAGTCAACCACCTTTATGCTTTATGTTTTCTGCTCCTGAGAATGGCAATGTTCCATGCATGTCCATCAGACGTGCGCCGAGTGATTCTTCTCCTTTCCTACCAATAATCCATATACTCTTGGGCGATCTTTTCTTCAAGCCTTTTCCGTTCCGGCAGTTTTTCGGTTCAGACCATCCGCCGCAAAGCGTCCGATGCGATATCATTACGCAATTGCTTGGGATGGCGCCCTTCTGCGGCCAACAGGCTCTCGCCCTTTGCAATCCCATAACAATTTTCGTTCGCCAGGATTACGGGCTATAGGCGCTTACAGGTTTTCAGGAAATCATGCAGCAGTATCAAGGCGGGAAAGGGATGTCTCTTTCAGCGCGTAAAGAGCATCCTGACCGTCAAGGAGACCGTTGCGATCCTTCGCGGCGCAGGCCGCATGCCCGTCAGGGGACAGACCGAAGAGCCCGGCGGACGCGCATTCCCCCTTCAAGCCCTGACGCCCCAAGATACGGACGTCTTCGGCGAGACCGGAGCCTCCCGTTTTCGTCGTTTCCGCTGGCGTCTCGTTTTTCCCTTCATGGAGCGCAAGCGCCCGCTCCCGTCCAGGCCTTCACGTCCTCCACGCCGAAGTCCGCCACAACCCCTTGCCGCGCCGACCTCGCAGGCCAGGCGCGCGTCGCGAAAAGACGCGGCGCGGTCCATGCGGACGGGAAGAATGAATCGGCGCCGCGCCAAGCCTTGCGCAATCGCCGGCCATGACGCGGTTGCCGCCGCTTCGCGGCGCAAAGAGACGTCCGGAATCGTTCGTCCCCACGCTGTAGGGAGAACCGCATTGTCCGTTCGCCCCTGGCTCCCCGGCTGGGCTGAATCAGGCGCCCCCCGCCTGTGGAACACACCAGGATGCAAAGATATCGACGGCGGAACAAGGTCTGATGAATATGAGGTCTTACGCGTTGGCAGGGGGCGGGACTTATGGACACCGTCTTTCAACGGGCGTATGCTGTCTCGTCAAGTACGCAGCCGCACGCGTCAAGCGTCGCGGCGTTTTGTTACAAAGGAGATTATTTCCCATGGATCAGCACAAGATCAAGGACAAGAAACTACGGTGGGCCATGCGCGCGGCCGTGGCTGTGTTCGCGACGTTGTTGATTATTTGCGTTTATTCGCTTCTCTCAGTCAAACACAAAGAGGACCTGACGAAGCTGAACGCCGAAGTAAAGCAGGCCGTCCAGGAGGAATACGACCACAACACATCCATAAGCGGCATCGTGGTGGAAAAAGTCGAACTCGAGCCCGCATCCGCCGGGAACACGTATCGGGGCCTGGTGGTATTGAGCAACCCCTCCGCCAAGAGAACCTCCGAGCACGAAATCCAGGTCAACCTGATCGACGGCAAGATCAGTTACAATATCATGCGGATGAACTAGTCAAGGGACACTGTCCGGCGCCGGGATGTCCCCACATCGCGACGCCCGCCTGCGCACGCCTCGTCACCGCCCCCTTTCTCCCGCCGGGACGGCCTTTCCATACAGCCTTGCGCCCAGAAGGAGTTCTGGCCGCGTCCGGGCGTCCTCTCCGCCGGACAGTCACGGGCGCGCGGACGCCTCTCGGCCGGGCGCGCGGACGCCTCTCGGCCGGGCGCGC
>CALGYO010000229.1 GCA_937934715.1 uncultured Desulfovibrionaceae bacterium | reverse complement strand
GCCGTGACTGGAGTTCAGACGTGTGCTCTTCCGATCTCGGTTCGGCCGGCGTGGCCGGAGCGGCCGGAGCGGCCGGAGCGGCGGGCGTCCCGGCCGGGGCGGCGGGCTCCCCGGCCGCTGGAGCGGCCTTGGCCGCGCCCGGGGTCTCAGAAGCGGCCGGAGTCTTGGCTTTTTGAGGTTTGGCCGCAGTTTTGGCCGGGGCCGCCTTTTTTCCGGTTTCCTTCACCGGCTTGTCCGACAGCCGGGATGTTTCCACCCAGCCGACCACACGGCCGTTATCGAAGGACACCTTGCTCCACCCCTCCCGGGAGTCCGCGATGGTCACGCGGGCGTTGGGACCGGCCTTGGCCAGGGCCTTGGCCTTGGTCCCGGGTTCGGCGCGCACGTAGGTCCAGGATTTGAGGTAATAGACCGTGGCCAGGGCGTCGCCGGCGTCCCTGACCCGTTTTTCGCAGCCCGCGAGGCACAGGGCCGCAAGGCAAACAAGCAAACAGACGATCCGCGACAAGGCGGGAATGCCGGTCCTGCTCATGGGGCGCTCCTTGCGCCGCGTGAAAATGGCGCGATCCGGTGAAGGTTGCGGGACGTCGCCTCAACGAGGCCGTTGGCGCACGTTGACGGCGGGCTTCGGCTTTTCCCCGCCGAGCAGCATGTCGCGCAGGGAATCCAGTTTTTCGTCGCAGTCCGCGATGATCGGTCCCAAATCCTCGGGCGCGAGCCCCAGGCCGTCCCAGGCGCCGGGATCGAGGGGCGGGACGAGGCAGTCCGGCCGGGTTCCCAGTCCCAGGGACAGGGCGATCACGTCGGCCACATGGATCAGGTCCGCGCCCGCGCCTTCCGTGTCCAGGGCGGGGGCGTGGTGCAACCGGGCCGTCTCGGTCAGCTTCTTGGGCAGGACCCAGCGATCGAGCACGCCGCCGCCCAGTTCCGCGTGATCGAAGCCGAGAACGCGTTTTTCCGCCTGATACAGGGAAATGCCGTCCTGTCTGGCCAGGATGAAGGCGGCCTCGCACATGTCGGGCTCGGAGATGACCAGGAGGATCTTGCCCACGTCGTGCAGGAGCCCGGCCACGAAGAGCCGGTCCGGGTCCGCCCGGCCCACGCGCACGGCCAGGGATCTGGCCATGAGGGCGCAGGCCACGCTGTGCCGCCAGTAGTGCTCCACTTCGAGCAGGTCCTTGCGGGGGGATTCCTTGAACAGTCCGGAAACGGCCTTGGCGGCGGCCATGTTGATGATTTCGCGCATGCCGATGAGCCGTACGGCCTGAAACACGCTGTCCACGCCTCCGGGGAAGCTGTAGAAGGCGCTGTTGGCCAGGCGCAGCAAAAAGGCGGACAGCCCGGGGTCATGGCTTATGATGTCGGCGACGTTTTTGAGCGATACGCTCGCATCCTCGCTGGCGCGCTGCAGGGCGATGAAGACCTGGGGAAGCGGCGGCGGGTTGATGTCCTTGACCGGCCGCCGGGGCGCGGAGAAATCCGGTGCCGGGTCCGGCGGAACGGGTTTGCCTTGGGGCGTGGGCGGGGCGAGGTTCTCGATGGCCTGGGGCGCCCGGCTCAAGGTGTCCTCCAGCCGGGACCTGGCCGCCTCGTAGAGAAAGGCGATGGCGGGATGGGCCTGATCGGCGAGACGAAAACGGACCTTCGCCAGCGCCACGGCCTGTTCCGCCTGTTCGGCCTGTTCCGCCAGCCCGGGCGCGCCGGCCGGGGGGGGCTGGCTGCCCGGATCGGATGCGGTTTTGGACTGGGTCATGCCACGTCGCTCCTGCCCGCCGACAAGGATTGCGGGACGCTTCCGGCGTTGCGAAGAGGCGGCGCCTCCTGCTGGAAATTTGCGTAAATACTACCCCGAAGAGCCCGGCCGCGCAAGCCGGAACAGAGGAAAAGCTGAAATATGCGCGTATTGACTTCCAGTTGGATTAAGCTGATACGGGAAGAACGGCGGTACAACAAACGGGAGAGGTCATGTTCAGACGCGCCGTTTCCGAGATCGTCAATCCCGGCTTGGCGATGCTTTCCCCGGACGAGCCCCTGGCGGTCGCGTTGTCTCTCATGCGCGAAAAAGGGACGAGCTGCGTCATGGCCGTGTCCTCGGAAAACAAGGTCGTGGGCATCCTGACCGAGCGCGACGTGGTCAAAAGCCTGGCTGGCCCCTTTGATACGGCGGCCCCCATGCGCTTCCTCATGTCCCGCCCCGTCAGCGGCATCATGAAGGACTTAAGCGTGGAGGACGCCTGCCGCATGCTCACGGACGGGGAAATCCGCCACTTGGCCGTCATGGACAACAAGGGCGGGTTGATGGGCTATATCAGCCACGCCAACGTTGTGGACGCCCTGGCCGTGGAATTCATGTGCGAGAACATCCTCTGCTCCGAGGTCATGAATCCCCGGATGGCGGCCGTATCGCCGCAAACGCCCTTGATCGAGACCGTGAAGCTCATGGTGGAACGCCGCGCCGGCGCCGTGGCGGTCTTGGCGGACGGCAAGCCCGCCGGGGTGGTGACCGAGCGGGATCTGACCCGCCGGGCCACGGCTGACGCCCAGGTCCTGACGCAGCCCGTTTCCGCCTTCATGACCAGCCCGGCCGTGTGCGTGCCGCCGGAGGGCATGGTCTACAAGATCATCCTCTACATGAAGCAGAAAGGCATCCGCCGGGTCATGGTCGTGAACAACGCGGGACTCATGGTGGGCGGGCTTTCCTTTGCCGACATGGTCCGGTTTCATCCCCGTTTCCTCTAGCGTCAGCCCCCTCTCGCATCCTCCCCGGTCGGCATTCCCCTCGGCGGGCATCCCCTGGATCGGCATCCTCCGCAGCAAAGGGCGGTCGCATCCCGTGTCCGGAGGCGTCTGTCGCGCGCCTCGCGCGCCCTGAAACGCCAGGGACGCCGCAGGCGTTTCGGGGCGGGGCCATGGCGCGCCGCCCGTCAAGGCGCGGTATTCGGGCTCGGCGCGTCAATCCGTCCGGGAGCGTTGTCCGGCCCGGTCAGGAGCCCGCGTCCGGCGGCGCGGTCTTCTTGCCGGGCGCGTCACGGGGTTCAGGGTCCGGGGCGGGCGCGGCGGCCGGAACGTCCACGCCGGGATCCGGAACGCTGGCCGCCTTGCGGGCCTCGGCTTCCAGCATCCTGCGCCTGGCGTACTCCTCCACAGGCATGTACTGGTTGGAAAGGGTCATAAGCTCGGTCTTGGACCAGACCACCAGGCGGATTTTCTGCGCCAGCCATCCGGCCACGCTTTTTTCGATCTCAGCCAGCTCTCCGGGGGTGATGATCCTGGCTCCGGTTACTTCCGCCCGCACGTCCCAGACGTTCCCGTGTTTCACCACGTCCATGGCCGTCACGAAAAACTCTCCGGAGTCCTGAATGCTTTGGGAGGTCCGCGCCTTGATCTTTTCAGCCATTTCGGGCTGCGGACCGAAATGGGCGCCGCCGTAGAGGATGCGGCCGTCGGCGGCCACGTCCTGGGAGACCTGACAGCGGGCGAGCAGGCGTATGGAGGGGTCTCCGAGCCGGTTCTGGATGGCCCGTTCGAACTGGCCCACCTCGAAGGGGATGAGCGGCCGGGAGCTTTGGATGCTGGCCACCACAACCGGATCGCCCAGGATGTGCACCAGATCGATGTCCAGCAAGAGCAGCTCGGGACGGGCGGACAATTCTTCGCGCAGGGTCTGTTCGGCCAGTTGCAGGCGCTTGACGTCGGGCGCGACGTCCTCGGAAATGAATTTTCCGTCCAGGGTGGGGTTGATGACCACCCGGGCGGAGCCGGTGGGAGAGATGTCCTTGGACAGGATGCAGTGGGCCACCAGGGAGACCTTGCGCTGAAGGGCCTGGTCCAGCTTGTCCTGCACGGCCTTGACCTGGTCCGGGGTGAAGGGCTTGGCCGTGCGCACGGATATCAAGACGTTGAAGTCGTTTCCGATTTCCTTGAAGACCACGCTGACGAGCGAGGCGCTGGAATGGCGGGCCAGGGCGGTTTCCACCACGTTGCTTATGATTTTGCTTTCCCTGCGGTCCTGGACCATGAGGACCAGGGCGTGGGTCAGGTAGGCGGACACCAGCGCGAAGCCGATGACGGCGATGAGCATGCGTTTTTTGAGCTGGCGGATGTGGGTTTCGGTCTTGAGCCCCATGCCGCTTACGAGAAAGGCCAGGGAGGAGACCAGGAGGATGGCCAGGAAGTTGGCGAAAAACAGCAGAAACGCGCCGTACGCGCCCTGGTAGGCGCCCAGGGACAGGCACAGGCCGCAGGTGGCCAGGGGGGGCACGATGGCTGTGGAAATGGCCACGCCCGGAAGGGCCGGACTGATGCGCTCGTCCAGAACGGCCAGGGTGCCCGCCAGTCCGGCGAAAACGGCGACCAAGAGGTCGAGCAGGGTGGGCTCGGTGCGGGCGAGCATCTCCGGCGTGACCTCGATCATGACCGGCAGGACGCCGAACAGGGTTCCGAAGAACACCGCCAGGATCACGCCTGTGATCTCGGCCCGCACGGAACGGCCGAGCAGCGGGGCGTCGCCGCGTATCATGCCCAGCGCCATGCCGAAGATGGGGCTCATGAGCGGCGAAACCAGCATGGCGCCGATGACCACGGCGGCGCTGTTGGCCACCAGTCCCAGGCTTGCGATCAGGGCTGCGGCGGAAATGAGGGCATAATAGCCCCATCCCGGGGTGGAGTCCCTGGAAATGCCTTGGAAAATCACCTCGGCCCGCAGGTCGGACACCTTGAACCGCTCGAATTGGCGTCTGACGGCGTTGACCGCGCCGCGCATGCTCATGGTTTTCCTCCGTTTCCCCGCTTGCGTTGCGGGAGGGCGCCCCCCGTGAAGTCCCGCATTCCCCGTCTTGCCAAGGGCCTTTCCGGGCGTTATAGGGAAGAAAGACCCCTCAACGCCGGTCTCCGAAAACCAGGAGAACGCCCATGGCCGCCGACCCTGTCATGAATATGCCCCTTCAGGGCGTGAAGATCAACGAGTTGCTCAATGTTTACGCGTCGGTGAACAACCAGGTCAAACAGGCGGAGCTGAATCATTTCATCGCCAGCGGCGTGAATATTCCGAACGATCTTCTGGAAGCGGGAGTCAAGGGCTCCATCATGAGTCATTTCATCTAGGGACGCGTTTCGCGGGCGAGGCGGTATTTCGTACGGGACCACAAACGCGGCGGATCTCCCGCATCCTCAATCCAGCTAACCCTCTTTCGAAAGCGCGTGGGCGGGCTTGCTCCGGGACCGTTTTGCCGGGCGCCTTCGGCCCGGGATTTCCCGGCGCGTTTGTTCCATCCACGCGAGGAGCGAAATCATGAAACAGGCGGGCTTTTGGGCCATGGCGCTCTTCCTGGCAGCGACGCTGTCCTGGCCTTCCGCGGTTCTGGCCGCCAAGGACGCGGCGCACGGGGCCGCATCCAAATCCGGGACGCAGGCCGTCGAGACGGCCCCTCCCGGCGACTCCGGTCAAGCCGCGCCCGTGGGCGGGGAAGCGCCCGAAGGCGCTCCGCCGGAAGACGCCCCCGGCCGGATGATCAAGGAACCCGCCTCCTTCAACGGGATCAAATGGGGCGCCAAGCTTGCGGACGTTCCTGACTTGAAGGTGATCGGCGAGTACGGCGGCGTGCGCTACGCCGCCGTCCCGGACGCGGTCTACCGCATCGGCGACGTGTTCGTGAACGAGGTGACCTACGCCTTTTGCGATGAGGGTTTCGCGGCGGTGCGCCTGGAGTTCACCGGCCGGGACAAGCTGGATTCCATCGCCAGGATCATCGGCGAGAAATACTCCACGCCCGTGCGCCTGGAAGGAAAGACGGAACAGTTCGGCCTGCCGCTGGGCAACGTGCTCATCATGCTGGAGTACGATCCCAAGACCGACGCCGGGGCGCTCGGGTATTCCTATCGCCCCATTTTCGACAACTGCATCAAGAAATCGAAATGACCGGACGCGCGGACGCGATGATCCGGGGAGGGCGCATGCGCGGGAAAGCGTTTCAAAGCCCCTGGGCGATTCTCGCCCTGGCGCTGGCGTCGGTGACGTTTCTGGCAGCCGCCGAGCCGGTCAGGCCCCTGCCTTTCAACAAGAACAACGTGTACGCGTACTTTCGCAAGGTCGACGAGCTGAAGCGGGAGATGTCCAAGAAGCTCAAAACGCCCAAGCGCGATACCGTACTGTGCCACATCTACGCGGACGCCCTCAACCGGTCGGGGTACAGTTTCAACGCCACCGTGACCGAGGCCGTGACCAAGATCAACCAGTTCAACATGAACATGGACAATCCGCGCTACGCCTTTCTGGCCGGGACCTTCCAGGTCCACCCGGATCTTTTTCTCAAGGAAAAGCTCATCACCAAGGAGAACCGGGACGCGGTGGTCAAGCTGTTCAGCCAGGGACCGTAGCTTGGCGGGTTTGCGAACGGCGCGCGCCGGGGAGCCGTTCCGTCATTGGGCGGGGCGGCTTTTTTCGCGGAAAAGCCGGATGCGCGCGCACGCGCGCGGACGCGAGCCCCGCCGGGATGCGCCGGGAAGAGCTTGCGGGGAGGGGGAAAGAACAACGGTCAATTGAATTCCGGCCGCCTGGGCGCGCGTTCCATCTGGCGTCCCGCCTCGGCAAGACATGCCCGCAGGCAGAACATGCCCGCCGGACTGACCCGGCCTTCGGCGCCCGCCAGAAGTTCGCACGCCGCGTTGTGCATGGCGTCCGCCAGGGAAAAACCCATCCGGATATATCCCGAAACCTTGCTTTCCAGCGTTTCCTTGATGATGCCGATGTCCATGGCCGCCTCCCTTGGCTGTTTCGCGGGCGGGACGTTTTTGCCCGCCGCCTGGGAGACTGCAAGGGCCGGGCCCGAAATGCGGGCCTACCCGCCCATGAGCTGCTTTTTCCGGAAGGCGTCCTCGATCTTGTGGTACAGGTCGTCGATATCCGCCGGTTTCATGAGATAGTCGAACGCGCCTTCCTCCATGCCCCGCATGGCCGCATCCACGTTGGCGTGGCCCGTGAGCATGATCACCTCCGCGCCGGGGTGGTCGCGCTTGATGAGGGAAAGGGTGTCCATGCCGTCCATGCCGGGCATTTTCACGTCCAGAAGGATCACGTCCGCGGGCTCGGCGCGAAGGGCCTCCAGGGCCTCCTTGCCGCTGCCGGCGGTGCGTACCGAAAGCCCCCGCCGGGAAAGGCGCTTGGCCAGGGTCTCCAGGAAGGTGGTTTCGTCATCCACCAAAAGCACGGAACATGCGTCCACGCGGCAACCTCCGCTTTCAAGGGTAGATTTGGAAGAATAGCGGCGGCTGGCATGAAATGCAACCGCCTGGGCCGTCCGGACCAGGTTGTCCCGCCCGGCCCCCCCCCCGGCGCGCCTTTTGACGGGGCGCCCGTCCCGGGGCATGATGGGGAAAAAGGAGGGGACATGAAGGAGCTTGATCAGCGCACGGTCTGCGGCATAGCGCGCCTGGCCGGACAGGAGATCATGCGCGTGCGCCGGGGCGCCCTGGGGGTGGAGTACAAGGCCGACCATTCGCCCGTGACGGCGGCGGACAAGGCCTCGGACGCCCTCATCCGCGAAGCCCTGTCCCAGGCCTTCCCCAAAATCCCCATCCTGTCCGAGGAGACCGCCCAGGAACCCTTCGAGGTCCGCAAGGCCTGGAAGCGGTTTTGGCTCGTGGACCCGCTGGACGGCACCAAGGAATTCATCAAGGACAACGGCGAATACGCCGTGTGCATCGCGCTTGTGGAAAAGGGCCGCCCGGTTTTCGGGGCGATCGGGCTTCCGGCCAGGGACAGCCTCTATTTCGGCGGTCCGGGGCTCGGGGCCTTTCGCATGGACGGCGCTGGCGCGCCCAGGCCCATCCATGTGAAAAAGCCCGGCCCCGGCGAGACGCCCGTCATTCTCGAAAGCCGTTCCCACAAGGACGCGGAGCTGGCGGACTTTCTCTCCCGGTATCCGGACCGGACCATGGTCACGGCGGGAAGCGCCCTGAAATTCTGCATGCTGGCCGAGGGGCTGGGGCATCTGTATCCCCGCACCGGGCCCACCATGGAGTGGGACGTGGCCGCCGGGCACGCCCTGGTGCAGGGCGCGGGCGGGACCTTGACCGCGCTTGACGGGGAGCCTTTCGCCTACAACAAGCCGTCGCTTATAAACGGCTCCTTTCTGGCCAAGGCCTAGCGGCGCGCCGTTCTCGGGGACGCAACCGGGTTGTGAAAACGTCCGTTCGGATCGCGGCGTTTTTTTCAAGGAAATCCGGCCTGCCGCGCTAGCCGTTGGCGGCCAGGATCACGCGAACCTTGGCGAATTCCTCTTCCAGCTCGCCGGTCAGCCTGGGCGCCGCGTCCAGCTCGCCGGATCTGGCGGCCATTTCCAGCAGCCCGGCCGAGGCCGCGGCGCGTCCCGCGCCCATGGCCGCGAGAACCCCCTTGAGGGAGTGGGCCTTGATGGTCAGCTCCGCCGCCTTTCCCCGGCCGATGAGGCTTCGCAGCTCGTCCAGGCGGTCATCGAAGGCCGCCAGAATTTCGCCGCTGAAATAGTCGTAGAATTCCTCATCGTCCATAAGGGCCAGCGCGCCTTCCTTGTCGAGGACCGGCAGGCCGGCATGGCGGCGTTGGGGATCGGTTCCCGCGTCCCGCGCGGCGTCCGGCGCGGCCTCGTCCGTCGGGTTTCGGTCCATGATCGCTTCCGAAGCTTGCGGTTTTCGTGGAATACCGGCGGCGCCGGGATGGGCGCCGCCGGGAAGGATAAGGAGACCGTATAAGGATAAGCCAGCCGATGCAAGGGCCGCACGCGTTTTTTGGGCAGGCGGCGTAACGAAGGGACTGGTCTTTATTTTTCCACGGCTTCGAGCCATTCCGCGAAATCGCGCAGCTCGTCCACCCAGGACACGCTTAAGCGCAGGGTCAGGAACTGCTCGTAGAGTTCGTCGATGAAATTGGAGCATTGCTCCACAAGGAAGAGTTTCTCCAGCAGCGGGGCGTCGGGGTCGTCCCCTTCCTCAAGCCGGGTTTCCACCTTGGGGGTGCGCAGGGCGTTTAAGCTCAGATCCTGCGCCTTTATGCCCACGAACCAGGTGTTGCCGTCGCGTTCGAAGCGCAACAGGGCCTTGTCCACGCGCTTTCCCGTGCGCAGGCCCTGCCTGGCCTCGTTGAACTCGCTGTGGGGGCCGGACACGGTGGCGGTTTCGGCGTTTTCGCCCTCGCCCCCGCGCACGGAGACTTTTTGCTCCAAAAAGACGTTGATCTCCTCGCCGTCCTTGAGCTTGAAGAGCCAGCCGTTCTTTTCGCTTTTAAACCAAAGCCAGGTGAGAAAATCCTGCCCCAGGACGGCGTCCTGCAGGGCGGCTTTTTCGATTTCCATGAGCGCTCCCTCGCGGCCTCATCGCGTTTGCCCAGGTGGGGGCGATCCGGGATGATCCGCGTTCTCGTCTTTCATGCGGCGGTTCGCGGGCCGGGCTAGGCCTGGCGGGCGAACTGGCTGGGTTCGAGTTCCTCGATCATGACATGGCGGCTTTCGTCCGTCAGCCGCATGGCCAGAAAGGCCGGGGTCATGGGTTCGAGATGCAGCTCGAAGGTCAGGGTGAAGAGGTCCTCGAACAGAAGCCGCAGCTTGGAGTTGACGGAATTGAGGAAAATCTCGTTGGTCGAGACGTTCCAGACCACGTCGAACACGGCGGGCACGGGCATGGACCTGGCCATGAGCTTGAGTTTGACCTGTTCGGCCAGCTCCTTCTTGCGGTCCTTGGAGATGAAGGATTTGCCGGTTTCGGCCTGGGCCTCCTTTTCGGCGTCCATGGCCAGGCGCAGGTGTTTCTTGAACACGGCCGGAGAGACGCGCCGGGTGTCGAGCCGCAGGGCGAAGCACAGGTAGTGGGCTTTTTCCGGGGGCGCGCTTTGCCACTGCGCGTCGAGCATGTCTTCCAGACTGACCCAGCCGAAAGAGCGTTCGTCGGCGGTGTGCTCGATTTCCTGGAAGGCGTTTTTCTTTAACAGTTCAGGAGCGTTGCGGATGATTTCATCCTTCACGTCTCCGATGATGCGGTATCTGGTGAAGCTTCCGCTTGCGGCGAGAATGCCCAAGGCGTCCTCCTCGCCCGCGCGCTTTTCGCGCGTTCGGGCTCATGTCGAAAAAATTCGCGGCCCCATGGCCGCGCTGTACCCATGCTAGCCCAAACCCGGCCGGACCGCCAGTAAAGAGGCGCTCGTCCCCCTCCGGTTCCCGGCGGTCCGTACGGACCGGCCAGGCCTGCTTCTTGCATGATTTCAGACCAAGACAGGAGGTAATCGTCATGGCGGTCTGGCGCGTCGAGGTAGAGGATGGCGCCATCAGCTTTGGGAGCCGCAAGCGCGCGAAATTGACCAGGAACGGCTGCAACGAGCCCTTCAAGAACGCGTACTGGTGCCCCAAGCGCCGTTGGTTCGCCAAGGAACCCTGTCCCTTTGTCAATAAATGGGAATGCATGAATTTCACAAGGCTGTGCGGCGGGTTGTAAAAACACGGCTGGCGTTTTGAGGCGAGGCGGTCCGGCCGGCGCCGGGATGGGCCGCCCGCGCCGCGCCCTCAAAAAGGGCGCGCGCGGGGCGCCGGGAACGCCGGACCGAAGTCTTGCCGGTCTACCGCCATCCGGCCGTCAAGGATGGTTTTCCTGGCCCCCGGCGGCGTGGGCGTCCTCTCCGGTCTCGTCCGGCGCCTCCCCCTCGGGGGGGCGATAGCCGAGCGGCGCGTCGCAATTGATCCAGGTCAGCTCGTGCTTGTTGTGGAACAGATGGACCAGCCGCGAGCCCGGGATGGCCGCCAGCCTGTCCAGCATGGCGTGATCCGCCTCCCCCTGCAGCTTCACCGTGCAGGCGAACCGGCGGCACTCCCCGAATCGCAGCCAGCGCAGGAGCATGGCGTACAGCCGGTCGGGGTAGCAGATCACATCGGAAAACAGCCAGTCGACGGCTCCGGCCGCGGCGGGCTCCAGGCCGAAGGCGCTGCCCTGGCAGTACTGGACCAGAGGGTTGGCCTCGATGGCCGGATCAAGGGGCGCCTTGTCGATGGAAAAGACCCGGGCCCCAAGCCCGGCCAGCACGTAGCTCCAGCCGCCCGGACTGCCGCCGAGGTCCAGGCAAAGCTGCCCTGGTCCCGGCCGCTCGTTGATGCGGGATAAAATCTCCCATAATTTCAGGTAGGCTCTGTTGGGCGGGCCGGTCTTGTCCTCGGCGAAACGCCATTCGCCCCGGGGAAAGGGCGAGGAGCAGGACGGCGAGGCCAGGATGCGGTTCTCGTCCCACAGGGTCCAGGCTCCAAGGGGCGCCGTGGGCAAGGGGCCGCCGAAGACGTGGTTCTTCGCCGCGATTTTCGGCAGCTTGTCCTGGATGAGCCGGGCGCGGCGGTGATGCCCCACGGAGGTCAGCGCCCAGTTGCGCTGGATGTCCCGCAGTTTTTTCGCGCCGTCGCCGATGGAGGAGATGGGGATGAACCGCGCGTCCGTCCAGGCGTTCTGGGCCCAGGCGGCGGGGGGCGGATCGCCCGGAACCAGAACCAGCGGATCGCGGACCTCGATCTTGCGCCCGAACCGGGAAAGCTCCCGGATCAAATCGGAAAGATGGTCCCGGGGGGCCTCATAGACGGTCAGCCGCATGGGGATCAACCGTCGCGGCGGCGCAGCAGTTCCAGTCCCAGGATGCTCACGTCGTCCTGAAAGGGCGCGCCCTGCGCGAAGGCGGTCAGGGAGGCGTTCACTCCCTCCATCAGTTCCTGGACAGGGCGGCCGCCGAGCGCGCGCAGTCCGTCCTCAAGGCGCTCCTCGCCGAAAAATTCGCCTTTGAAGTCGCGAAGTTCGGTCAGCCCGTCGCTGTACAGGACGATCTTTTCGCCTGGAGCGAGGCGGGTGGTCTGTTGGGCGTGGCTGATGAAGCCGTTCAGGCCGATGATGGGGCCGCGCTCTTCCAGAAAGGTCAGGCCGTTCTCGCCGATGATCACGGGCGAGGGGTGTCCGGCGTTGCAGGAGACCAGCTCGCCCGTGCCAAGATCGAGCGTCATGTAGACGATGGTGAAAAACCGCTGGAATTTCTCGTAGGGAAATTCCTCGTCCAGCTTGCGGATGACGGTTTCCGGCGGCACCAGGCTTATGCCGCCGGCGCTTCTGTCCACCAGGGTGCTGCGCTGGTAGTGCATGAAATTGT
>CALGYO010000228.1 GCA_937934715.1 uncultured Desulfovibrionaceae bacterium | reverse complement strand
CCACGTTCATGATGAAGTTGGTCATGACCATGACGAAGAAGGCGATGCCCATGACGAAGACGAACCAGTTGGCCTGCTGGAAGAGCACCAGCCAGTTGACGGCCATCCACTTGGCCGCGCCGGTATCCCACAGGCAAAAACCGATGCTCATGGCGCCCGCGAACAGCAGGATGATGTTCCAGGGGATGTCTTCCAGATCCTTGATGTCGAGGATGTTGAAGACGAAAAACGCCACGCTGGAGAGCAGGATGATGGAGGTCTTGTCGATGGCCTTCAGCTCCGGCACGAAGGAACGCAGGCTCATGATCAGGATGACGCCGCCCACCAGCACGGCGGAGAGGATCTCGTTGCGGGTCATGGGACCCATCTGGGAATTAAGCTCCCGGGCCTTTTCCCGCAGGCCGGGAATGGTGGCCTTCTCGGGCTTTAAGAAGATCATGAAGAAGCCCCAGAGCAGAAAGACCATGAGCCAGCCCACCGGAGCCATGTAGTAGCTCAGTTCGAAGAACGTGATTTCCTTGCCCACGATCTCCTTGAAGAACCCGACGGCCACCGCGCCGCGCGCCGCGCCGAGCAGGGTGATGATGGAGCCGGCGCCGGCGATGTAGGCCATGCCGATGAAGAGCCCTTTGCCGAACCTGGTGGGCTTTTTCCCTTCGCCGTACAGGGCGTAGATGGCCAGAAGCAGGGGGTAGATGGTGGCGGCCACGGCGGTGTGGGCCATGATGTGCGTCAGAAGCGCCGTGACCACGAACACCCCGAGATAGATGTTGCGCGTCTTCTCACCGACCACCATGAGCATCTTGTAGGCAAGGCGCTTTGTCAGGCCGGTCTTGGTGAAGACCAGACCGATCATGATGGAGGCGAAAATGAAGAGGACCGAGGGGTCCATGAAATCCTTGAAGGCCTGGTTCGGCGTCCGGATGAAGAACATGGCCTGGAGGATGCCGATCATGAGGCTGGTGACGCCGATGGGCACCACCTCGAACACCCACCAGGTGCCCGCGAGCAGAAAAACGGCCAAGGCGCCCTTGGCTTCCATGGACAGGACGAAATGCTCGCCCTTGGGATCGATGGCGTCCGGCCAGGCCGGACTGTAATAGACCACGAAAAACAGGGTCAAACCGAGCAGCAGAAAGGTCCACCGCTTCCAGTCAAAGGATTTTGCTTGCGCAGCCGCCATATCCAGCTCCTTCCTCAAGGTTTCCGCGTCCCGCTTAGGGCGTGAGGCCCTTAGGGCCATGCCCCCTTGGCGCGTTTTTCCACACGCTTTCCGCATCCGGGCGCCCCGCCGCCCGGCCCCGTCCCCAATTGCGCGCCATTTAGGCCGCCGTCATCCCGTCCGGTCCGGCCCGGCGTCCCCGGAGCGCGCCTCGGCGTCCCGGAGCGCCCGGATCTTCTTCTCCAGCATCTCCACGTCCACCGGCGCCGCGATCTCGTCGAACGCCCCGAGCTTCATGGCCTCGATGGACAAGGAAAGATCTCCCGAACGGTTGATGATGATCACCCTGCACCTGGGGCATTCCTCGCGCAGCCTGTCCATGAAGGACAGGGCCTTGCTCCTGAGACCCCCGAGTCCCAGAATGACCGCCCAGACGGACTGGGTCATGGCCAGCCGCACGGCCTCCTCGCCGTCCGAAGCCTGAAACACCCGGAAGCCTCGTTCCGCGAGCCGTTGCGCCAGGTGTTCCCGGAACGCGGCGTCGACTTCGTAGATGAGCGCTTGCATCGGGCGTCGTTCTCCTTCCGGCCGGCTTGACGTGAACATCCGGACCGTTCGGGGACGCTACAAGGCAATGGACATGCCAAAAGATAAAAAACGTTTAATTATGGGATGATATCAGGAGAGGAAGGAAGCCCCGGATTGGGATGTGAGTTTTTTGAAACATTTTAGAACATTTGTGAAATTCGCATACAATACATTTTGAAACACTATGAAACATCAGTCCGCCGGATCATACAGGGAAACCCCGGGCGACAGCTCACCGGCCCGCCAGACGGCGAGCACCCGGTCCACCGGCCCCATGACCCCGTCCAGGACCTCGATGCCCTTCCAGATCAGAAACTGCCGGTATTCCTCCTCGATCCCGCCGCAGACCACCGCATTCACGTTCTCGTTCAGGATGAGCTTGCACAATTCCTCGGCCGAGGCCCGGGACAGCACCACCACCTTTTCCCGCAGCTCCTCGCCCCGGCGTTTCACGATCAGCACGTCCGTGGCCAGGTCGAAGCGCGGGGCCACGTCGTTCTCGAAAAGGGGGATAAGCAGCTTGTCCATGAATCCGCCTCGTTATGCCGCGTCGCTTGAGCCTGCGCCGCATGGCGCCCCGGCCCCAGCCCGGGAGCCCGGCCGCCCTGCCCTTGCGCCTACCGCGTTATGCCGTGTTGCTTGAGCTTGCGCCACATCGTGCTGCGGCCCCAGCCCAAAAGTTCGGCCGCCTTGCCCTTGCGCCCGCCCGCCTTGACCATGGCTTCCAGGATGAGGCGCTTTTCCGCCGCCTCCCAGCCGTCTTGGGACAGGGCGGACAGGGCGGACGCGCTGGACAGCGCCGCCTCCCGGGGACCGCCGCCCGGCGTTTCCGGCGCCCCGCCGAACGCCCCCCCCGGCTCGGTCAGGTAGGCGGGCAGGTGCCGCACGTGAATGGTCTTGCCCGAACAGAAATTCACGGCGTATTCCACGATGTTGCGCAGCTCGCGCACGTTGCCCGGATAGGCGTAGGCGGCGAGCAGGGCCGCCGCCTCGTCGGAAAAGCCGTGGATGTCCTTTTGGAATTTCTGGCACAGCTCGCGCAGGAAATGCCCTTTGAGCAGGGCCGCGTCCTCCCCCCGCTCCCGCAGGGGGGGCAGGTGGAAGCGGATGACGTTGAGCCTGAACAGGAGGTCCTGGCGGAAGCGGCGGCGGCGGACCATGTCCTCCAGGTCCCGGTGGGTGGCGCAGATGATCCGCACGTCGGCGGAGAATTCCGCGCCCCCGCCGAGCGGCGCGATGATCTTGTCGTCCAGGAAGGAAAGGAGCTTCACCTGGAGCTTCAAGGGCAGATCGCCGATCTCGGTGAGAAAGAGCGTGCCCCCGTGGGCCAGCCGGATGCGGCCGGGCTTGGCCTGGTCCGCGCCGGTGAAGGCGCCCTTGGCGTGGCCGAAGAGTTCGGATTCCAGAAGCGCGTCGGGCAGGGCCCCGCAGTTGACCTTGACGAAGGGGCCGCGCGCCCGGTCCGATTCCTTGTGGATGGCCTCGGCCAGCATGTCCTTGCCCGTGCCGGTCTCTCCGGTGATGAGCGCCGAGGAATCGGTCTGGGCCACGCTCGGGACCATGCGGAAAATCTTTTCCATGGCCGGGCTTTTGCCGATGAGCCCGGAGAGCTTGTAGGCCCGGCCGGGCTGTTCGCTCCCGGCCTGGACCTTCTCCAGGTCCTCCACGGTCTCGATATACCCGGCGCAGGTCCCGTCCGGAGCGAAAAGCGGGGCGATGGTCAGACGGATGGGAATCTTGCGGCGGTCCCGGGTGATGACGTCCGCCTCCCGGGCGATGGGGCCGAAAGCGGTCTCCCCGGCCTGGACCGGGCAGCCCTGCACGCAGAAATTGCAGCGCAGGGAATGCATGCAGCGAAGACCGGTCACCTGGCGCCGCTCCACGCCGGAAATGGCCTCGAAGGCCCGGTTGACCAGGGCCGTGCGCCCGTCGGGCGCGATCAGGGCCGCGCCCAGAGGCAGCTCGTCCATGAAGGCGTGGAGCCCCTGATCCCTGGACAGCAGGGCGCAGACGGCGTCAAGCAGCGAGGAGCTCATGCGGCGCAGGGTAGCATGCCGGGAAACGGCGGGCAACAGACGGGCGCCTGGTCACGCCGCGGCGCCGTGTACGGGGAGACGGACGATGAACGTGGCGCCCTGGCCTTCCTCCGAATGCGCCAAAAGCTCTCCGCCGTGGTTCCTGACCACGATGAAATAGGCGACGGACAGCCCGAGTCCCGTGCCTTCCCCCGGCGGCTTGGTCGTGAAGAACGGTTCGAAGATGCGTCTGCGTATTGATTCCGGAACGCCCGGTCCGTTGTCCTTGATCTCCGCCTGGGCGAAGCCGTTCACCTGACGGGTCCGCAAGGTCACGGCCGGCTTTGCCTGGCTCGCCCCCCTGGCCAGGGACTGGGCGGCGTTTTTCAGGAGATTCAGGAAGACCTGGACGATCTCGGTCTGCGCGACGTTCACCTTGGGCAGCGCGGGGTCGAAATCCCGTCTGATCTCGATGGCGCGGAAATCGTACTTCTTTTTCAGGTCATAGTCCTTTCCGGCCAGATCCAGGGCTTGCTCCAGCAGATCGCGCAGGTCGTGGGGCGCCCGGGTGGATTCGCTTTGGCGGCTGAAATCCAGCATGCTCCTTATGATCGTCCCGGCCCGCTCCCCGGAATGGCGGATATTTTCCAAAAGGCCGTCAATCCCGCGCAGCCGCCTGTAGCGCTCGAGTTTCTCCAAATCCAGACCGGCCAAGGCCGCCGCCTCGACGTTTTTGGGGAACCGCGCCTCCAGGCGCCGCTCGACGTTCTGGGCCGCCGCCAGGATGATGCCCAGGGGGTTGTTGAGCTCGTGGGCCATGCCCGCCGCAAGCCCGCCCACGGACAGCATCTTCTCCGTCTGGATCATGACCTCGCGCGATCGCACCCGTTCGGTCACATCCTCGACGACCCACAGCGCGCCGAGAGCCAGGTCCGGCGGCGTGTCCGGGTCGATGGCCTTTCCCGAAATCTGGCACCAGATGGGCGAGCCGTCCCGCCGGACGATCCGGCGCTCGATCTGCACATGCTCTCCCCTGGCCACCTGTCCGGCAACGGCGTCGTCGGAGGCCGCCCGCTCCCCGGCATCCGTCATGATCTCCTTGAATTGCGCCCCCGCCATCGCCTCGGCGCCGGAATACCCCAGGATCTCCGCCAGGCGGGCGTTTGATTTCCGGACGCGCCATTCCGCGTCCAACAGCATGATGCCCACCTGGCTGTTGGCGAAGATGCTTTCAAGCTCATCCAGGGCGGCTCTCAGCTCCCGCTGCGCTTTCCGGCGCGCCAGGATGTTGGCGCCCATGGCCGCGAGCAGAACAAGCATCAGGATCAGGACGGCCAGGGCCAGCCATATCTGGATCCTGTATGTATCGTAGAAGGATTCGGGCCGGTTCAGCGTCACGGAGCCCGGCGGCAGGCTGTCCACGGAAAGGCCCGCCTTGCCGAGGGCGTTGTAATCGAACATATAGCCGTTGGGACTCTCGGTCATGACCGGGATGTCGGAAGGCCGCGTCCCGTGCAGGATGGAAAGAGCCATTTCGGCCGCGGCCGCCCCCTGCAAGAAACCGCTCACCACCAGGCCGCCCACGATGCCGCTTCCCAGGGCGAAATCCCAGCAGGTATAAACGGGTCCGGCGGCGCTTTCCGCCTCCAGCCTGGCGCCCTCAAGGGCGGAAAGGAAGTCCCCCTCCTGATCCCGCAGACTCGACAGGTTGATGATCACGCTTCCGGGAGGCTCTTTTCGCAAGGCCTCCCGCGCCTCCAGGGCGCTCAGTCCCACGAGCTCCGTGAATTCGGCGCGACTTCCCAGCTCCTTGGCCGCCGCCCGGAACGCTTGCAGATTGGGCATGCCGGGGGTCGCCTCGCTGGAGACGCCCACCACGCGCCGGGCTTTGGGATGCAGCCGCAAGGCGAGCTCGATGGTCCCCTTCACGTCAAAATTCTCGACCACTCCGGTATAGTTTACTCGCCCGGCCAACATCCCGGGGTCGTAGCGGTTGATCCCGCAAAACACCACGGGAACGCCCGGGAAGAGCGCATCGCCGTATCGCAGCATGAAGTTCAGGGCGGCGTCGTCCGAGGCGATGATCACGCTGGGAGGCTGGCGGGCGTACTTGATTGCGTACAGCTCCCGCAACGTCTCCTCGACCTCGGAAGGAGAGAAGCGATTGAGATCCATGTATTCGATCAACAGCTCGGCCTTTTCCTTGGCCTCGCCGCCCAGGACGGATTTGATCCCGGCCAGTATGTTGTCGCTCCAGACATAGCCCTGGTGGTAGGACATGAGGACAAGGACGCGCTTGGAGTGCGCGGCTTTCGCTTGGCCGCAAGATGCGCAGACCAACGCGAGAACCCCCGCGAAAAGGACGCATGCTCGGATTAAACGCGTTCTCTTTCCCTGTGCTCCCATGTCATCCTCTGCCACGGCGCTCCTGGCGCATATAAATGGATTTGGCGCATGATAGCACAATTCCCAGCATTCGCCAGCCTCTTCTTCAAGAGACCGGCGGGATTAGCGCCGGGCCTGCCCCGCGGCGCTGGCGCCTTTCGCGCGGCCGGGTCCCAATCCGGCGGGAACGGGCGTGAAGCGGGAGAACCGGGGGGGCCTTACCAGCCCTCGGCGCCCGGGGCGTGGTAGTAGATTTCGATGCGGTTGTTGCGGGCGCGGTTTTCCGGGGAGTCGTTGGGAACCAGCGGCCGGGATCCGGCGTAACCGGCGGCCTTGAGCCGCATGGGATCGATGCCGCCCTTTTCCACGAGGTAGCGAAGCGCCCTGGCGGCCCGGGCCGAGGAGAGCTCCCAGTTGGAGGGATAGTCCGCCGAAGCGAACGGGGCGTCGTCCGTATGCCCGCCGATGACGATGTCCACGTTTTTTTGCTTGAGAACCCGGATGACCCGGTCCAGGATTTTTTCGGCTTCAGGGGTCAGCTCCGTCGAGCCGGGCCGGAACATGGCCGCGTTGTCCACCCGCTGCATGACCCCGTTGGAGTCGGTGGACACCCGGCTGGATTTGTCCTCGGCCGTCTCCCCTTCCACCACGGCCTTGATGCCGAGGATGAGATCCAGGAGTTTCTTGTCCTCCTTGGTCAGCTTGATTTCCTTGCGCTCGTATTTGGCCGGGGAATAGGGGGCGTAGAGGGCCTGGACGTCCTCCTTCTGGCTGCCAAGCGCCTGCTTGACCGAGCCCATGGCCATCTTGAATTTCACGATGTCCTGGTTGGCGAAGGACAAAAGGAGCACGAAAAAGGTCAAAAGCAGGGTGACCATGTCCGCGAAGGTGGCCATCCATCCCGGCAAGCCTTCCTCGGCGGGCGGATCCACGGTCTTTTTTTCACGCGGCGGCGGCGCTTTCTCGATATCTATGGGTTGCTTCTTGGCCATGGGCTCATCCTTGCCTCACATCCTCGAAGCGCGTCCGCGCCTTTTCGAGGATGGTCCCTTGCATCAGGTTTCTCTTCGCGGCGATGCGTCCGCTTTTCGCGGCGTCATGGCGCGGGTTCGCGAGCCGTCCGCCCCGTTCCGCTACCAGGCGTCGATGCTCGGCCTGTAGACGAAAAACTCCACCCGGTTGTTCCTGGCCCGGTTGGCCGGGGAATCGTTGGGGGCCAGGGGCCGGGTTCCCGCGTAGCCCACGGCTTTCACCCGGCTGGGGTTGATGCCGCCCTTTTCCATGAGATAGCGCAGGGCGGCCGAAGCCCGGGCGGCGGACAACTCCCAGTTGGAGGGGTAGGCCCGGCTCGGGGTTTCCCGGTCGTCGGTGTGGCCGCGCACCACGAGATTGTATTTGAAGTCGCGCAGGATGGCATAGATGACGTTCAGGAATTTCTGGCCGTCCGGGGTGAGCTTGGCCGATCCGGGATCGAACATGGCGTTGCTGTCCATCTTGACCAGCACCCCGTCCTTGTCCGAGACCACGCCCGTGGTCTTGCTCATCTCCGGGTCGATCTTGAGGGCGGATTTGACGCGCACGGCGATGCCCTGAAGGATCTTGTTCTCCTTGGGCGTGATCTTCCCCTCCTGCTCCACATAGGAGGGATTGATGGTCATGAACTTGTCCTTCTTCCGCTCGATCCTGGCCCCGAAGGCGTCCTGGATGGAGCCCATGATATCCCGGAACATCTGGATATCCTGGTTCGAGAAGGACAACAGCAGCACGAAGAAGGTCAAAAGCAGGGTGACCATGTCCGCGAAGGTGGCCATCCATGCGGGCAGCCCTTCTTCCTGCGGCGGTTCGACCTTTTTCGCCATGTCTGTCTCCCGCGCCCGAAGGACAGCGCGGCCCGTCCGCCCGGCCTGAGCCGGGAAAGGGGCCCGCTACGGACGCGTCCTCAAAATGAGCCTTCGCGAATCTTGAGGATGCTAAGCGGCGTTAACGGCGCCGTTTAAAAAATGATCATGCCTGTTCAGGAAGGCCGGGCTAATCGCCGCCCTCGCGCATGACCGGTTCGACGAACGCCTCAAGCTTCTCCTTGATCAGGCGCGGATGCTCGCCGTTCAGGATGGAGACGACGCCCTCCATGATGATCTCCAGATAGAGGCTCTCCTCTTCCGAACGTTCCTCAAGCTTCTTGGCGATGGGAATGCAGATCACGTTGGCGATGACCGAGCCGTAGAAGGTGGTCAGAAGGGCCACGGCCATGGCCGGGCCGATGGCCGAGGGGTCGCTCAGGTTTTGCAGCATCTGCACCAGGCCGATCAGGGTTCCGATCATGCCGAAGGCCGGGGCCATGTTGCCCATGCCCTTGAAAACGCCCTGGTTCTTGATGTGGCGTTTTTTCATATAGGCGATATCGTTTTCCAGGATGGAGCGGACCATGCCCTCCTCGGTGCCGCCCGAGACCAGGATGACGCCTTTTTTGAGAAAGGGATCGGAGGGATTGGATTTTTCCAGTTCCACCAATCCCTGCTTGCGGGCCACGTCGGCCAATTGGGCCAGTTGCTTGATCATTTCCGAGGAATTGGGGGGCTTGGCGAAAAAGGCCTTCATGGCCACCTTGATGGAGCCGATGACGGTCTTCATGGGAAACATGATGAAGGTCACCGCGAAGGTGCCGCCCACCACGATGAGCACGGACGGAATGTCCACGAAGCTCATGAGCCCCGAGCCGATCATGATGGAGCCGACGATCAGGCCGAAGCCCAACAGCATGCCCAATAAGGTTCCGATGTCCATGGCGCGCTTGTATATTCCCGGGTTATCGCCTTACGGCTGGGGATTCCATGATGATTTCATGATCTTCATAGCGAAAGACCACGTCCGACGCCCCCTCGGGGGGGAAGAACACGGCTTCGCCTATGCCGATTTCCACATTGTCGCCAATTTTTCCGGGCACGATCACCCGGCAAGCCTGGAACCGGTTCACATCCACCTTGCGGTCCCACAACCTGGCCCGCTGCTTGCGGAATAAAAGCAGCTTGCCTTGAAGGACCGCCAGTTTCTCCGCCGCCTCGCGGCCCGGCTCGCCAGGAAGAGCGCTGGCGGCGCGCAGGTGCTCGGCCTGGGAATGGATCTCCTTGATGCGGCCCACCAGGCCCCGGTCGGCGCGCATGAGATCCGGCGGATAGCCCAGTTGCAGCCTGGTCGGCGTGCGCAGGCCCCCGCCCAGCTGTTCGCCCACATAGACCGCGCCCGCGCAAAAAGATTCGCCGCCGATAAGCCTGCCCTTGACCGCGAGCTTCTCGCCCACGAACAGGTCGCTGTGCATGGCGCCGCCGTCCACGAGCAGGTTCTTCCCGGCCATGAGTTCGGCGTTCTCACAAAATCTGGCCCGCAGGCTCTGCCCGGCCTGGAGCCTGGCCCGGCCGCCGCCCTTGACGCCGCCCTCGCAGGAAAGCCCGCCCATGGCCCGGATGTTCCCGGCCTCCACGACGCCCCGAACCGTCACATTGCGTCCCGAGAGCTCGAATCCGGCCCGCAGGCCGCCGCCCACCGTCACATCTCCCACGAAGACGATGTTTCCGGTATGAAAATCGATGTCCCCGTCGATCGCAAGAACGTGGCTGACCGTGATGCGGCCGTTCTTCAGGGCCACATACCCGTTGACCGCCGCTAAAAGCTTGTCCGGATCGGAAGGGTCGATCCGGCAGCCGGGCCCGGCGGGAAACTCCTTTTCGCCGCGCACGAACCTGGGGTCGTAGGCCCTCGGGTCGCCCTGGGGCTCGATCCACTCGGCCACGACCTGTCCGGCCACGACGTTTTGCACGTAGCCGAGGTCGTACTGATCCACGGTCCCGTCCTCACGCTCTTTGGGCAAGAGCTTACGCGCGGCGAAATCCGGGTCAAAATGCAGTTTCAGAAAGTATGTCGACATGCTCGCGTCCGAAATCCGCCTTTCCATGGCGCGCCAACGCGTGAAACGCCGGCCCGGCCAGGATTGCGATCAATAATGCCAACCATCAGAAGCGGGATGCCCCAAAAGACCGGACGAAGTTTTCCATGACACAGAACGTCCGCAAATAAAACCCCTGGATGTTCCCCCTTCCGCCCAGGACGGGTCAGGGAAATCGCACGGATAAACGGCTCCGAATCAAAATGCTATCGAAGCGCGACAAAAACGGCTTGATATTCATAGCAAAATTGTGCAAAATGTTGGCAAATATAGTATCGTGCTATAATTACTACACAATTGGATTATCCTCATGCACTTTCAGATCATTT
>CALGYO010000227.1 GCA_937934715.1 uncultured Desulfovibrionaceae bacterium | reverse complement strand
TACGAGATGTAGCCGTGACTGGAGTTCAGACGTGTGCTCTTCCGATCTGACTTGGTCACGCCGGTGACGCGCACGATGTTGTGGCCTTGGTGTTCCATCCGTCATCAATCCTCGACCGGCGGGCAAGCGTCGCGCCCGCGCTGTTATTCCTGGACCCGCATCGCCTCGATGGGCCGCATTCTGGCGGCGACCACCGCCGGGTAGGCCACGCCCAGCACGCTAAGGACAAAACCGACGCCTACGGCGAAGGACAGGGAAAGAAGCGCGTCCCCCATGGGGAGGAAGCGCAAGGCGTCGAAGCCGTACCGCAAAAGGCCCGTGAGCAGGCCGATGAGCATGCCGCAAACGGCGCCCAGGGCGGCGCCCGCCAGCCCCTGCATGCCCGCTTCCAGCAAAAAAAGGCGCAACACGAAGGAATCCAGGGCGCCCAGGCATTTCATGGTGCCGATTTCCCGGAACCGCTCCGTCACCGCCATGAGTTGGGCGTTGATGATGCCCACGGTGCACACCAAAAGGGACAGGATGACGATCCAGCGCTCCTTGGCGCTGGCGCCCACTTTCTCGGGCTCGACGGCCGGATTGTCGGGGGGGAGCGGGTTGATGTCGTACCCCGCTTTCAAAAGGGTCGCGCGCAATTCCGGCTGGCCGGACTGGAGCAGTCCGGTGGCGATGTCCGCGCCCAAGAGGATGAAGCTCAAAAAGGCCACGGCCAGGATCAGGCTGACCACGGTGATCATGGAGCGGAAAAACCGCACCTTGAGGCTTTTTATGCTGATTTCCAGGGACTTCCGAAACGGCAGCACCACCTGGCGGCTGACGTTGTCCCCCTCGGTCTGGAAAATGGCGGCGGAATGATGCAATCGGCCCATGCGACGTCCCGTGGATTTTCGCGTTCACCCATGAAAGACCGGGCGATGAAATGTCCTTATACCATAAAACTTTGCAAAACGTAACAGCTAATGCCCGGATATGACAAAATAAAGACGGGGTGGAAAAGGACGGAAAAAGGCGGAAAATACTGGGGGGAAGCCGGGACCGGCCGGAAAAGGCGGTCCCGGCCGGAAAATCATTTCGCGGCGAAAAGTTCTTTTTCGAAGACGTGGGGCTTGCTCAGGTTGGTGATGACCACCCGCTGGCTGCTGGCGCCGGTCAGGATGATCTTGCCGTAGCCGAACAGGCCGCCGAACAGGCCGGGTTCGGATTTGACGGATTCGATCTTGCCGAGATCGATGGACAAGGAGCCGAATACCGCATCGTCGCACAACACGCGCTTGTTCGTCAGCCCCACCTGAAGGGTGAAATAGGAAAACAGCCGGATCAGCGCGAGCACGGTGAAGATGACGAAAAAGACGTAGCGGAAGCCGTTGACCGCGCCGTTTATGATGTGCGGGAGATACTGTTCGAATTCCTCCGGCCCCTTGAACTGGAGCAGGCTCAAAAGGAGGTCCCTGCTCGACCAGACGAGAAAGGCCAGAACCAGGTACGTCAGCGCCTTGAGAAAGACGATCCAGTGCTTCCCGGTGCGGTAGCGGATGTCCTCTCCGTCGAAGACCAGCCGTTTCAAGCTCATAACCCTCTCCCTGTTCCTTGGCGCCTTTCACGCGTCCGCTTTGATAAATGGGGATTGCCGCCATAAGACTTCGCGCGCCGGAAAAAGACCCTCCGGAAACGGCGGCCGCGAAAGGTTCCTTGCGCGTCCGGCGTTGCGCTTGCGGCGACGGGTTCGTGTATCCTAAACATGGTGAAATGGCAAAGCATTCCCTTGCCTCAGAAAAGGCGGTTCCCCAAGGCCCAGGTCCAGGATAATAGAACGGCCAGGACGGCCGCGAGCCCCCACAATGCCCCGGCCGGGCCGCCGCCCTGGATGGTCCGCCCTTCCCGCCGTGAAAACAGGCCCGCCGCGATTCCCAGGACCAGCCCCGCCGCGAAGCCGCACA
>CALGYO010000226.1 GCA_937934715.1 uncultured Desulfovibrionaceae bacterium | reverse complement strand
GGGATCCCGGAAGTCGGCATGCGTCGAACACGCCCGCGCGATTGCGCAATCCCCCCGCCTGGGATCCCGGAAGTCAGCATGCGTCGAACACGCCCGCGCGATTGCGCAATCCCCCCGCCTGGGATCCCGGAAGTCAGCATGCGTCGAACACGCTCGCGCGATTGCGCAATCCCCCGCCTGGGATCCCGGAAGTCAGCATGCGTCGAACACGCCCGCGCCAGTGCGGAGCGCCATGAGCGCGCTGTGGCGTCTGTTCAGCCGTGTTTTCGCGGGGAAGCGGCGGGATGCGGCCCGGAGGAAGAGGGGAGAGGGCGAAACCATGCCGCCCCCTCCCGGCGGATCAGATGTCGTTCAGGTCGATGACCTTGGGCGCGGGTTTCTCCGGAGCCTGGGAGGGCGCGGGCGCTGAGGCAGGTTCCCCGGCGGGCTTGGCGTCTTTCCCCTTGCCGCACGTTCTGTTCGCCACGATTATCCGGCGAGCCGCGGCGGTCAGACGCGGGTCGAGCGAGGCGGCTTTCTCATAAGCGGCCAGCGCCTCGCGGCATTGCCCGTCAAGATAGAGAATCTCCCCGAGACACAGGGCCGCCTCGGCGTTTTTCCCGCCAGCCGCCGCAGCTTTTTCCAGCCAGGTCCTGGCCTCGCCGAATTCCCCGATGGAAAAATACAGGAGGCCCAGGGCCTCCATGGACGCCGCGTTGGCGGAATCCAGGGACAGGGCCTTGCGATAGGCCTGGGCAGCCTTGCCGAAGAGCTCCTTTTGCCGGGAAAGCCCGAGAAAATAATAGGCTTCGGCGTTGTCCGGGGATTCCTCGGCGGCCTTGGCGAAGCCCTCGGCCGCCCCGGCATAATCTCCGGCGCGGAATTTTTGCGCGGCGTCGTCAAAGACTTCCGGTCCGGCCGCCGTGGGCGCCGCCTTCTTGGAAGCGCACCCCGGGGCCAAAAGGGTCAACAGAGCCAACAGCATGAACGGCAATCGCCAACGGGCGGGCATGGGCCTCCTCCTTTCCCGGCGTCATGAAGACGCATCCACGCCGGAATCGTTCGTTTTCCTGGGCGACTCTATCCCAGACGCGGCGCGGCTTGTCAAATCGGCGGCCCGCGCGGGCCGAATCGCCGTGTTTGCAGCGGGCCGGGGTTGTGCTACTGATCCGGTCATGCAACCGCGCACGCCGTCCACGCGCGCCGCAGGGGCGCTTTGCGTCGCCGCCCTCATCTGGGCCTTGCTCGCGCACGCGGCCCTGGCCCAGGCCCCGGCCGCTCCGGCCCCGGGCGCGCCTGTTCTGGATGTGACGGACATAGAAAACGGCGGCCGCTACGAGCCCCACAAGGTGATCCCGGGCGAGTGCTTCGCCCGTATCGCCCAACGGTACGGGGTGCCGGTGGAGGACGTGGTGAAGGCCAATCCCGGCGTCGATCCCGCCCGGCTCCAGGTGGGCCAGACCCTGGTCATCCCCTCTCCGCGAAAAACCGCCCCGGCGCCCGCGTCCATGCCGGAGCCTCCGGCCATCCCCGGCGCGGGACCAACCAGACAATACCAGGTCGCGCCCGGAGACGTCCTGGACGCCATCGCTGCCCGCTTCGGCCTGACGGCCCAGGACATCCTGGACGTGAACGAAGGCCTGGACCCGCGATGCCTGGCCATCGGACAGACCCTGTCCATCCCGGCCGCCCCGGAACCCAAGAACGCTCCCGTGACCACGCTGAAAACCCTGGAGCAGCCGCCCCAGGCCCCCCTGGTCACTGATTTCCAATAAGCCGCGGCCACGATCCGCGCGAAACGAACGCCGCCGATCCGGCGGCCACGGAGAAGCCATGCTTGCCGACCTCACCCGGCGCGTCGAGGAAAAAAGCCGCGCCGTCGACCGCCTGCGCCAGGAAATGGCCAAGGTCATCGTGGGCCAGAAGGCCATGATCGACCGCCTGCTCATCGGGCTGTTCACCCGGGGACACATCCTCATCGAAGGCGTCCCGGGACTGGCCAAGACCCTGGCCGTCAAAGCCCTGGCCGCCACCTTGCGCGCGGAATTCAAGCGCATCCAGTTCACCCCGGACCTCCTCCCCGCCGATCTGGTGGGCACCGAGATCTATGACGCCAGGACCGGCGAATTCACGGTGAAAAAAGGGCCGCTCTTCCATAACGTCATCCTGGCCGACGAAATCAACCGCGCCCCGTCCAAGGTCCAGTCCGCCCTCCTGGAAGCCATGCAGGAAGGCCAGATCACCATCGGCGGCCACACCTTTGCGCTTCCCGCGCCCTTCCTGGTCCTGGCCACCCAGAACCCCATCGAACAGGAAGGCGCCTACCCCCTGCCCGAAGCCCAGGTGGACCGCTTCATGCTCAAACTCAAAATCGGGTACCCCACCCGGGACGAGGAACGCGAGATCGTCCGCCGCCACGGCATGCCCGGGGAAATCGCCCTCTCGCCCGCGCTCGATCCCGAAGAGCTCGAGGAAATCCGCGCAATCATCGCCCAGATCCGCTTCGACGATTCCCTGCTGGAATACGCCCTGAACATCGTGGAGGCCACCAGACGTCCCAAGGACTTCAAGCTGGAAGCCATGGCCCCCTTCATCGAATACGGCGCCTCCCCCCGGGCCTCCATCAACCTGTCCCTGGCCGCCCGGGCCTACGCTTTCCTTCAGGGCCGGGCCTACGCCACTCCCCAGGACATCAAATCCATCGCCCCGGACGTCCTGCGCCACCGCATCATCCCCACCTACGAAGCCGAAGCCGAATCCGTCACCACCGACGATATCGTCACCGCTCTTTTTGACGTGGTGGAGGCGCCCTAAGGCGTCGTTATATGACATGCCTCCGGCGGCCAGAGGGGCGCCGCCCCTCTGGACTCCCCGCCAGGGGGATG
>CALGYO010000225.1 GCA_937934715.1 uncultured Desulfovibrionaceae bacterium | reverse complement strand
CGGATGCGCGAGCAGAACAAGGAAATGCTGCTGGACATCGGAAAGAAAACCGCGCCGGTTCCCCTGTGGAACGGTCCGTTCATCTATTTGCCGGGCTCGGCGGTCAAGGGCTCCTTCGGGGCCGTGCGCGCGTACGTCTACAAGGGCGAGACCATCGGCGAACAGACGCACATGGGCATTGATCTCGCCACCAGGCCCAAGGACGACGTGCCGGCGGCCAACGACGGACGGGTGGTTTTCGCCGGACCCCTTGGCATATACGGTCAAACCATCATCGTGGACCATGGGATCGGACTGCAGAGCCTGTACGGGCATCTGAGCGCGATGGAGGTCAAGCCCGGCGACGCGGTGAAAAAAGGGCAGCCGGTCGGGAAAACCGGAAGCACGGGCATGGCTTTCGGCGACCACCTGCATTTCGGCATGCTGGTTTCCGGCAGGGAGGTCATTCCCATCGAATGGTGGGACGCCAACTGGGTCAACGACAACATCACCTCCAAAATGAAACGCCACGGAGAGCTTGGGACGCCGGAAGAGCAACCCGCCGCCCAGTAGGATCGGAGGACGCATGCCGAATCAGGATCCGTATGCGAAGCGTGGGGATGCGCCATGAGCGGGCGGACGCTGCTGGTCGTGGCCGTTTTGGCCGCGCAGGCCCTTGCGCTGGCGTATCTGTACCGGGGATGCCGCAGCGAGGATACGGGCATGCTGCGCCGTTTGGTCGAAACCCGTCAAAGCGCGCAGGACGCGCAGACCGCGAAGGTCTTGGAGGAAAAGGACGGGACGCGAAAGAACCTGCTTCAAAAATACGTGCTCGATCCGCGGGCGAACGTGATGGCCTTGCGTCAGGCTCCCGATTATTCGGGACTTGCCCGGGATGCGCGCCGCATAAAACTTATTGAGTACTTCTCCTTGCACGTGGCGGACGCTGATTTTTCGCTTTTGCCCGAGGAGGAACAGAAGATGCTTATGCGCGAATTCTTGCGCAGATACGATCAAGAGCAATAATCGCCGGTTTTTTCCGCGCTTCGCTTGCAAATGTTTCTGAAGCCCGCCTTGTTAACGTTCATTTTTCATTTCCCGCCTCTTGCGCGCCCTGTTCCTCTTTGGTTGACAACGCGCGCGTTCATTCATTAAGGCCCTGTGACCTTTTTACGTCCCGAATAGAGCCGAGGAGAAGCCGAGCATGCGAAACACAGTGTATTTCATTGAAGGAGACGGCATTGGTCCGGAAGTCTGGGCCGCCGGCCGTCCGGTCATCGACGCCGCCGTGGAAAAAGCCTACGGCGGAGAGAAAAAGCTGGAATGGGTGGAGCTGTTGGCCGGTGAAAAGGCCTTCAAGGAAACCGGCGAATATCTTCCCCAGGCCACCATGGACGCGCTGAAGGGGGCTTCCCTGGCCTTCAAGGGCCCGCTCAACACCCCGGTAGGCGGCGGCTACCGCAGCCTCAACGTCACCTTGCGCCAGGTCCTCGACCTGTACGCCTGCATTCGCCCCATCAAATACTTCAAGGGCATCGAGTCGCCGGTCAAACGGCCTGACCTGGTGGACATGATCGTCTTCCGTGAAAACACCGAAGACGTCTATGCGGGCATCGAATACGCCTCGGGCACCCCCGAAGCCGCCCGTTTGATCGAATTTCTGCGGGAATCCCTGGGCGCCGAGATCCTCGAGACCTCGGGCGTGGGCATCAAGCCCATAAGCCCCGAGCGTTCCCGCCGCCTCGTGCGCAAGGCCATCCAGCACGCCGTGACCCACGGCAAGCCCAGCGTCACCCTGGTGCACAAGGGCAACATCATGAAATACACCGAGGGCGCCTTCCGGGCCTGGGGGTATGAGCTGGCCGAGGAGGAGTTCCCCGAGACGGTCATGACCGAGGCCGAGGCCAAAAGCGGCGGAACCAAGCCCGTGATCATCAAGGACCGGATCGCGGACGCCATGTTCCAAAACGCCCTCATGTACCCCGAACAGTACAGCGTCATCGCCACCACCAACTTGAACGGCGACTACATTTCCGACGCCCTGGCCGCCCAGGTGGGCGGACTTGGGCTCGCGCCCGGGGTAAATATGGGCGAGAACCTGGCCTTCTTCGAACCCACCCACGGCACGGCCCCCACCATCGCGGGCAAGGACATGGCCAATCCCGGCAGCCTGATCCTGAGCGGCGCCATGCTCCTGGAGCATGTGGGCTGGAGCGAGGCGGCGGCGCTGATTCATGCGGCCGTGGACAAGGCCATCAGCGCCAAGAAGGTCACCGTGGACTTGGCCGGACAGATCGAAGGCGCGGTCACCGTGGGCTGCAAGGCTTTCGGCGAGCTGCTCGGCGAAGCGCTCTAAGCCGGGGTATCGGCCGGGACGGCTTTTGTCCGGAGAGCGGCGAACGGAGAAGGAATCCGGCGAAGGTTTGGCCCGCTGCGTTCTGGATTGACAATTTGGTGAGACGGCGTCCCTTGCGGGCGCCGTTTTTTTTAGGTGACGGGCGCGGCGTTCCGGCAGGGATGCGCCGCTCCCGCGACATGCGTCCAACTGGCGCAGAGCTTGCTAGGTCTTCCCAACCCGAGGAGGACCATGATGTTTATTACTAAGATATTACTTGTTGTTTCGGTTGTTTGCGCCATCTACCTGCTTTCGCTCATGGCGGAGCGGTTTATGAATTCAAAAGATTCGTATTAAAATGATAAACAAGGGGGAGTCTGACAGCCCGGCCGGACGTCGCTCCCCCTTTTCATCTTCTTTCAACAGCCTGAATTTTCATAGAAATCTTCATCATGTAACAGGAACGTGAACGCTGAGCGGCGTTCCTGGCGTTCAAGGGGCGCCCAAGACGCCGTACCGGCAAATGCCAGGGCGGGCGGCGCGTATGCGCCGTACGTCGCCGGAACGCCGCCGTCCCGAAGCGGCGAGCCTGTTATTTTTGCATCCTGCAGCCGGAGTCTTGTCTGGATCGTCGCAATGTTTCCTCTGCGGGCGTCGTGGAAGAATGGTTTGAAATTGTTTAGGAATTATTTGGGATAGCTGGGGACGGTGAGACTTGTAAGGGGAATTTCCCGACGCTTCGGGAGAATTTCACGTTCTGAGGCAACCGGCTTTGC
This sequence comes from uncultured Desulfovibrionaceae bacterium, assembly GCA_937934715.1. Classification (GTDB taxonomy): domain Bacteria; phylum Desulfobacterota; class Desulfovibrionia; order Desulfovibrionales; family Desulfovibrionaceae; genus CALGYO01. The sequence continues at coordinate 349 of CALGYO010000225.1, read as the reverse complement.
AAGTCGGGGTATTTTTTGTATGAGCAGGTTGTCAAATCCCAATTCAGTTCTTTTCAGATTTTCCACGAAAAGATTTGGGGCGGTTGAAGCGTTCGATCATCCTGTTTTCCTTTGGGCCACGGGCGTGCGTTTCCTGTTGCGGTACAGTGGACGAGGGTCGTGTGTTTAAGGGGATGGTTGATTCAAGGCGCGCTGTTTTTTAGGATTTTTTCCCGATCTTTTGTGCGTGATTGTTTTTTTATCATAATTGCGTAAGTTGGCTCAGCGTGTCGGCCAAGACTTAAAATTTGAACTTTCAACATAGGAAAGGAGGCTTTAATGGCAACCGTTCAAGGTGCGCATCAATTTC